>JAJTXU010000023.1 GCA_021462845.1 Anaerolineales bacterium
GCGATGGTCAATGTGTTTGAGGATGCGGATGATGTTGGTGATGTGACCGCTGAACGTGCTGAGCGATTGCTCGATGGATTGCTCGTCGCCGATGTCGGCAAAGACGCTGTGAAAAAATGGGATCTCCGAGCCGCTCTGCGCAGGGATGTGCAATCCGCTTTGCGCCATGAGGGCGAGCAAGCCGACCGTTTTGAGCGAGACCGTTTTGCCGCCCGTGTTCGGACCCGTGATGATGATCGCGCGTGTGCCATCTTTCGGGTTGATGTCAATCGGCACGACGGTTTGGGAATCTAAAAGAGGGTGCCTAGCCTGCATTAAACGAAAGACGAAAGAGGAAAGATGACTATCAGCGTTCTTTCGTCTTTCATCTTTCATTTTGTGAAGAACTGGCTCAGATGCTTTGAGTTCCTCCGCATACTTCGCCTTCGCAAAGATGAGATCGAGCATGGCGAGATTTTCAACGCCGTATTTGAACTCCTCCGCATGTTCGCCGACTTGGGCGGAAACCTCGGCGAGGATTCTTCGTTCTTCGTCGCGGGCTTTCAATTCGAGTTCGCGCAGTTCGTTGTTGAGTTCCACAACGGGAAGAGGCTCCACGAACAACGTCGCGCCGCTGGAGGATTGATCGTGAACGACGGCTTTGATGCTCCCTTTGAACTCGGCACGCAATGGGATAACGTAACGCCCATCGCGTTGGGTGATGATCGGCTCCTGCAACTTGTTCGCAGACTCGGTGAGATACTTTTGCAGGCGCGACATCAACCGTCCGTGCGCGATCTTGATCTCGCGGCGCAGGTCGGCGAGTTTGGGCGAGGCAGAGTCCAACACTTCGCCGCGGTCGGAGAGGATGCGGGTGATCGCGTCCACGATTCCGTGAGAGTCGGGCAACCCAACTGCAATTTGGGAGAGACGCGGGTACTCATCTGTTTTTCTTTCAAGCGATTTCTTCAACTCGCGGCACGAAATGAGCGTGGATTTTATGTCCAGCAATTGCTCAGGGTCGAGAACGCCGCCGCGCGCGGCGAGGTCAACGGCTTGGCGAATGTCGTGCGCGCCGCCGATGCCAATATCGCTGGTGGCAAACAATAATCGCGCTTCACTAGTTTCGGCAATCCGCGCAAGCGCGAGATCATAAGAGTCAGTTGGCTCCAACGCCAGCGCAAGTTCCATCGAAGCGGAAAAATCGCAAAAGGCTTTGAGCCGTTCGCGGACCTTGTTGTATTCAAGGACTTGCAGGGTTTTAGAATCCATTGCGGGAGAATTATAACAATGGAGCAAATAAAAAGGCTTCCCGTTTTTATTGCCTGACGGCGTAGTAGCGACTTCAGTCGCTTTTTAGCCGTAACAAGACGACTAAAGTCGTCACTACGTGTCAGCCATTCAGGGTTATTCTGAATAGGCGGGGTTTAGGAACTGTCCAAAAATAACTTGAACAGTTAATGCGTTCAACGGCGAAAATTAGCCTACTTTCAGAGCATTTTTATGCCAAAGTGCTCAACTTATTTTTGGACAAAGCCTTAGGCGTGGAAACTCTTGACCATGAATTGACATGGCTGACCTATGTATTAAACCGATCCGTGTGAATTCATGAAGCCTGCGGCTGAGGTCTTTAGCAGTATCCATTCCAGAAACGCGCAGGCGACGAGAAAAATAAACATGGATTGCAGACCAATCAGCGGCGCTTGATAGCGGCGATAGAAGGATGTGAGGACATAGGGCGCAAGATAGATCAGGTAGAGCAGGACGGAAAGCGTAAAGGCTGGGTTTGTGCGAATTTTTCCGATGAGCAACCCGATGATGATACAAAGCGATGGGATGATGGACAGGAAGAGGGTCTTCAATACGATCTTCCAACTTTGTTTGTGCGCCTCAAGAGCCGCTGTTTGGCGCGACCAATCCTGAATCACCGCAGATGAATCGTTGAGTTCCAGCGGAGCGATCCGCGCTTCGAACTCGCGTTGAGACAGGGTGGTGGAAATCCAGTACGGCACGTTTGTTTCGTCGATGTAGATGAGCCCAGCCTGTTGCAGGGTGAGAATGTCTTCCATGGTCAGCGCGTTGGGTGTGATATGCGGAATATCTTCCACGTAATGCGAATAGACGAACGCGCTGAAAGCGCGCCTGCCGATGTTGGCGAGCAGTTGCGACGGGTGAGCGCGAATCCATGCTGTGGATAAGCCGTGATATGACTCGGTAAAGCGGGCTTCCCCTTCCGCCAAGTAGCGTTGCTGATTTTCGTTTTTGTTGATGAGGTGATATTTGGCGAACGTTTCGTTGGAGGTCAGCCCATCGGTATCGAGAGCGTTTGCCTGATAGAAGTCGTACCAAAAATTGGATTTGATGGGGATGAGCGCGCCGAATACTTGGTAATTTCGCGCCGTCCATAAGGATGTGGATGCGGCGAGCAGGACGACGAGTATGGCTGGTTCCCATCGGTGGGAGCGCGACCCGCCTTCTGAACGGGACAGGAGGGCGAACCCCTCGGCAACGGCAAAAGCCAGCGTGAGTACGGGATTGGTCAGCGGTAATAGGGTTGCCAGCAAATATAAATGCGAGCGAGCCTCTTTGAACGATTCGGTCGTCTGCCTGAATAGGGCAAATAAAGCCCAACACACAAAAAATAGATTCACCCAGTCGTCGTGCAGGGAACGGAAGAAGATATCGCGGTTGAAAAAAATCAACGCGGTGAAGATCAACGACAGAAGGGGTTTGAAGCGTCCGTATCCTGCCGCCCGGGTAACGGAGAGTAAAAAATACAGTGACACGGCGAGCGCGGCATATTTGACCGCGAACACCGCCCACATCGAAGCCAGGGATTTGATGCCGAATATTTTGAACACGCCCGCGAGGAAGAACACAAACAGCGGCGGCATCCACGCGGTGGGTCCGCTCTGCGGCGTGAAGGCGTTGGCGAATCCGCGCCCGAGGGCGAGCGATTCGGCGATGTTGCCATATTCCCAGCCGAATTTGATGTTGAGGAATTCAGGTTCGGGAAGATTGTAGTACGCGGCGGCGGTGATGAACAACAGGAAGACGGCTATTGCCGCCGCGCGATCGGTAATGAATTTATTCAAGCGTTGTGACAATGAAATCGTCAAAGGTGACATCTGCTGTGGGGGTATTTTCGCCGCTCCACGCGTAGAGACCGACGATACCGCTGGCGAACGTGCCGTCTGTGACCGATGCGATCTGCTGACCATCCACGTACAAGGTTAGCCTGCCGTTGCCGCAATCTGCGCCGACGCGGTAAGTAGATTTGTTTTCCACGATCAAATCAGAATGATCCCATTGATCGTCGTTGGTTAAGAATAGGTCGGTTTCGCCTTCTTTTGTCAGGGCGATTGCGTAATTTCCGCCGGGCGTCATAACGAGGTAGTAATACGAATCGCTTGTTGCTTGCAGGTGGCACATGATTCCGAACGCGGTGGATGCTTCGCCGTCGTTGTTGGTGGCGGTAACTTCGACGTGGATATTCTGATACGCCTCGTCGCTTGCCGTGGTCCACACGAACCAACTCGTCTGTTGGAAGACCTTCATCCGTAATGCTTCGCCGTCGTATTCAACGGAGTAATCTGCATTGGTGATCGTTCCCCATTGATCGCTATTAGAGAAATCATCTTGTACAAGGACTTTGCTGTTGATGATTGGCGCAGCGGTTTGTGTAGGAAGCGGGGTAAGCGTTGGGATTGGCGTCGATGTGGCGGGAGTCAGGAAGGCTGGAGTTTGCCAATTGAGGAAGAGAATGCCAATGCCCGCGACACCGAATACAAGACAGACAACAACAAGACAACCAACGATCCAGCCTGTGAGTCCTCTTGAAGAGGAGGGAGCGGTTGACGGAGCAGGAGCAGGCGTCCCCCCTGCGCGAGAGGCGGGCGCGGATTTCGGCTCGGGCGCCTGTTGGATTGTTTCTCCTTCGGCGAGCGCGCGCTTCCACGCGGAGAGAAATTCGGCGGCGGTGGAGTAGCGGTCGCTTGGGTCTTTGGCGAGCGCTTTGAGGATTACTTGTTCGATGGACTCGGGAATATCTTTTTTGCGAACAGAGGGCGGCGGCAACGGATCGCTGATATGTTTGAGGATGACGGCAAGCGGCGTGTCGGCGACGAATGGCACACTGCCTGTGACCATTTCATAGAGGATGATGCCAAGCGAATAAATGTCGGAACGCTGGTTGATACTTTCCGCTTTTGCCTGTTCGGGGCTGATGTAGGCGGGCGTGCCGAGGATCGCGTCGGTTTGAGTGAGGCGAGGGGAGGCGCTTTCGAGCAGTTTGGCGATGCCAAAATCGGTGAGGAATAAATTTCCGTCGTTGTCAATGAGGGCGTTGGCGGGTTTGAGGTCTCGATGCACAATGCCGTGACCGTGCGCGTAATTCAAGGCTTCAGCAAGTTGGGTGAAGAGACGGTCAATCTCATTCAACGAAAGCGGACCCGTTTCCATTTTTGTTTTGAGAGTCCCCGCTTCGAGGTAGCGCATCACGAAATAGGTGACGCCGTCGCTCTCGCCGAAGTCGAACACCGGCAAAATGTGCGGATGTTCGAGCCGGGCGATGATGCGCGCCTCTTGTTGGAAGCGCGCCGCGAATTCCGCGCTCTCCGCCAGTTGGCGCGGCAGGACTTTGATCGCCACGTTCCGATCCATGGACGCTTGGTACGCCTTGTAGACGGTTGCCATGCCTCCTTTACCGACTTGACTGACTATTTGGTAGGAGCCAAGCATTTGCCCGGGTTGAAGTGTGTCCATATTCATTCCTGTTTGCTCCATTCTACACGGTTTGAGATGATTTTCGGTTGCGATTTCGATGCGTTGCTCGTTCGTCCAGCAGTTTAACTGCTGGACGAACATAATAGACTGTATCCGTAACAAGTCGAGAAACTTTTGGGACGCTGAAAACGCTGATTGCCGCTGATTCAAAAAGAAAACCTGCGTTTTTCAGCGTGAATCAGCGTCCCTTTCATTTTGGACAAAGTCAAATATGGATATGCCGGTTAAGAACAGTTTTGTGCAAACCCATCAGGTGTTTTTCATTACCCTTCAAAACCGTGTTATACTCCCGCCGCTGTAATACTCTGGGAATTGTTTTGATACACTCCGAACGAACGCCCGATGAACGTGTGTCGGGCTTTTTTGTTGGGCAAGCCGACCTGAAAAGGCAGGCTTGATTTGCAAGAAGGAAGTGAAACGGAGTCGTCAAAACCTAGTCGCATTGTTGGTTGGTCTTGTAGTCTGATAGCCCTGACCGACCGCTTGTCGACTATCCGACTATCTGACTAAAGGAAAACGATGACAACCGAATTTACTTCTTTAAACCTGCGTGACGAGATCATGCAGGCGATCACCGAACTCGGCTATTCGACACCGACGCCGATCCAAGCCGCGATGATTCCGATCATGCTCACGGGGGCAGATGTGATCGGGCAGGCGCAGACGGGCACAGGCAAGACCGCCGCGTTTGCGCTCCCCATTCTCCATAATTTTCAAAGACAAAAAAATCCGCAGGCGTTGGTGCTTGCACCCACGCGCGAGCTCGCGTTGCAAGTTGCCAATTCGATGACCGAATACGGCAAACATCTTCACATCCGCGTGTTGGCTGTGTATGGCGGTCAGCCGTATGGTCCGCAGATCAACAACCTCAAACGCGGCGTGGATATTGTCGTCGGCACGCCAGGTCGTTTGAATGACCTGCTTGAACGCAAAGTTCTAGTGTTGAATGACATCAAAACGGTCGTGCTGGATGAAGCCGACGAAATGCTTAACATGGGATTCGTGGAAGAGGTGGAAAAGATCCTGGCGACGACTCCAGCGGAGAGGCAGACCGCGTTGTTCAGCGCCACCATGCCTGCGCGGATCCGCAAATTGGCAGACCGCTTCATGCGCGACCCTCAAACTGTCGCAGTGAAACGAAGCGCACTCACCGCCTCAGCCATCGAACAGCGTTATTATCTCGTCCACGAATCGGACAAGACCAACGCGCTCACGCGTCTCTTCGAGATCGAGCCGATCAAAAGCGCGCTGATCTTCGCCCGCACCCGCGCAGAGACCGCGTCGCTTGCCAACGAACTTGTCGTGCGAGGAATCCCAGCCGAAGCAATTCACGGCGATCTCGACCAAAACGCCCGCGAACGCGTGCTTGGGCGTTTCCGCGCGAATCAATTGAAAGTATTGGTAGCCACAGATGTCGCCGCGCGCGGACTCGACATTGACGATATTTCGCACGTGTTCAATTTCCATTTACCTGATGATGCCGAAGTCTATATTCACCGCATCGGTCGCACGGGACGCGCGGGCAAAACAGGCGTCGCTATCACGTTACTTTCACCGCGCGAGAGACGTCGCATGCGCGAAGTGGAAGCGTTGACGAAGCAACCCGTCACCAAGATGGAACTTCCCACCGTTGGCGATATTCATCGTCACCGCGAAAATCAAGTCATCGAGACGATGAAGATCTGGCTCGGGCGCGGACGATTCAAGCGCGAACTCGAAATGGTGAATGAGTTGATTGCGGCAGGGCATGATCCGTTGAATGTTGCCGCGGCGGCGATCAAGATCGCGCGGGCGGATGAGAAGCAGAGACCGATTGCGGAAATTTCTGAGGTGAGGACGGATCACAAAAGGGAAGGGGAAAGTAGAAAGTGGAACCCTTCGGCTCCGCTCAGGGCAGGCGAGGAAAGAGGAGGACGAAGCGAAAAGTTTGGGCGGCGCGAAGAGTCGGGGAGGGGAGGCAGGCAACGGCTTCGTGGCGATTCGTCGCACGAGGAGGGAATGGTCCGCTTGAAGTTGAACAAAGGCAAGTCGAGCGGAATCCGCCCGAATGACATCGTCGGCACGATCGCTTTCCATGCGAATATCCCGGGCTACACGATTGGGAAGATCCGCATCGAGGATAAGTTCACGTTTGTGGATGTGCCCGAGGATCTGGTGGAGCAGGTGCTAAAACATAATGGAAATTACCGACTCGGAAAAGAAAAATTGACATTGACGAAGGCTACATGATTCATTGACACATCGCTTACCTCATGTTATCTTAAGCGGCGTAGGATACCAGTAGTTTGCTTTGGAAGTACCAGGTGGCTCACGGATCGTCCGTGAGCCGCTTTGTTTTTTCGCCGTTGCGGCGATTCCGATGCAATACGTGGTTACCTCCAAATTTTTTATTGCCACAGGAGGCAAACATGTCGGATCGTATCAACGGTACAGTCAAATGGTTCAATGGGACCAAGGGGTACGGCTTCATCGAGCGCGAAAGCGGACCCGATGTTTTCGTACACTTCTCCGCCATTCAAGGCGATGGGTTCAAGAACCTGCAAGAGGGCCAAAAGGTCGAGTTCACTGTCGAACAGGGACCGAAGGGACCCCAAGCCGCGAACGTTGTCGTTTTAGGCTAATTGACTGAATCAGTCTGACAAAAAATCCCCGCGATGAAGATCGCGGGGATTTTTGATTCGCGCCCGAATGTCACTCTGAGCGACAGCGAAGAGTCTCCTCGTGCCGTAGCCGAAATTTTTGGGGTTTATCTTAAATCTGCCAAAGAGTCGATGCCTCCGAATTGATCTATGGTTTTCTCATGATCGCTTGACAAAACCAAACCCTTGGAACGCGAATGCCACGAATGGGCGAATTTTACCAATTCTCAAAGGTTTTTTCGCGTCATTCGCTCATTGGCGTAATTCGCGTTGAAAAAGTTTGGACTTTGAGAAAGCCATACGAATTGATCCTGATCACTCTTGACAAATAGACAAACTTCTATATAATAAACTTGTGAAATTCGACCCTGTCCTCTTTGCCAAAGCCATCGCCGACGAAACCCGTCAGCGCATTATGAGCGCCTGCTGTTGCCGCGAACTCTCGGTCAGCGACATCGTCGCAAAGATCGGCTACTCTCAGCCCACCATTTCGCATCACCTCGCCATCCTGCGCGATGCCAATTTGGTGAATACTCGCGAAGAAGGCAAGCAAACGTTCTATACGCTTAATCAGGAACACATCGCAGTCTGTTGCGGTCAGATCATGGTCAAGTTCGCGCCTGAATCTGTCACAACCGAAAACCTGTTGAAAACCCTCAAGGCATAAACGGGATTCGTCCACGGCCGGGACACTCCCGTTTTTTTGCGGCAAATATAATAGACAAACTTCTATATGAAAGGAAGCAACAATGGAAAAAGGAATTCTCTACCTGCTCACGAACGGCGTCTCGCTGTGCGGCTTCTGCAAATGCAAACGATCGCAAGGGAGGTCAAAATGACACAATCTCCCACCCCCGTTCATGACGCCGTCCGCGAACACTACGCCGGGCGGATCAAAAACAACGCCTCGTGCTGCGGATCTTCGGACTGCTGTTCCACCGAAAGCAGTCTCTACCCTGTAGATTTGCTCGCGACCGTTCCCCCCGAAGTTGCCAGCGCCAGTTACGGCTGCGGCGACCCGATCACGCTTGCCTCGCTGAACCCCGGCGAGACAGTTCTTGACCTCGGCTCCGGCGCAGGACTCGACTGCCTGCTGGCGGCGCGGAAAGTTGGCGAGACCGGACGCGTGATCGGCGTGGATATGACTCCCGAAATGATCGAACGCGCCCGCGCAAACGCGAAGCGGGTCAACGCGACGAACGTCGAATTCCGCCAAGGGTATCTCGAAGACCTGCCCGTCGAATCAAATAGCATTGACGTGGTCATCTCGAACTGCGTCATCAACCTCGCGCCCGATAAAAGCAAAGTCTTTTCAGAGATCGTCCGCGTGCTGAAGACGGGAGCAAAACTCGCCGTCTCCGATATCGTCACCGATGGGGCGCTGCCCGCAGAAATCAAGAAGAGCCTGAGCGCGTGGGCTGGCTGTATTGCGGGCGCGTTGGATGTGAAAGAATATCAATCCATGATGGAAGCCGCCGGGCTGACCGACATCGAGATCAAGCCTGTGTACTTCGACAAGGAAATGATAGACGAAGTTGCCCACGATATGAAAGACACCATCGAACTCAAGCAGTTCTCGCAGGACGAAATGTACAAGACGGTCTTCAGCGCAAAGATCACCGCGCGCAAAGCCTGAAAGCAGGCGGCGGTTGCTCTCATCGAACCGCCGCTAATTTTTACAACAACACATAGACAAACATCTATATAAGGAGAAAAATGAATCTCGTCGAAACTTTTCTATTTGCCATCGGCAAAGCCTGGGAAACCTTTTTGGGTCTCTGGCCCCTTTTGCTTCTGAGCGTCCTCGTCAGCGTCGCGCTCAAACTCTTTGTGGATCAAGACCGTGTGGCGCGCTTCCTGCGCCGCAACCAACGCAACGGCGTCGTCATGTCCACCGCGCTTGCCGTTGCCACTCCATTCTGCTCATGCGGCACCACCGCCGTCGTCCTCGGCATGATGGCATCCACCATCCCCTGGGCGCCCATCGTCGCCTTCCTCGTCGCATCGCCGCTCACCTCTCCGCAACAGATGCTTTACAGCGCGGGATTATTCGGCTGGCATTTCGCTCTCGCCTTCATGGCGGCTTCGATCCTGCTCGGACTGGTTGGGGGAGCCATTGCGGGATTCGCCGAATCGCGCGGCTGGTTGGCGAATCAAGCCCGCCTCGTTTCCCGACCTGAAACTGTCCCGCCTACCCTCGAACAGACTCCTCCCCCGGGCAACCCGCGCGTCACCGCGAAAATATTCGGCAGGGAAACTTTCGATGTGTCGTGGAAATTATTATTGATGTTCTTCGCCTTTTCATTCCTCGGCTATTTTCTGAATGGGTTGATCCCCCAGGAATGGATCCAAAACGCCTTTGGCGCGGGAAACGCATTCAGCATCCCATTTGCCGCCGTTCTCGGCATTCCGTTTTATCTCAACACCGAAGCCTCCATGCCGCTCGTCAAAGCCTTCATGGACTCTGGCATGAGCGCGGGCGCGGCTCTCGCCTTCCTCATTACCGGCGCAGGAACATCCATTGGCGCGTTGACCGGCGCGCTTGCCATCGCCCGCTGGCGGGTCATCGCCATCGTGCTGGGCGTTCTGGTCACGGGAGCCGTTGCGTTCGGCGCGGCATACGACCTGCTTGCGCCGATGTTCGGATAAAAAAATGAAACATACAAGCGATAAACGCGCCGTCATCATTGGCGCATCCAGCGGCATCGGCGCGGAACTGGCGCGGCAACTTGCCCGTGAAGGATATCAACTCATGCTACTCGCCCGCCGTGAAGATAAACTCAAGGCGCTTTACATGGAAATCAACCGGGAGGTTCGGGAAAGGCGCGCGCAATACATCGTACATGACGTGACCGATTTTCAATCCATCCCCCTGCTGTTCGATCAGATTCTGGGCATCCTGGGCAGGATAGACCTGATCGTTTACAACGCGGGCATTCTACTGCCCGCAGGCGAACGTGAATTCAATTTCTCGAAAGACATGGCGATCATGCAAACAAACGTCCTGGGCGCAATGGCATGGCTGGATCTTGCGGCGGAATATTTTCAAAAACGAGGCGCGGGACAGATCGTCGGCATCAGTTCCGTTGGCGGCGAGCGCGGACGGGCTGGCGCGCCCGCATACAACGCTTCTAAAGCCGCGCTGAATACCTATCTGGAAGCGCTGCGGAATCGATTGGCGCGTTTTGGCGTGCATGTGCTGACGGTTAAACCGGGGTTCATTTCAACGGATATGATACAAAATGCAAAAGAAAGTTTCTGGGTCGCGCCGGTTGACCTTGCCGTATCAGACATCCTGATCGGAATCCGCAAACGAAAGCAGGAAGTCTACACCCCAAAAAGATGGCGGGTGGTGGGGTGGCTCATGCGTAACGCGCCATCTTTTGTAATGAGGCGGCTTGCCATCTAAGAGCAATATCAATGTCTGTTTCGGTTGGCGAATGGTGAAACGCGGCTTACCCAAAAAAACTGATAGCGGTCCCGCCAATCATCGCACAACAGACTTCCTCTCAAACAAACTGGCGGCTGTTACGCCGCCAGTTTTGTGAGTGGATTACGCCATTGCGTGAACATGCACTTCTTTTGCCAGCCTGCCTTCGAGCCTGTCTTTTTCCATTTCGATATCATAGCGTGTTTGCAGATTCATCCAAAAACGTTCGGACAAACCAAAGTAAAGGGATAACCGCAAAGCCGTATCTGGCGTGATCGAACGAGCGCCAAGCACGATCTCATTAATGCGGCGCGGATGCACGCTGATATCTTTGGCAAGCCTGTACTGGCTGAGTCCCATTGGCTTTAGGAATTCTTCGAGTAGGATTTCGCCAGGGTGAATCGGCGGTAATTTTTCGGTCATTTCAATCTCCTTAGTGATAATCCACGATTTCGACTTCGTAGCAATCGCCATTCTTCCATCGAAAACAAATGCGCCATTGCTGGTTGATGCGTATGCTGTATTGACCTTCGCGGTCACCGCTTAATTTCTCCAGTCGGTTTCCAGGCGGGACCTTTAAATCGTCCAGTTTTTCCGCCGCGTCGAGAATCTCCAGCTTCAACCGCGCCTTGTGTTGAATATCCACTGGCAGGAAACGGGATCTTTGGCGTTGAAAGAGTTTTTCCGTTTCTTTATCGGCGAAGGTTTTTATCATTGATTGAATAATAACGCACGGCGTTATGGCTGTCAAGTTTTCCGCATAACGGACTCCCCTCTCCCGTTCGTTGAGAGAAGGGTTGAGGGTGAGGGCGCAGTCCCCCCGAATTGTTGAGTCGAGCTGGTGGTTGAGCCTCCCGAAACCATCCATGAATAATCGAAGGGAATGAAAATGGCGGCGTAACAGCCGCCAATTTCATTCCGTCTTTTCCACCACATCATCCAGTGACACATCCAGCGCCTTCGCAATCGCGGACAGGATATCCATTGTCCCTTTCCGTTTGCCCGTCTCAATTTGCGAAAGATACGGTTTGCTGATTCCCGCTTTGTCCGCCAATTGTTGTTGAGTCAGCCCGCGATATTCGCGCCAGACTTTGATGGGATTTTCTCCGTCAAGAATGGCATGGACGACTTCTCCAGGAATTAATTCATCTTCGCCGCGTTCCAGCGCGGCTTTCGCGGCATCGTAGTCGCGAATATCTTCCAATTCCTCGGCTTGTTCAAGCAACGCGAGATACTCTTCGTAGGGAAGGACAGCCCATTCGGGTTTGCCATCGCGTTCAATAAGTTGTATGTTCTCTTTCATCGGTACGCCTCTCCGCGTGGAGCAATTCTCAAAACCAATATGACCAGTTGCTCGTTTTGTATTTCGTAAATCACTCGCCACTCTCCAACCCTCAGCCGATAACCTTCTCTGCCTTGCAGTTTTTTTGCGTTGGGATGTTCAGCGTATGGGTCGGCTGCGATTGCTTCTATCTTCTCGTGAATCGTCTTCGCCACATTGCGTGGAAGCCTGTTCAGAGACTTTGCGGCTTCTTTCTTGAAGATGATTTTGTACACAGAAAGAATATTAGCATATTGCTAACTTTTTTTCAAGGATTTGTTTGCAGATTGACGGATCGAGCCATTGACCTTCCCCCCAATCTGTTGAGTCAAACTGACGGTTGAGGTTGCCGACAAACCCCTCTCCCGTCTCCCCCAACCCTAAAGGGCGCTGCGCAGGGGGGAGAAGCCAATGCCTCCTGAAACAAGAGTTGCTTTGCTACGGAAAAATAACATAACCATCAACCGATTGGCTCCCTTCCCATTTGGGAAGGGCGGGGGGGATAGGTCACTCCCCCGAGTCGTTGAGTCAAGCTGACGGTTGAGCCTGCCGAGACCCCACCGAAGCAAGAGACCGCTCTTCCCCCTTCTTCGCCTTGATTCAAGAAGCAAATCTCTAGTCTATCAACAAAGCATCCAAAATATCTTCAATTGCCTGTGAATGATTTACCTGAATGAACAATCGCTTTCCATACTCCATTTTGTAATCGAGTTTTCCTAAAGATTGAGAAACCCCATCGCCTTCCACAGCAATGGAACTCATTTCAAACATAATCTTTGCGCCGTCCGTCCAATTCTTTTGCGCCTTTTCCACAAGTTGACTAACAATATTTTTGTTTGATATATGAAGACTGATTATTGTTACCCCAGTATCTTTCAACAATGCCGTTGCCTCAGGCAAAAATTTATCCCTAAATTCACCGTCAGAAATCGTAATTAATATCTTCTTGTGCCGAGCAAAGTTTATGTCCATTAAACGCAATGAGGCTTTTTTTATTGCGTTGTGTATCGGGGTTGTGCCAAACATGAATTTGTCAGAATATATTTCTTGTTCTAAAGCATCTGGCAAAACGTTGACTATATCTTTTATCGACCTAACAACCTCACGACTGGAAGCTAAATCTAACCATTCGTAAAATCTGGATTTCGCGCTTTTCTGAAAGGCGTCTTTGAAAAGATCGTTTACGACTATTCTTACAAATCGTCTTAATTTCTCCCATACAATTTTTTGAATTGTCTCTTCAGTCATCTTTTTGACGTGCGCATTGTCAATTCTTCCGCCAATTAGATTAGTTATCACATTCAGTCGCGCGCGGTTTGATAGCCAAGTAAGCTGGATTTTGGGACGAACATCCTGTTCAATGTGGTCGTAGATGTTCTTGGCAAGGCTAAAAACCCTGTTTTCATCGAAAGTGTCAAAAACCTTCTGGGGAGAATGCCCAAGCGTTAGTAATTCCAAAACTTGGTCGCTTTGTTCCGACACAAACTCATCCAACGTTGAGCGAATGTGTTTCTCATATTCGTTAACTGAACTGTCCGCGATTTCTTTGGCTACGACTTTTATGCTATCAAGATACGTATCACTTTCATTGAATGAAGTTAGTCTTATCCGCTCTTCTCTTTTGACAAACCATGCGCTCAATTTATCTGTTTGGTGGTCTAGCCATTCGCTTTCTTTCAAAATCTTTCTGTTTAACAAATAGGTCAATAATCTTCCTCTCAACCCATACTTTAGTTTTCGTAGAGCAGTTTGATAAAGGCTTTCTCTGATAAACGACACTAAATCATCGTACAGATTTTCTCGAAAATCTATCTTTTCTAATAGTTGGTTCGAATAATTTGACCATTTCTCATTAATTACACTCTCGATTTCATCAAGGTCGGCTTTTGTTGGAATGATTTCAGTCAATGCCAAGATATCGCATACTACAGTTGCGTCAATCAACGTTTCTGCTGTCTCGTTCAAAGGATTTTCTCTGTTTCGTGACAGGTCAACGAATTGCCATTTCTTGTGTGGTCGTTTAAAACCCATTCCAATACAGAAGATTTCAACATCCCTTGTCTCGGGCTTAGACGAGTAAACAGATTTTATCTTCCTGATTTGACGATTCAGTCCGTCTTTTATCACCTCAATCTGAGGTAATCTTTTGCCCTCTTTATTTTTCCAGTTTTTTCTCATAGAACTAGAGACATCAATAATTATTCCAACCAACAGGGGCTTGTTTGACGGCGACAACTTTGAATCCATAATTAGTCCCTAAGCGGGCTAGTAATGATGTCGATTAATTCTTCGAGCATTTCTTGTTGATTGACCTGTAAGAACATCTTGGCTTTTGCTGGAACCGCCCATGATTTCTCAATAGCCATTTCTGAAACCGCTTTGCCTATTTTGCCATTTGTGTCCAATTCTGAGGAGCATTGAAACAATGTTTTAGCCTCGCTGTTCCATTTGGAGTTTTCTTTTACGAACAAGGTTTGAGATGGCATCATATCATTTTTACCGATAAAGCCAATTACGAGAGTTATTCCATCTTCCTTGATCGCGTTTGATACTTCAATTAAATCCGAATAATTTCCGTCTGTAAATTTTCCGTTAGTAACAACAAGTAACAAAGGTTGGTACTTTTTTCCTTTTTGTTCGGTTGCAAATCTTTCGCGGACTATTTTCAAGGATTGCACAAGCGGAGCGTCGTTAAATTCCATGTCAACGTATTGTGCAAGAATACCTGTTCGGTATTTTTTCCAATATTTGTTTAGTTCCGCCGCATTTGGCGTGTATGGTAACTCTTCGGTGTCGGCAGCAAGTTTTAGCAAATCCCTAATAGGATCGGTAGGAACTTCTACATCAGAAGTAAGACCTAATCGTCTTGCAAACGAGTCTAACCCTTTTAGCGCGTTCCCAAAGCCAAAACCATAGAAAAATAAAGAGAACTTTGGAAGGATATCTTTTGAGTGCGGATGTTCGCAATAAGCTATTGATTTGTTGACCAATGTGTTTAGTGCTTTGATTAGCCTCTCAAAGAAGTCTTCATTCTTTTCGGATATTTCATATATTGAATCAAAAGTGGATTTTGATAAATCAAGAACTACGCCGATTAGAAAAGGTGTGACTGTACTTGCCCGTTGGGTACTAGGTTTATTTGCCAGTACATCCCGTTTGAATGAAGAGTCTTGAATCGACAAGGATATTTCGAGCTTTTCAATGTAATCCCCGCCACCTGTTTGTATATTTCGTGAATTTTGTCCAGTAGAAATTTGGGTCGAATCCCCACTTATTTCAATTTTCACGTCTTGCTTAATGTCTTTATTGCCTTTCAGGAGTTCAAGCCAATCTTTAATGCCCGTTCCTGCAGCGAGAATGCCCCCTAATAAAACTCCAACTATCGAAAGCAAATCGCCCAAACTTCTTGACGTTGTTGGTTTTAAAGCAAGATAAACTGCTGTTCCAAGCAATGCAACGCCAAGGACAAGCAATGAGAAAGCGATTATTTTCTTCATCGGTTATATTTTGCTTTCTTTTACAAAGCCTTTCTATGCAATTATAACTTTGGTTGACTCCTCAATCCACTACCAGCATCTTTGATAAATTCCTTCCATAAGTCCGCTTCGAGCGGACTTCGTACCAATAGCACGGGTGATTCATCCCCGTGCGTTCCACCACCGCAGAACCAACCTCCTCGAAACCGAATCAACCTCCTCCGCCGCGCGAAGCGACCCCATCCGCTATCCGTTTCCAAAATCCGCTACCTCAAACCTCCGTCTCGTCCACATCCGTTCCCATCCGTGAATCCGCGACAAAGTCCGTTGACGACTCCGCCCCCACAAACCTCATCCCGCCTCCACCCTCCCTCAACAAATCCCTCGTCCGACAATTCAACACCGCCTTCGCCGCCTCCACTCCCGAAGCCGTGACCCCCGCCACGCCGTGGCTGGTTGTGCTTTGACCGCACAGGAACAGACCCTCGAACTCCGTCCGCGCCGTGAAGCCAAGCGGACCCACCTGCGTCGGCGATTTCTCGATCCCATATAAATTTCCGCGCGTCGCGTTGAGATAATGCTCGTTCGACAGCGGCGTGCCGAGACTCCAATACACGATGTGTTTGCTCAACCCAGGGATGCGCTTCTCCAGCCCGCGCACCATCCGCCACGCCAGGTCTTCCTTCATCGCCTCGTAGTCCGCAGGACGCGCGCCATAGCGTGTGTGCGCCCACTGTTCAAAAGCGTTGTATCCAACGAATGCAAACGACTCGCATGTGTGATGTCCCGCCGTCTCGCCGTGCGCCTTCATCTTGGATGGGTCTTTCAACGTCGTCACCGTCAGGAACATCCCAGGCGGCGTCTCGTCGCGCAGCAGCGCGTCGGTCAGACCGTCCGCGTAAATCTTGTCCACGTCCGCGTGATCGTAGTACCACATATTCCCCGAGTCGAGTCCCGCGCCGCGAAGGTCCATATCTGTCGCGAAGAAAAGGCTGAGGCACGAAGTCGAATAATGGACAGAATCAACTTTCCGCTTGAGTCGAGGCGAAAGGTTTTCCCTCCCGATCAATTTGCCGAACGTCGCTTCGGGGTCGGCATTGGAGACGACAACCCCCGCGCGGATCTCCTCCCCCGATTCCAATTCGACGCCGATGACTTTTCTCCCCTCCATCAGCATCCGCTTCACGCGTGACTTGAGCCTGATCTGCCCACTCGACCGTTTCAACGCCCGAACGAACGCGCGCGGAATCGTGAACGCGCCTCCCATGGGGTAGTATCCGCCCTCGAGATAATGATCCGTGATGCCCGCGTGCATGAACGCGCTTACCTTCGATGGCGGCAAGCCATGATCGCCCGACTGCCCCGCCAACACGCCGCGCAGAACGGGGTCCGTGACGTGCGCGTTGATCAAGTCTGCACCCGTCGCGCGCATCCACTTGAGAACATTCCCCGCGCCCTTCGCCGCCTGCAACGGTTTATCCAGCCTGCCGATGTTGCGAAGTCCGCGAATCATCGCGTCCATATCGGCGAAATATCCGTCAATGCCCTGCGCCTCATGCGGGAAGTGACTCTTGAGCCGCTCGATCAAATTTTCTTTGCCCTTCGGGAAATCCACCCGCTTATCGCCGACAACGATATGGTCATATCCATCGGGGTTGAGTTCGCAAAAGATCAAATCCCCTGACACGCCCAGCCCATCGTAAATGCGGCGCAAGCCTTCGCCCTCCTGCAAAGCGCCGATGTAATGGACGCCAGGGCTGAAGCGATAGCCGTTCAACGTGAATGAGTGCGTCCACCCGCCAGGGCGATCGTGTTGTTCCAACACCAAAACTTTTTTGCCCGCCTGCGCCAACGCAACGGCGGCAGTGAGTCCGCCCGCACCCGAACCGATCACGATCACATCGTAGTCTGTCATGTTGACTCCATTGTTGTATCTCGTCACTGCAAGGACGGTCGAGCAGGCGGCGTTCTCACGAAGCGACCCTATCGAAGCCCAACGCCTATCTTGAATCTGCCGAAGGACTCAAGATGACAAGTATGGTTTGTACTCATCCCCAAGCAATTTTTCCAAATACGGCGTGACCTGCCAGAACGATTTGAGATTTCGATATTCTTCTACCCAATGAGTGTTTCCCGCAGACGATGTCTTCACCGAACGGATCATGAGATTCTTTGCGGTGTGTTCGATGGGGACGAATTGCGTCACGTCTGTGCGATAGCCCATGATGCGCAATATCGTTGCGCGGAAGGTGTCGGTGAGGATGTCTCCAATGCGCTCGAAGAAAATTCCATCTTTGAAAACGGATGCGAATTGCTCTGGCATGGGAACGCGCGACATCTGTGCTTGCAATTCATGCTGGCAACACGGCGCGCAGACAATTAACTTGCTCCCCCAGTGGATTCCTTGCGCGAGCGCGTCGTCGGTTGCGGTGTCGCAGGCGTGGAGGGCGAGTACCACATTTGGAATTGTCGCAGGCTTGTAGTCCGCGATCTGACCGACTTGGAAGTTCAACTGACTCCAGCCCAATGACTTGACTTTCTCTTTGTGCCGCTCGATGAGGTCCGCTTTGATGTCTATGCCCGTGACATGCGCGTCCAGTTTCAAAATATCATGCAAATAATAGTAGATGGCAAAGGTGAGATAGGCGTTGCCACAGCCGAAGTCAACGACGTGGATGGGTTGATCGGTGAAAGCTTGGAGCGCGTCGGTCTCATCCACAAGCCGCAAGAATTCATTGATCTGTTTGAACTTGCTCTGCATATCCGCCCTGATCTTGCCATCGCTTGTCATTATCCCAACCGCTTTGAGGAACGGCTCGGCATTCTCCGCCGAAAGGAGTCGACTCTTCTGGCGGTCGTGCGCGAGGTTTGTCTCGGCATGTGCTTTCGATGGCTTGGGCTCGCTCACCACCGCTTTTCCCTTTTTCGAGATGTTCACCTGCACATTGCCGTCCGCGCTTTCGACAAAAATATTTCGGAAGGGGAGCGCGAGCAATTCATCCACTTTCGAGGCGGCTTCTTCCAGATAATTTTTTGTGATGTCCTTTTTGTCGTCGAAGTAGGAAAACTGCAAATGGATCTCGCCCTTGATCTCCACAGGTCGCACGACCACATTATTCCACGCCAGCGACGATCCCTTTTGCTCGCCGCTGAACGTGGCGCGAATCAACTCATCCCTTGCGAGGATGCGTTCGCGGACGAGTCGCTTGTAGTCCTGTTCCATGTTGGGGAGTATATCATTCGGTGGAGGGGATGAATCAAAAAGGGCAGACACATGTCTGCCCCTACAATTCTCTAATCTCTAATTCTCTTGCGTTTACCCATTCCTACTCATAAACTTTTGATTGCGATGCAGTAGGTTATAAGATTATAAATTTTAAGTACAAACTTTGAAGCCTGAGGGAAAAACAGGAAAATCGCTTGCTTCTAATTCGTCGTCATGGAGTCGTAAAAAGAAAACCCCAAAATCATCATCACCTCTTGGTTCCTTGTAGAATCCTGTCGAAATTGTTTTTTCGCAGAAGTAATCGATACTTTTTTCGTCAATTAGGTACTTGCGTAATCCCCATCGCACAGGAATATAAACAAGAGAAAATAATTTGCCATCCCAATTTTTTCCTTCGAGAATTATCCTGCCATTTTCGACTTTCACAAATCCTTCTTGTAATGGAAATCTGCCAACATCTGTAGATTCCTGTAGATAAAACTTGTTGTTACAATCGATGACCAGTACTGCTCCTCCAAAACCATCGCCGTAGGCATAAGTTCCAGTAAACTCTCTTTGAATTAAAGAATCGGTTAGGGCAGGGATTTTATTGCTTTCATTTAGGAACGGGGTTGTAGTTGGGCAAATATTTACCATTAAGGTTTCAAACGCTACCATAGTTGCTACTTCGTAGGTGGTTGGAATTGGAGTTGTTGATAGAGTGAAGGTTGTTGGTGGGGTGAAAGTGATTGTTGGCGTTTCCGTTTGAGTTGACTGAATACTGGCAGTAGAAGTTGGCGGAAAAGACGTGGCTATTCCACAAGAGCCTAGAAATGTTCCCAAAAATATAATCACCAGCAGTTTATGTTTTATTCTGTCGTCTTTATCCATACCTATTCATAAACTTTTCCATGCGATGGATCGCTTCTTCTATTTTTTCATACGCGGTGGCGTAGCACATGCGCGCATACCCTTCGCCGCCGGGACCGAACGCGTTGCCGGGAACAACGGCAACCGACTCTTCGCGCAATAATTTTTCGGCGAAGGTTTCATCGTCCATGCCAGAGGCTTGAATGTTGGGAAAGGCATAAAAAGCGCCGCGCGGCTCGAACGTCGAGAGACCGAGGCGGTTGAGTCCCGCCACGAGGAGTCTTCGGCGGCGGTCATATTCGAGGCGCATCTCCTCCACGTGAGGGTCTCCGCTTTGCAGGGCGACCAGCGCGGCATCTTGCGCGGTCGTCGGCGCAGACATGATGCTGTACTGGTGAATCCGCACGAGCCCCTGGATCAAGTCCGCAGGTCCGCAGGCGTAGCCGATGCGCCAGCCCGTCATCGCGTAGGCTTTTGAAAAACCGTTGATGAGGATCGTGCGATTCTTGAGGCTTTCATCCAATGCGGGGAAGCAGACGTGTTGAAAGTCGTAGACGAGGCGGTCGTAGAGTTCGTCGGTGACCACGAGTAGATCGAATTCCTCCGCCATCTTTGCGATCTCGAGCATCACTTCGCGCGTGGCGACCGCGCCTGTTGGGTTGGATGGATAGCCGATGAAGATCGCTTTGGTGCGCGGCGTGATCGCTTTGCGAATGTCATCGGGGTCAATGCAGAAATTATTTGTTTCGCGGGCTGGCACTTCCACAGCCACGCCGCCCGCCATGATCACTTCGGCTTGATACGAAACGAAACACGGCGTGGGGATAATCACCTCGTCGCCAGTGTCGAGGATTGCGGTGAACGTGAGGTACAACGCCTCCGAGCCGCCGACCGTCGCGATGATCTCGTTCGTCGGATCGTATTTCACATTGTATAAACGTTGAAGATTATCGGAGATCGCCTGACGCAATTCCATTTTGCCCCAGTTCGAGGTGTAATGCGTCTCTCCGTTTTGCAGTGAGCGAATGCCCGCGTCGAGGATCGGTTTCGGCGTGGTGAAATCGGGTTCGCCGATGCCGAGCGAGATCACATCTTTCATTGTCGCGGCGATGTCGAAAAATTTGCGAATGCCCGAAGGCTTCAGTCCCGCCACCCGTTTCGATAATCGTTGAACATTCGTTACTTCTTGCATTGAGCCTCCATTTTATTTTTGCTCCTTGCGCCGCGAGCCTTAAACGGCGAGTGCGGCGCAAGCGACGCCGAGGACGGCGTCGGGAGCGTTAGATCGGTTGCACTAACCATTCATCGGGAATTTCCCGATATGTCAGATCAAACGCCTGTCCATCGGCGGTCTTCACGCGGAAGCCTTTTTCAGCGGGACCGCGCCAACGCGCGACAATTTCCGCGATCTCATATTTGCATCCGTCCCACGTCAGCGAAAGCGGACGCTCCGCATATTCCGAATCTGAACGACATTCGACCATGTTCATATTTTACGACAGAATGACGTAGCTATTATCGCCAACATTCAATTGGACGACTTGCCCATCGCCTCTTCCGCGGACTTGAGCCTGCTTGCCCACCATCGAGCGACTCAACGCCGCATCTTTTATCTCGCACCCCGCATCGACGATGCTCTCAGTGATCGTGCTGTTCTCGATCTTGCAGTTCGCGCCAATCGAAGCATGAGGTCCGATGGTTGAATTTGAAATCTCAGCCGACGGATCAATCGCACAAGGCTCGATCACCTTCACCTGTTTACCTGTATACGTGTCCGCTTGCGCGTGTTTCCCTTGTTTATCCAACAACACTTTATTCGTATCCAACGTCGCTTCGATGGTGCCAGTATCCAACCACGTGTTGATCTCATGCACACGGATCTTCGTCCCATGCTCGATCATGATGGACATCGCATCGGCAAGGAAGAATTCATTTTTGAGTGTCATCTTGCGGTTGAACTGTTCTTCGATGGCGGCGATCAGGTCGCGACCTTCTTTGAAGTAGTAACAACCTGCAATCACGAGATTATTCTCCATCGTCTGCGGTTTCTCGATGAAGCGCGTCACGTAGCCATCCTTGCCGACCTCCGCCACACCAAAGCGGCGCGGGTCGGGGACGGGCATCACCCACGCAACTGAATCAGCCGTCTCATGCGCGAGAAACGAAAAATCCGTTTCGATAAGCGTATCCGAAAAGACCATCTGCATTGGTCCGTGCAGATATTCGCGCGCCAGCCACAGCGCATGCGATTGTCCCTTCATCTCATGTTGCACAACGAAGTGAGCCTTGATCTGCGGATATTTTTCTTTGATGAATGCGGGGAGCTGCAACTCGCCGAGATACGGTCCGACGATGAACACATATTCAAGGTTCTCTTGATTCGGCATGGTCTTGAACATGTCCATGAGGTGTTCGAGCGCGGTCTTGCCAGCCACGCTCACAAGCGGCTTCGGTTTGCTCCACGTGTGCGGACGCATCCGCGTTCCCCAGCCTGCGGTGGGGATGACGATTTTGAATGTTTCTGTCAAAGTTTGCTCCAGTTTTTAGAGATGCCTCGCTATTTTACCAATACATGTCTATGTCATGCTGAGCGAAGCGAAGCATCTCCTCCCGTGTGAGGGAGACCCTTCGGTCGTGGCGCGAGGCGCCACTCCCTCAGGGTGACATGGGATTGTTATTAATGCCCCAGCACGGGATGCGGCTTGTACGGCTCTTCAAGCCGCTTCACCTCGTCATCCGTGAGTTGGATCTCAACGGCGGCGATAGCTTGCTCGAGGTGATCCATCTTCGTCGCGCCGATGATGGGGGCTGAGATGTGCGGTTTGCTCATCAGCCACGCGAGCGCGATCTGCGGCACGGTCGCTCCGCGCTCTTTTGCCAGCTCGCCCGCGCGTTCAACGACTGCGAAGTCTTCCTCGCGGAAGTACATGGAATGTCCGAACGTATCGCTTTTTGAGCGCATCGTATCGCCCCAATCCTCCCTGCGGCGGTTGCCCGCGAGAAACCCTCGCGCCAGCGGACTCCACGGGATGAGTCCCACGCCCTGATCCACGCACTGCGGGATCATCTCGCGCTCCTCTTCACGGTACACAAGGTTGTAGTGATTCTGCATCGAGACGAAACGACTCCAGCCGCGACGTTCGGCGATGTTCTGCGCTTTCGCAAATTGCCACGCATACATCGAAGACGCGCCGATGTATCGCGCCTTCCCCGCGCGGACGATGTCATTTAACGCTTCCATCGTCTCTTCGATAGGCGTTTCGTTATCCCAGCGGTGGATCTGGTACAGGTCAACATAATCCATTTGCAAACGCTTAAGCGACTTGTCAATCGAGTCCATGATGTGCTTGCGCGAGAGTCCCTTGTCGTTCGGGTCATCGCTCATCTGGTTGCGGACTTTTGTAGCGACAATAACATTCTCCCGCTTCACTCCAAAATGTTTGAGCAGGTTGCCTGTGATCCTTTCGCTTTCGCCGAGCGAATACACATCCGCTGTATCGAAGAAGTTGATCCCCGCCTCCAGCGCGCGTTGGATGAAGGGTTTGGCTTGCTCTTCATCCAGCACCCAGTCGCGCCAAGTCTTTGATCCGTAACTCATCATGCCGAGGCATAAGCGCGAAACTTTCATTCCAGTCTTGCCGAGGGTGGTGTATTGCATAGAGGCTCCTTGTTGCTTCGGTGGTCGAGTAGTGGCGCCTTGCGCCACGTATCAAGACCACCACGCCGTAAAGAAATATTTGTTACAAAATTAAGTATGCGTACCAGTTGGTCTCGATACGCCCCGCGATGCTTCGACTTCGCTATCCTCCGCTCAGCACACGCGGGACTACTCGACCAACAGAGTTGGGATGACATCAAATGACCTTGAGATTCGCCAGATTTGCCGACAATCTTTTTATTCCAACAGACTCAAACACCACATCCACGATTTCGTCGTCATCTTGAAGTTTGCTGTCGAGGACGATGCCTTCGCCCCACGAGGGATGTTTGATGCGCGTCCCAGCGCGGTATTTGGCTGGGGTGACTGAAGCAGGCCTCCCCTGCGTCTGATGCGTTTGCCACTTCGTCTCAGGAACCTGTCCGCGAATGGAACGTCCCGTGCGAGTTTTGCCGACGAGCAAATCCGCTGGCACGTCATCGAGATAACGCGAAGGGAAAGTTTCTTCTTGCGAGCCGCGTCCGCCGCGCTGGATCGAACGGAGGAGATAGAGTTTATCTTTGGCGCGCGTGATGCCGACGTAAAAGAGGCGGCGCTCTTCCTCCATTGATTCGGGGTTGTCGAACGAACGGCTGTGCGGAAGAATGCCATCGTCGAGACCGACGATGAAGACCGCGCCGAATTCGAGTCCTTTCGCGGCGTGGAGGGTGAGAAGCGTTGGCACGTTGCCATCTGAGATCGTGTCTTGATCGGAGATGAGCGCGATGTTTTCGAGAAATTCATCGAGCGTGCGTGTGGAATATTCATCGGCGAGGCGTTTGAGTTCGACGACGTTCTCCCAGCGGTCTTCGCCTTCTTCGGATTGATCGTCAATATATTCTTTGAAGTTGAGGTCTTTCACCACGCGATCAAAAAGTTCTGGCACGTTGAGCGTTTGCGCGGCGATGCGCCACGTGGCGAGCAGTCCGCCGAAATCTGCGAGCGGAAGCGCGGCGCGGCCCGTGAACGATTTCCAATGCGAGGATTGATCGCCGCGCGCGAGGTCAATGAGCACGCTACCGGGCTGCATCTCGTTTTGCCGCGCGACCATGTGCAACGTGGTGAGAGTCTTCTCGCCGATGCCGCGCGGCGGGACGTTGATGATGCGGTCGAGGCTGGCTTCGTCGGCGGGGTTGTGGATGAGTCGCAGGAACGCGATGATGTCTTTGACTTCGCGCCGTCCATAAAATCTCTGCGCGCCGACGAGGCGATAGGGAAGCCGCGCTTGCAGGAACGCTTCTTCGATGAGGCGTGACATGGCGTTGGTGCGATACATCACCGCGCAATCGCCTGGCTCGAATTGCCGCGAGGCGACGAGTTGCGCGATGCTGTCCACGACAAACGAGGCTTCGGCGTAATCGTCGGGCGCTTCGTAGAAAAATATTTTCTCGCCTTCGCCTCTATCGCTGAACAATTTTTTCTTGCGGCGGTTGTGAGCGCGGTCAATGACGCCCATCGCCGCGTCGAGGATGTTTTGGCGTGAGCGATAATTTTGTTCGAGGAGAATGGTCTGCGCGTCGGGAAAGTCCTGCTCGAAGCGATGGATGTTGCGGTAGTCCGCGCCGCGCCAGGCATAGATGGAGTTGTGAACGACCATGCCATTAGCGATATAGTTGTGGAGATTTTCCACTTCAAAGTCGTAAACAACCCCATCGTACGATTCCTGCGTCACTTCAATGATTTCGTCCTCGGTAATTTTCCCATCCTTTTCAACGGCGACAATCATGGATGGGTGTAAATGACTGGCGGGCATCAAACTGAATTTAGAAGCGATGGGCGCTTTCCCTTTGTCTACTAGAAAAGCCCCAGTAACGATCTCAGCGTCATTTGCCGCTTCGCTTAATTTTTGAGCGGCTTCCTGAATGTCATCGTAATGCAAACGGTTAACGCCTACTCGCCAGTTATTTCTGCTGCGAATGCGTGGGTTGTAACCGACGGCTTTTAATTCTTTTGCCAGATTCAGTTCACTACTCCATAAATCTACGCGATGAGCATGCCAGGGAGATTCTTCTGTAACGCGACCATCGCCAAAGTAACGCAAGTTGACAATGTTGCGGTACGTCCCTTGTGGGATGTAATGAGGGAACTGTAAATCCATTCCCAAATCAGTCATTAACAGATCCGCATTGGCGTCTGTGTCTATTGCATTGAATAACTTGTCAATATATTCCTGTGCCATTTGCATTCTTCGACCACGAACATGGAAAACAGACGTTGGAATTCTGTAGTTTATGGAAAAGTAGGATTCCCAATAATGTGCTTCGTTTCTATTCGAGCAAACTTTCAATACCCACATTTTGGTTGCGTTTTCCTGATTGCTTCGTACTTGTAACCCAACTTTCAAACGAGTCCCATCGCTACGGGCATGTGATGCAATCCCAATTCGATAACCTTTGTCCTTACGATACATCAAGTAAACGTAATGCAACCCCGTTTTCATCCCAAGTCTTGAAAAAACAATGTGATTTGGCGTGACTTTGATGATTTGACCTGTACGGGTAACTACTCTAACAAGATTGCCTTTGAAATTCCGCTTGCCGATATGAGTAACGCGACAAGGCAAGGTGGATCCTCGTCCGCTGGCGGCTAAAACAGTATCACCTTTTTTCAGAACTTCAATTTTCTTTTGTCCATTCGGTGTTTGTATTCTTGTGCCTGTAGGGAAACATTGGTCGGGATCGCCCACGCAGAAAATATTCTTATTAAAGGAAGCGAGTTCCTTCACTAGCGCATATTGGGCAAGGTTAGTGTCTTGAAACTCATCCACCAACACGTGACGAAAACGCTGGGCATATTTATCGCGCACAGATGGGTTCTCTTCGAGCAGGCGCGCGGTGTAAACGAGAATGTCGTCAAAGTCCACCGCGTTGCTGGCGATGAGCCGCTTTTGATATTCGGCGTAGACGCGCTTCACTACCTCGTCACGATACGTCAGCGTGGGGTAATCGTCCGCGCCGATGAGCTCGTTCTTGGCGCGCGAGATCGAGGCGTGCACACTCGCGGGGCGATACAATTTCTCGTTGATCTTCAATTCACGGATGACATTCTTGACGATGCGTTCTTGATCGTCCGCGTCAAAGATCACGAAATTCGATTCGATGGGGAGGTGTTCCGCCTCGCGCCGCAGAATCCGCGCGCAGATCGAATGGAACGTGCCGAGCATGATCCCCTCGGTGGCTTGATCGGGCAACAACTTCTTGACGCGCTCCTGCATCTCTTTCGCGGCTTTGTTCGTGAACGTGACCGCGAGAATCTGCCACGGGCGGACTCCCTCCTCCGCGATGAGGTATGCGATCCGCTGGGTCAACACCCGCGTCTTCCCGGACCCCGGACCTGCCACGACCAACACAGGTCCGTTCCCCGCTGTGACGGCGGCGCGTTGTTGAGGGTTGAGTTTATCGAGGAAGGACATGGGAAAGATGAAAGTGGAAATCAGTTATCAGTGAGCAGTGATCGGTCGGTAGAGAGTGGAAAGTGGAAAGATGAAAGAAGAAAGATACACGTCTCGCAGTGTGTTGAATCAAAACCTGCGAGACGTGTGTACCTGTCTACGTGTTTACTTGTCTACTTGTTTCCGCGTCTACAATTGCGATGTGCAGTTCGGGCAACGCTTGGCTTTGATCGAAATAGTGGTAATACAGTAAGGGCATTCCTTCGTGGTGGGGTCCGCGGCGGGGGCGGGCTTTTGTATTCGGTTCATTGTCCGTATGAAAAGGAAGATGACGAAGGCAATCACGAGAAAATCAATGATGGATTGGATAAACGCTCCGTACTTGACGACCGCGTCTCCGACGGTGAGAGCCAATTCGCTGAAATTGATGCCCCCGAGTAACAGCCCGATCACCGGCATTAAAACATCTCCCACGAGTGAAGCGACGATTTTGCCGAACGCGCCTCCAATGATCACAGCGATGGCAAGGTCGATTACATTGCCGCGCATCACAAAGTCTTTAAATTCTTTCAACATAGAATAGCTCCTCAGGAATATTAATGATGACGCGAATTGTACCGTTGCGGGGAGGCGGTGTCAACAAAATCTCCGGTGGAACGTCAATACTCCTCTGGAAGGATTACATATAGTTCTAGAGAACTGATTCTTGCCGAATCCAGAGTTGGATTTGGGTTTTGCCAGTATCGCGATTGACGGACTTTTAGAATGGAGTATAATCTGCGCGTGTTTGGCAACAAGATTCCCAGGCTAAAAAGGAAAACATCGAAATGCCTGAACTATTACTGGATGTGAAAGGGCTGGAAACAACATTCAAAACTCCAGATGGGATTGTCCATGCGGTTAATGGCGTTTCGTTTGGTCTTAAGGAAGGGGAAACCCTCGGCGTTGTAGGGGAGAGCGGGTGTGGTAAAAGCGTTACCATGCTCTCGGTATTGGGATTGATCCCATCCCCTCCGGGAAAAATCAAATCGGGCACGGCCCACTTTTTCGGTCGCGACCTCCTCAAAATGACAACCGCTGAAATCCGCCAGATCCGTGGCGCGCAGATCGGCATGGTCTTTCAAGACCCCATGACATCTCTGAACCCGGTCTTGACGATTGGGCGACAATTGGAGGAACCGCTGGTTGTGCACCTCGGCATGACGCGCGCGCAAGCCACCATCCGCGCGGCAGAGTTGCTGGCCATGGTGGGAATTCCAAACGCCAAAGACCGATTATCCGATTACCCTCATCAATTTTCCGGCGGGATGCGCCAACGGGTCATGATCGCCATGGCGCTTGCCTGCTCGCCCCAAGTGCTGATTGCCGATGAACCCACCACCGCGTTGGATGTAACCATTCAGGCGCAGATTACCGATCTCGTAAAACGACTGCGCAGTGAACTAGGCATGGCGATTATTTGGATCACTCACGATCTGGGCGTGGTCGCCGGTCTGGCGCAACGTGTGATCGTTATGTACGGCGGCTTTATCATTGAAGAATCAACCGTGAATGACTTGTACGCCAACCCCACGCACCCGTACACGATCGGTTTACTGGGCAGTCTCCCGCGCGTCGATGCCTCCGGGCATGAAACCCTGACCTCGATCGAAGGCTCGCCGCCGCTTCTATATGAAAAACCTACTCGCTGTCCCTTTGCGCCGCGATGTAAATGGGCAATGGAACGATGCTGGAAAGAAAACCCGACCCTCGAAACCATTGCGCCGGATCACCGCGTGGCATGCTGGGTGGATGTGAAGACAGGGAGAGCGCGTTGATATGACTGATAACAATGTGTTGGTACGCGTAGATAATCTTGTAAAACATTTCCCGATCATGCGGGGCTTGCTCCAGCGCCAGGTGGGCGCGGTGCGCGCGGTGGATGGGGTCTCATTTGAATTAAAACGCGGTGAAACGCTCGGGCTCGTAGGCGAATCCGGTTGTGGGAAGTCTACCACCGGTCGCGCCGTATTACAGTTGTATCGCCCCACCTCGGGCAGTGTTCACTTTGACGGGGCAGACCTGACGAAGATCAAAGGCGAGGAATTGCGCGCCATGCGCCGCAAGATGCAAATGATCTTTCAGGATCCGTACGCCAGCCTGAACCCGCGCATGACCGTGGGTGAGATCGTGCGCGAACCGTTGATCGTCCACAACGTGGCGACCGAATCGGAAGCCAATGAGCGCGTCAAACAACTGCTCGAACTTGTCAAGTTGAACCCATCGTTCTCCACGCGCTACCCGCATGAATTTTCCGGCGGACAACGCCAACGCATCGGCATCGCGCGCGCGCTGGCGTTACAGCCGTCTTTCATTGTTTGCGACGAACCCATCTCGGCTCTGGATGTTTCGATCCAGGCGCAAGTGGTGAACTTACTCGAGGAACTCCAGAAAGAATTCAACCTGACCTACCTGTTCATTGCGCACGATCTATCGATGGTGCGCCATATCAGCGACCGGGTGGCGGTGATGTATCTGGGCGTTATCGTGGAACTTTCCACCCGAGATGAACTATACAGTCATCCCCTTCACCCCTATTCGCAAGCTCTATTATCGGCGGTGCCAATCCCCGATCCTTCGGCTGAAACGGCGCGTCAACGCATCATCCTGACTGGCGACGTTCCGTCGCCCGCCAATCCGCCCTCCGGTTGTCGCTTCCGCACCCGTTGCCCGATCGCTGAAGCAAAATGCGCGGAATCTCGACCGGATTTCCGTGAAATAAAGCCAGGCCACTTTGTTGCCTGTTTCTTTGCCGATCGATATTTGTAACAGGGCTTACGCATAATTGGCGTTCTCTAACGCCAACGGGCGCGTTAGAGAACGCGCCCTACACAAGGTTTTGCGTAAGTCCTATGTAAGATAAAACTTGAAAGGAGGTGGTTGCTACCCCCGATACCGCTGCCCATTCGTCAAACGTCGTATCCAAATTTTAATTTTGTGAGGAAAAGAAAAATGCGTAAACTGTTTACCTTACTGAGCCTCTTTGTGCTCGCCAGCATGATCCTTTCAGCATGCGGTCCCACACCGGCGGCAACTGATGCTCCTGCTCAACCTGAGCAACCCGCGGCTACCGATGCTCCGGCTCAACCCGAAGCGACCGAAGCCCCGACCGAAGCCAAAGAGGCTGTCTTGCGGATCAACACCGGTACCTACCCCGATGTGATCGACCCGCAGAAATCCTCCTTCGTCAATGAAATTGGTCACCTCGACAAGATCTACATGGGCTTGACCACATTGAACGAAAAACTCGAAACCGTCCCCGGCGCCGCTGATTCGTGGACGTTCAACGATGACGCCACGCAATTGGTCTTCACCCTGAAGTCCGGCCTGCTCTACAGCGATGGTTCCGTGCTCAACGCCAAGCGCTTTGAGTATGCCTTCCAACGTAATATTGACCCCGCCACCGCCGGCGAATACGCCTCCATCACCGACGAGATCGTTGGCGCTCCTGAATGGCGCGCCGCCGACACCGCCGCTGAAGGATATGATCCCGAAACCTTCAAAGCCGCGTTGGGCGTGAAAGCCTCGCATGCCGATGGTTCTGCTTGCGCCGACTACGAAGATACCGCCTGCGATACCCTCACCCTGAACTTCTCGAAACCCGCCCCGTACTTCGCGACCATTGCAGGGATCTGGGTTGGTTATCCTGCCAAGGAAGAGAACATTGCTGAAGGTGGAGACATCTGGTGGACCAGCTCCAAGTTCCAAATTGGTAACGGACCTTTCATCTGGAAGAGCGTGGATCCATTCGTCAAGTCCGTCTTTGTCCCGAACCCCAACTTTGTGGGTGGCGCCGTTCCAACCTACTCGATGGAATATAGCTACATCACAGACTCTGCTGTTGCCTTCGAAGCCTACCTCAATAACGAGTTCGATATCGTCGGCTCCGCGGCGGAAGACCTCCCTGTGATCGACGCTGACGCGGATCTGACAGCCCAGCACGTGAAGTATGCTGGCTCGTGCACGATCAAGATACAATACAGTCTGCACCCCACCTGGAATGGTCAGCCGAACCCCTTCACCGACAAGAAAGTCCGCGAAGCCTTCGCTTTGGCGTTCGATGCCGAATCCTGGGCGCGTGATGTGGATGGCTCCCTGTCCCTGCCGACCTGGACATGGATTCCTCCCGGATACCCTGGATACGATGCCAACACCCCGTTGCACTTCGATCCGGAAGCCGCCAAAGCCGCTCTTGCCGCCGCATCTGAGCCTTTCAACTCTGCTGAAAAGTTGAACGCGATGGGACTCAAGATGGCATTTGCCGACTCTGCCCGCAACCGCCAACGCCACGAATGGATTGCCGCTCAATACAAGGAAATCCTGGGCGTGGATCTGGCGCTTGACCCGGTTGAGCCTACCACCTACACCGCCATCCAGAAAGACCCGGACACCTACCCGCTTCTTTCCCGCGGCGGCTGGTGCGCGGACTATGCGGACCAACAGAACTGGCTGAGCGTCTACTGGCGCACAGGCACCTTCTCCTCCCGCTGGGGCTATTCGAACCCTGAGTTCGATGCTTTGGTGGATGAAGCAGATACAACAGTTGACCCCGCCAAGCGCAATGAACTGTATGCCCAAGCCCAGCAAATCCTGCTCAACGATATCCCCGGCGCTTTCGGCTACAACTCGCTCAATCACTACCTCGTGAAACCGTGGGTTACGGGTTACCTGACCACCCCGCAAGATCACATGTTCCCCGGCGATCTCACACCGTGGACGATCACCATCGATACCTCAATGATCCCGTAAGTCTGGCGTTTCATTGAACTGAACTACCCCTGGGCTGGGGGACCACGGTTCCCCAGCCCAGACCTTGCTTTTGTATGCAGTCTTTTGAATTTTGCCGCTTGGTTGTTTTTATTCCGCTTACAAGTGAGTTGCCATGACCACCTACATCATCCGAAGATTACTCTGGTTAATCCCCGTCCTGCTCACCGTCTCTGCGGTGACGTTCGTAGTCATGCGCAGCGCCCCGGGCGGTCCCTGGGATACTGACGCGGAACGTCGTCAGGTGGATGCCGCCACAGCCAAATCGCTGGCGGCTTATTATGGGTTAGACAAGCCCATGTGGCGGCAGTTTTATGCCTATGTCATTGGCGATACGAATAGCCAGACCAAGGAATGGGTCTGTGGCGTGGTCTGTGGCAACTTGGGTCCGTCTTACCGCCAGCGCGGACGCACCGTGCAAAATATTCTCTTTTCGCCCCCCGAAGGGAAATCTTTCTGGCAAAGCCGTTTTGGGTATTCGGTCCGCCTCGGGGTATTGGCGCTTTCCATGGCGATTTTTATCGGGATTCCATTGGGCATCATTGCCGCGTTGAAACAAAACACGATTGTCGATTACACCGCTTTGTTCATCGCGACAAGCGGCATATCGGTGCCCAGTTTTGTGCTCGCAATTTTTCTGATCATTATTTTTGCTTCGCGCCTGCATTGGATCGATATCGTCGTGGATGATTGGACACAGATCAAGTACTGGTTCATGCCCATGGCGGTGTTGGGTTTTGGAACACTGGCGTATACCGCCCGCCTGACGCGCTCTTCCATGCTGGAGGTGATGAGGCAGGATTACGTCCGCACCGCGCGCGCCAAAGGACTGGCGGAGCGTGTCGTGATCTTCATCCACATGCTGAAGAATGCGCTCATCCCTGTCATCACGATCCTTGGTCCCGCGCTGGCGGGGCTGGTCACCGGCTCGTTCATCATCGAAACGATGTTCAGTTTCCCGGGCATGGGGCGCGCCTATGTGCAGGCAATCGGCCAGCGCGATTACTCCATGATCATGGGAACCACCCTTATCTATGCTTTGCTGGTCGCGGTCGCTAACTTGAGCGTGGATATTGTTTATGTGTTTATCGATCCGCGCATCCGTCTGGAAGAATAAGAGGACTTGACATGACTGCTCAAACTACAGCGTCCGGCAAGATCGCCGAGTTCAACGATGTTTTTCGCCCAAGTAAAAGCCTGGGGCAGGAGGCTTGGTCGAGGCTGGTTCGTAACAAGGCATCCATGTTCGGTTTGGTTGTGATCATCTTCTTCGTATTCCTGGCTGCATTTGCCTCTGTCATTTCCCCGATGAACCCGCTTGAATTGCATGGCGGAAAACGATTTCTCCCTCCGCCATTTGACCCGGGCGCCACGAATATCAAAGCCGAGCCTGAATTCTTGCTAGGCACCGATTCATTAGGACGCGATACCCTCAGTCGCACCATTTATGGCGCGCGCGTTTCCATCGTGGTTGGCTTTCTTCCCACAATTATCATCCTCCTGCTGGGAACCACAGTCGGCATGTTTGCAGGGTATATTGGCGGACGCACAGACAACTTCCTCATGCGCCTGACAGACGTGATCTATGCGTTCCCAGACTTGCTGTTCTTCATTATCATCATGGTTGCCTTGCGCGATACATTTATCGGGCAATTTATGAACGGCTTGGTTTTGTTGTTTGCCGCGCTTGCCATTGTAAACTGGGTGGGTGTGGCTCGCCTCGTGCGCGGTCAGGTCTTGTCCATCAAGCAAAAAGAGTTTGTCGAAGCGGCTCGTTGTATTGGCGCCAAAGACCACCGCATTATGTTCCGCCACATTCTCCCTAACTGCCTCAGCCCGTTGATTGTGAGCGCGGCATTTCTCATCCCGGGCTTGATCATCACAGAAGCCATTCTTGGCTATTTGGGAGTTGGACTGCGCCCCGCCACCGACAGCGCGAGTTTCTTCATCACCAGTTGGGGCGCGCTCATGCTGGATGGGCAGTCCGCAATCAACTCACAGCCTTACCTGTTGCTTGCGCCCGCCACCTGTGTTGCATTGGTCGTGCTTGCCTTTACCTTTCTCGGCGACGGTTTGCGCGACGCGCTCGATCCTCGCATGCGCGGCACGCAATAGATATATCCATTGGTTTAATCTGACATCCCGACACGTATGCGTCGGGATGTTTTTTGAAAAGTAAACCCCTCTGGAGAACTGTTTTTTGGCAATACCAAAGTTCCGTTTCCTTAAATATAAGGTGTTTTCTCTCGATTCTATGGTGTTACCGTTGACGCTCGAATAGAATTGGATATAATTCCGCTACCTATGAGCCGGACACAGTGTCTAGTCCTATATCTGGCGCTGTCCGATGATGAATCCACTGATTCAGAAAGGAGTGTTGCGGGGAACCAATTATCCATCTCATTCGAACGTTCACATCAAAAAATTTAAATCAAAATCTGTAGGAGAGAAATCCAATGTCCAAGAATCTTTAGTTTCCGCTAACAAAGCGTCGTACTCGGGATAGCGGGGGTGTTTTGTGCCAATCGTGCCAAGTGACCTTTGGGCAAATGGGCAGTAACGGAATT
>JAJTXU010000230.1 GCA_021462845.1 Anaerolineales bacterium
CTCTGCGCATGTTCATTTCGGCGAATACCTCCCCGCATGGCATCCGTGGGAGGATTATCGTCAAGGCTACGCGGCGCGCGCGGACATGGGCGGGGGCGTTGTGCTCACGCAATGTCACTCGCTCGATTATCTTCCGTGGCTGGTGGGGAAAGTTGAATCCGTTTGGGGCTTTACCGCCAAACTCAGCGATCTCGAAGTGGATGTGGAAGACACCGCGAAGATCGGTTTGCGATTCGAGAATGGCGCATTGGGAAGCATCCATCTCGATTACAACCAACAACCTCCCGCGCATTATTTTGAAGTGATCGGCACGAAAGGCTCGTTGCAGTGGAATCTTTCCGATGGCGCGACGCGGATCTATCGCGCAGTCGAAGCGGGGAAAAAAGATTGGGACGTGTACCAGCCCGCCCCTGAGTTCGAACGCAACGTCATGTTCATGGACGAGATGAAACACTTCATTGCCGTCGCGCGCGGCGAGGTTGAGTCGTCGTGTCCGCTTGAGGAGGGAATCCGCGTGATGAGGCTGGCGACGGCGGTCAAAGAATCGTCATCTACGGGTCGTGCTATTTCATTATAGATTGTAACCATTTCAAAATTCAGTGGGTGAATTTTAGGTTATAATTGCGCCTCGCATCGCAAAACCAGCAGAGCAATCTGTGAAAAATCAAGGAGTAATAATGTCGAAAGCCAAATTGATCGCCCCGTACGGGGGAAAACTGGTGAACCTTGTTGTCGAGGGCAAGGAGCGTGAGGAACTTCTCGCCCGCGCCGCAAAACTGCCTTCCATCAAGATCACCACGCGGAATCTTTGCGATCTCGAATTGATCGCCACCGGCGGTTTTTCACCGCTGACCACCTTCATGGGCAAAGCGGACTATGACCGCGTGCTCAAAGAGATGCGTCTTGCCGATGGAACCTTGTGGCCCCTCCCCATCACATTGACGGCTGACCCCAAGGAATTACCCACCGTTGGCGAGGACTTGGCGCTTCGTAACGCCAATTTCGATCTGATCGCGGTGATTACGCTCGACGAAGTCTTTCACTGGGATCCGCAGACCGAAGCCGCGCTCGCCTACGGCTCCACCGATACCAAACATCCGATGGTCTCCGAAATGGGACGCTGGAACAAGGTCTGCATTTCCGGTCCTATGAAGGTGGTCAACCTTCCGAAATATTATGATTTCGTAGACCTGCGCCTCACCCCGGCGCAAGTGCGCGAACGACTCGAAGCGATGGGGCACGATAACGTGGTTGCCTTCCAGACTCGCAATCCGTTGCACCGCATTCACGAAGAGTTGACCAAACGCGCGGCGGCTCAAGTCAACGGCTCGCTGTTGATTCACCCCACCGTCGGCATGACCAAGCCCGGCGACGTGGATCACTACTCGCGCACCCGCACCTACAAGGCGCTGGTAGATAATCACTACGACAAGAACAGCACCATGCTCAGTTTGTTGCCGTTAGCCATGCGCATGGCGGGACCGAAAGAAGTTCTGCTCCACGCCATCATTCGGCGCAACCACGGGGCGAATCATTTCGTTGTCGGGCGCGACCACGCGGGCCCGGGAAATGATTCCACGGGCAAGCCGTTTTACGGTCCGTATGACGCGCAGGAGAATATGAAGAAATACGAATCCGAGTTGGGCGTCAAGATGGTCCCGTTCGAAATGCTTGTCTATCTGCCCGATGAAGAACGGTATGTCGAAGAAAAAGATGTTCCCAAGGGCGCAAAGACCGCCAACATCTCCGGCACACAAGTGCGGGAGGAATATCTTGCGAAGGGTAAATTATTGCCGGGCTGGTTCACCCGCCCCGAGACTGCTGAAATCCTGCGCGAAACATACCCGCCGCGCCACAAGCAGGGATTTGGAATCTGGTTCACCGGCTTGAGCGGCTCCGGCAAATCTGCCACCACCGCCGTGCTTACCTCCCTGCTCCTCGAACGCGGACGCGAAACCGCCATCCTCGACGGCGATGTGGTGCGCACACACCTGAGCAAAGGACTCGGCTTCAGCAAGGAAGACCGCGATACCAACATCCTGCGCATCGGCTTTGTAGCGGGCGAGATCGTGCATGCCGGCGGTATCGTCATCTGCGCCGCCATCAGCCCGTACCGCGCCACACGCGAAGAAGCCCGCAAGATGGTGGGCGAAAACTTTATCGAAATCTTCATGGATACGCCCGTGGAAGTCTGCGAAGAGCGCGACGTGAAAGGCTTGTATGCCAAGGCGCGCCAGGCAGTGGCAGACGGCAAGCCGATGGGTTTCACCGGCGTGGACGATCCGTACGAGCCGCCGATCAAACCCGAGATCACCCTCCAGGGTTTTGGCGCGACGCCCGAAGATAACGCCCGCATTATCATCAAATATCTTGAAGACCAGGGATATTTGAATCGCAATTGATCGTTGATGTAGGGGCGGGATAATCCCGCCCCTATTGCATTTCCGTATTGCGCATTTTTTTGTATGCCTCCCCGCGACTCACTCCGCCTCGTTTCTTTTTTCAGCCTGTTCCTGATCGTCGTAGCCGGGACCTTTCTCGTGCTTCGAGCCACCCCCGAGGGGCTTGGCTTATCCGATGATTCCATCGCGTACATTGCGGGCGCGCGGAGTTTACTCGCGGGAGACGGCTATCGCGAAGCGTGGCTGGCAACGAATGGATACGTTACGCACTTCCCGCCCGGCTTTCCCTCCGCGCTTTCGTTCATCGGCTTATTCGGTCTCGACCCACTGCGCGGCGCCCGCTTCCTCAACGCGCTGTTGTTCGGGTTGAACGCGGGACTGATCGGCATCCTCGTCTGGCGCGCCACGCCTTCGCTCACCGCTGGGCTGATCGCCGCCGGGTTATTTGTGTTGAACGGAGAAATGCTTCAGACGCACGCCGTGGCAATGAGCGAGCCTTTGTTCATTTTCTTCTCGCTTGTATCGTTGTGGATGTTCGACTTGTCCTTTGAAAGCCTGCTGTATTACGCGGGCGAAAAAACGAGCGAGGTCGAAGGACGTCTCAAACGCTGGCGACGGCGGAACGAAAGTTCGGCTTGGCTGATCGCCTGCGGCGTTTTCGCCGGGCTGGCGTATCTCACACGCTATTCCGGGCTGGCGCTAGTCGCCGCGTTCCTCGTCGCATTGATCGTCCTGCATACCAGTTGGAGGAAACGCCTGGGCGGCATGATCCTGTTTCTGGAAGGTTTCGTCCCTCTGGCGGCGGCTTGGGCGTTGCGTAATCATTGGGTTGCCGGCAATGCGACCAACCGTTCGCTCGCGTGGCACCCGTTGACTCAAGAAAACATTGACATTGGCTTGCGCGTCTTTGCAGATTTTTTCATCCCTGTGGCGGGATGGTTCAAAGCGCTGGCAAAAACGCCGGGCGTGTTCGCAACGATTGCGACCCTCGTCCTCGGCGGCGCGCTGGCGTGGAGCGCGCTCGAAGCGTGGAAATTTTTCACAAAGCAGAAGCAACTGTCCCTGAAAGATGGAGGCGGGTCTGTCATCCCGCTAGTCACCGGGCTATTCTTGTTTGCCTACCTCGCCTCCACCGTCGCATCCATGACCCTCTTCGATGCCGCGACAAAGTTCAAATTAAGAATCGTTTCGCCGGTCTTCGTTTGTTTATTCATCCTGCTGGTGTGCGCCATCTTCTGGCTTCGCAAAAGAAATTTTAGGTTGGCGGCGCTCATCGCGGTTGCGGCGCTCGGCTTTTCGTTTGCCAAACAGGTCCACACGGTCAACACATGGTCGAAAAGCGGATTGGGATTCGCGTCGTTCCAATGGTACGACTCGGAGGCGATGGCGTATTTGCGCGAACTGCCCAATGATGTCGCCATCTTCACCAACGAACCGGGCGCGGTCTATCTGTACACCGGGCGCGGCGCGCTCGTTTTGCCCAGCGGATACGATTCGGCGCGCGCCGAATCCATTCCGGGATTCGAAGACGGCGTAACGCGCATGCAAGCCGAGATCAACGCCGGTCGCGCCGTGCTGGTCATCTTCGACGACGGCGCGAACATCGCCGGTGAAGTGGACGCGCTGACCGACGGGTTGAATCTCGCGCATAAATCGCAAGGCGATTCGATCTACACTCGACAACCGTAACGCGTTTGCTTGAGCCGCCGTCCTCGGCGGCGGAGACGCCGCGAGAGCTGGAAGATAACCATGACCATTCAAGATAAATTCAAACTCGACGGGCGCGTCGCCCTCGTCACCGGCGGCGCGGGATTGCTCGGCAGGGAATTTTGCCGCACGCTCGCGGAGGCTGGCGCGAAAGTCGCCGTGCTGGATTTAACTGCCGCTTCATCCGCAGGGACGGCTGATTCACTCTCCCAAAGCGGATTCGAATCCCTCGCCCTCTCGGCAAACATCACCCAGCCTGACTCGGTGAACGCGGCGGTGGAGGATGTGTTATCCAAGTTTGGGCGGCTCGACATCCTCGTCAACAGCGCGGCGCTCGATCCCAAGTTCGATCCCGACGCGATGAAAAAAGGAATCACGCCCGGCTCGTTCGAGGATTATCCGCTCGATCAGTGGAACGCGGCGATGAACGTGAATCTTACCGGCTTGTTCCTGATGACTCAAGCCTGCGTCAAACCGATGCTTGCGCAAGGCAAAAAGGGAAGCGTCATCAACATCTGCTCCACGTACGGCTTGAACGGACCGGACCAACGGATTTACATCAAAGACGATCAACGCGTGGCTTACAAGCCGGTGTACTACACCGTGACGAAAGCCGGCGTTCTCGGCTTCACCAAATATCTCGCCGCGTATTACGCGGGGACTGAAATCCGCGTCAACGCCCTCACCCCCGGCGGCATCTACAACGACCACGAAGAATATTTCGAGAAGAATTACTCCGCCAAAACGATTCTGGGTCGCATGGCAAAGAAAGACGAAATGAACGGAGCATTGTTATTCCTTGCTTCGGATGCTTCTTCATACATGACTGGCAATAATGTTGTTGTGGATGGAGGATGGACGAGTTGGTAAATAAGTAAACAAGTAAACACGTAAACAGGTATACAAAGGCGAATACCCACCTGTTTACATGTGTACGTGTCTACTTGTCTACTTGTGTACTTGTCTACTTGTGTACTTGTTTACCTGTTCACTTTCCCCATGACTAATATCCTCGCCCTCATCCCCGCGCGCGGCGGCTCGAAGGGAATCCCGCGCAAGAACATCCGTAACTTTGCAGGCTATCCGCTCATTGCGTGGAGCGTCGCCGCGGCGAAACAATCGCAATCCGTCACG
>JAJTXU010000231.1 GCA_021462845.1 Anaerolineales bacterium
CGCGGCGATCCGCATCCGCTTGCGCTTTTCGCAATTCATTTAACTCATGGCGCACACCGAGCAACGCATGATACGTCTGACGATATTCGCTGAGGGGGCGCGAAACTTCGGCGAAGCGGTCGAGCAAGCCCAAATGGGCGCGTGAATCGAGAAGCGATAGATGCTCCGCTTGCCCGTGAATATCCACGACGAGCGATCCGATTTCTTTTAGGAGAGAAACGCTCACCGTCCGCCCGTTGACGCGCGCCACGCTCCGCCCCTCTTTTCGGACTTCGCGCATCAGCACCACGTAATTCGGATCGTCCATCAATTCTTCGCGGTTTAGGATGTCGTGCACCGCTTCTCTTTCCGGACCTTTGAGCTGGAACACACCCTCGACGAACGCGGCATCTGAATCGGTCCGCACGAAGGTTGTGTCCGCTTTGCCGCCGATGAGCATGACGACCGCATCGAGGATGATGGACTTGCCCGCGCCCGTTTCACCCGTGAGGATGATGAGACCGGGACCAAAACGCAAGTCGAGTTTATCTATGATCGCAAAATTATGGATGTGAAGTTCGGTTAGCATGGTTAACTTTTATCTGAACAATTGGATTCCAGAAAGACGAGTGTATACAACAGGTGTGGCAAGTATGAGATAGATCACTTGAAAGACGAGCCCGTAGATATCGAAAATGAAAATTTCAAGCACGATGATCGGTAACGCGCCTAACACAACAGCGACAGCGATCGTGATGAACAAAGAACGCGAACGCCTTTTTCGCGTGATCAAGCGCACTCCTTCTGCGATGATCACACCCGCCGTCGGCGCGCCCGCGGCGATGAGGAACCATCCAAAGTATCCAATACTGCCGACCATGGTGACAAGGAACGAAGCCACGCCCGAGAGAAACCCCGCCACGATGAACCCCAGGATATAGTCATACCATGCGGATGTATCGAAGGTTTTCTGCCGTTCACGCACGCACTCTTTACAGCGATACCCTGTCGGCGTGCGGACCGCGCATGACGCGCAGATAGGGCGATTGCAGTTGTTGCATCGCAATGATGTTTCGCGGGTTGGGTGGTTGTAGCAATAAAGAGTTTCGGTCGTTTCTGTCATCTCGGCATCTCTAATTTTTTACCACAAAGGCTTGCACTGCGACTGAAAGGAGTGTCGAAGTGACACAACGTACACAAAGGGAAAATCTACGGAAAAGCGATTCGCTCATCAATTGACCAACCTTAGTGACCTTCGTGTCCTTTGTGTTTAATCTTCTCATCTCGGCATACCCAACGAATTCTCGTTCATGTGCGCGGTGAGGTTGCGATAAAAATATCCAGGGTCGCCGAAGCGGACGAATTGCGCGTTGATGTCCGCCGCGCGCACGTCAATGTGATCGTCTTCCATCAACGTGATCGGCGCTTGCCCGTCTACACTCAACACGGCATTCTCGCTTTTCGGGATCATGCTCACCGTCGAGCCTTCAGCCAGCACGACCGCGCGATCCACTGAAAGATGCGGGGCGATCGGCACCAACAAAATATTGCGCAACTTCGGCGGCAGGATGGGTCCGCCCGCCGCGAGGGCGTAGGCAGTCGAACCCGTCGGAGTCGAGGCGATGAGTCCATCCGCGAGATAACTGGTGAGCGGGCTTCCATCCACAGAGGCGGTGAGATGCACGGGGCGCAGATTCGCGCCGCGCCCGACCACCACCTCGTTCAACGCTCGCCACTCGCCAAGCGATTCGCCCGCGCGGATGTGTTCGGCGCGGAGCATCATGCGGTTTTCGATCCACGCTTCGCCGTTGAACAATTTGTCGAAGTACCCGCGCCACTCTTTGCGATCCACTTGAATGAGGAAACCGAGCCTGCCCAAGTTGACGCCGAGGATCGGCACTCCGCTTGGGGCGCAGAGATGACCCGCTCGCAAAACGCTTCCGTCTCCGCCAGCGATGATTAACATATCGAACTCGCCGCCACGCACGCGCTTGCGCAAATCCTCATCGTAGATCGAGCCGCATGGAGCGTCCACGCCTTTGCTTTTCAAGTACGCAGACATCGCTTCCGCTTCGGTCACGGCTTCGGGCATCTTTTGATGAGCGGTGACGACGGGTCGCTTGGGGATAAAGTTCGCGGGCATGGGGGTATTATAAAGTATAGAGGTAAACAAGTTGCGAGTTACAAGATACAGGTTACGAGATACGAGTTACGACCCGTTTGCGTGTTTACGTCTCTACCTCCCTCACGCCAAACTCTGATCGCATACGGATCGAAACCCGCATCTTTTACAACGGGATGCCTGCTCGTGCGACCGTGCGACTTCTTTCTTCATCCCATCGCGTTTCATTTCGGTGATCAACTCCAACAGGGATTGTTCCAACTCGTGCGTGTACTCCACTGAAAAATCTTTGTCCTCGTAATGAACGATCCCATACGGTGGGCGTTTGCCATACGTCTTCTCGACCAATAAACAATACGATGCCAGTTGATAAATGTGCGAGTCATACGGCGCTTCGGGCGCGCGTCCCGATTTCACTTCGACGGGGATGATTCTCCCGTTCTGTTCGACGAGGTAATCAGGTTTACCTGTCAACTCCAACGCGGCGTAGAAGAGGGGCTTCTCCAATTTGCTCCAGCCGCGCGTGTCGGTGTAGATGACGCGTCCGCCTGGCAAGCCTGCCTCGCTCCGCTGGCGGTTGGATTGCCAGAAGAAGAGGAAGGCGAGGAAGAGGAGGGCGAGGGCAAAGTAGAGCATTAGGGAATTAGAGAATTAGAGAATTAGAGCTTGGAGATTGGAGAATTAGAGGATTCTTGCTGTGCAATAGGCGACGAGCAGAATCAAGGCGAGCATCAATAGGATTAACCCAACCGTTCGCGCGAGGGTGGAGGCGAGGACTTTGCGTCCGTGCTGGCGGTGGAGTTCGGTTCCTGTCGCCATTTCGGCTTGGTTCTCGGATTCGACTCCCTGTTTCTTGTACCACCACGCGCGGCGGCAGTAGAGGTAGTTCCCAATATCGGATGAGCGGATGACAGCCACAGGGGGAGTATAGCACAAATTTTCTAATTTTTCTTTGGCGACAAAGTGAGGCTGTTAAGCGTCTCGCATTTCAGGTTGTGCTTGAACAAAAGCGACACCGCGAAGCGTGTCGCGTTACGGAGATCAGACTGACTTCAACTGCATAACATCAGAGAATTAAGCAGTTCTGGGTTGTAACCTCCCTTGTGACAAACTTCTCACCTGCTTGGCGAAAACTTTCCTTGAGCGATTTTTGTCTGTGAGGATAATACGAGTAGAAATTGATTTGAGTAGTTGGCGCTCTCTTGCGCCGACGGATGCCGACAACGCGCATTAGAGAATGCGCCCTACGCAAAACAATGGAGATGCAGAGATGCCTAACGAATTGAGAGTCAAATTTTGGGGAGCGCGCGGGAGTTATCCCACCCCGGGCGCGGGGACGATCAAGTATGGCGGAAACACAGCCAGCGTCGAGATCCGCGCGGGCGAACGGACGATCATCCTCGACGCGGGGACGGGCATCATTCCGTTGGGGCGTGAGTTAGCGCGGACGAAGCGGGCGGGCGAAATCCTGTTGCTGTTCAGCCATTTGCATCACGATCACACGCAGGGATTTCCATTCTTTGTGCCTGCATATATGCCGAGTGCGAAGTTGCACATCTACGGACCCGACGGCACACACGAATCGTTGAAGAATGTGCTGGAGCGGAATCAATCGTCTGAGACGTTCCCTGTGAGTCTGCGCGACATGGCTTCGTCGAAGGATATTCAGGCGGTGCGCGAGTCGCAGGTGATCGTTTGGGATGCCGAGGGAGTCCGCGCGGTTGAGTCAGGCTCACCCGTCGGTGATGAGGCGGTCGTCATCCGCATTCACAAATCGTACGCGCATCCCGGCGGGGTTTACGTCTACCGAATCACTTGGCGAGGCAAATCGGTTGTGTACGCGACAGATACCGAGGGCTATATCGGCACGGATCGAAAGCTCGCGCAGTTCGCGCGGAATGCGGATGTGCTGATCCACGACGCGCAATATTTGGAGGAACATTATCGCGGACAGATGGTGGGCTTCCCGTCTACGCAGGGATATGGACATTCGACGGTGACGATGGCTTGCGAGGTTGCTGCGGCGGCGGAGGTGGATACATTGGTGTTGTTCCATCACGATCCGTCGTATGACGACGCGATGATCGCGGACATGGAGCGGACGGCGAAGAGTCTGTTCGAGGATTCGGTGGCGGCGTATGAAGGGTTGGAGATTATGTTGAACCTCACCCCTAACCCCTCTCCTAAAAGGAGAGGGGAATGGAAGGCGGTACAATATGCTAAAAATGGATGAGATCAGGAAAGATAACACGCGCAATTTGCTGGCGGACATTGAACTGTTCGCGGGGCTGACGCCGACTCAATTGGATTGGGTCGCCCAGCGCGCGCATCGCCGCATCTTCGAGGCGGGACGCAATGTGATCACCATCGAACAGCCTGGCGAGGCGGTGTACATCATCTTGCATGGCACGGTGAAGATCCACATCGAGCAGGGCGAACGAGACGTCATCCTTTCGATCTTGGGAAGCGGCGACTTGCTCGGCGAGATGAGTCTCATTGACAGCATCGGGCGTTCTGCCAGCGCAGTGACGTTGGAAAGCAGTCTGATGTTGTGGATGGACAAGACCACATTCACGCACATTCTCGAAAACTTCCCGCCTGTGGCGCGGAACCTGGTGAAGATTCTATCTTCTCGCGTCAGGCTATCTGATCAATTGATCCAAGCCCTCGCAACATTGGATGTGAACGGGCGTGTGGCGCGTCAATTGCTGGCGTTCGCTGAAAAGTATGGGCATGACAAAGACGGCGTGACGCAAATCCGCATTGCGCTGACGCAGGGCGATATCGCCGATCTGGTTGGCGCGTCGCGGAAGAGAGTCAATCAGGCGATGGTGATGTTCAAGGAACAAGGTTTGATTGACGATGCCGATGGGAGGATTACGATCAGGGATGGCGAGGGGTTGGCGAGGTATTGTAGGTAGTTGGGTAGTTGGTTAGTTCGGTAGTTTGGTAGTTGAGTAGTTGGGTAGTTTGGTGGTCGGATAGTCTGCGGGTTTGGTATGGTTTTCTCAAAGATACTGTTGGCAAACCAGGGAGGAGGAGTAAGATAGGAAGAGGAGGTAGCCATGTGTCTGAAAATACACGCACCGTGGGCGATGCCAGAGGAGACGA
>JAJTXU010000232.1 GCA_021462845.1 Anaerolineales bacterium
GAATTACGAGCAAGGTCCCGAACGATTCATTGACGGCGAATCCATCGAGAACGCGCAGTTGATCTTGTGGTATGTTCCGCAAGTGGAAAACGACGGCGCGCCCGGCGAACAATATTGCTGGGCAGAATCGATCTTAGATCGCGGCGTGTACGCGGCAAAAGAATATCCCTGCTACATGGGACCCATGTTCGTGCCAATCCCATAACGTACCGCAAAGTTCACTTTGTGCACAAGTACCACAAAGTTCACTTTGTGCCCGCGTACCGCGAAGTTCACTTTGCACACGCGACTTCATACACCAGCACATCGCAAGATAAATCTTGTACCGCAAAGTTCACTTTGCGTTTGCGGCTGACAAAAAATCAGCGAATCGCAAGATAAATCTTGCGTTACGATACACACAATGGCTAACAAGAAAAAACAACAAGCGAAACAAAAACGCGCAGACCGTCGCAAGTGGTGGCTGTGGGGAATCCCCCTCGCGCTAGTCATCGGCGCGATCGGGTATATCGCCTACTCCGTCAACACCTCGGAGGAAAAACTCGCGCCGGGGTTTGGACTCGGCGGCGTGACGTATTGCCAATCCACGCCGAAGTTCGCCAAGGATATGGGTTACGACGATTCTGCGATCATGAGCACGAACGAAACGCTCAAAGGATTATTCATCTACGACCGTCCACTTCAAGTGGGGCAGCCGCTGACGCACGTGTACCAGCATCCCACGTGGGATGACGCGGGGTATCTCGGCACGCCGGTCAACGATGCGCAGGGAAACATCTACGTCGCGCCGGCGCCGCGAGTCAATCTGTACGATAATCCGCCCGATCAACAAAACACCATCTTCAAAGTGGACACGAACACCGGCGAACTGGCGGAATATATCCGCTTGCCGTTTGCCGCGCCGATGCCGCCTGAAAATCCGTTCGGCATCATCGGGCTGGCGTACGATTGCGACACGAACAGTTTGTATGCCGCTTCGGTCTATGGCTCGGGCAAAAATTCTGAGGTGGGAATTATTTATCAGATTGACCTGAATAGCGGCAAGGTCGAATCGCAATTAAAAAATATTGACGTGTTCGGGCTGGGCGTGTTCAACCGCGTCGCGGGCAAACGACTGTACTTCGGCCTCACTCGCAAATCGGAAGTCTGGTCTGTCGCGCTCGGCAACGACGGGAAGATTCGCGGCAAACCCCGCTTCGAATTCTCGATGGCGGGCTGGGGCGCCGATGGCGACGACAAAGCGCGCCGCATCGTCTTCCGCCGCGCGGACGAAATGTATGTGCGCGGCTCGGCGTTCAACTATAATTTGATCGCGGGAACCGAACGCATCCAAACCGATTATTTTCTACGCTACGATCCCGCGCAAGATATTTGGTTGAAGGAAGAGAATCCGCAACAGTAACACACCCTGTCATGCTGAGCGAAGCGAAGCATCTCTGTCACGGCCGTCGAGACCCTTCGGTCACTGGAAACCGCTCCCTCAGGGTGACACAGAAATATAGGAGATGTTTCTATGACCCCAACCCGCATGTCAAAGATCGAAACCTCTGTCCGCGCCGTGATGGATTTCAACGACGCGTTCAACCGCCATGATGTCGCGGGCATGATGAAGTTAGCGACCGATGACACCATCTTCGAGAACACCGATCCCTCGCCAAATGGGACGAAATATTCAGGCAAAGATGCGGTGACAAAATTTTGGGAGGGTTTCTTCCGCGACGCCCCCAACGCGCACATTGACATCGAAGAGATCTTCGGCTTTGGCAACCGCTGTATCATGCGTTGGACGTACACCTGGGGCGACGGTCACGTACGCGGGGTGGATGTGTTCAAGTTGAAAGATGGCTTGATCTGCGAGAAGTTGTCGTATGTGAAGGGGTGAGGAGCAAGAGATTAGGGGATTAGAGATTCGTTGTCGAGGGGAGATTTGACGGCAGTTTTTCCACATCGGATATCGGGGCGACAGACTATGATATTTGTCAGTCGTTAAACCTGTCAAAACACAATTGGATACATCCGAACTTCATGCAAGAATAATATTGAGTTCACGGCGGTTCTGGTTTTCTGACAAGAGATCCACCCATCCGCCGTTTACGCTACTGTTGGGCAGTTCCTTGTTTGGCGCAATAGACAGCGGGGAGTCTGCGCGATTTACATGCTTTTTTCTACGCCCAATACGAATTAAGCGTTGAAAGGAGCCAATCATGTCAGGTTTGATTCTTGTAGCTTACGCAACACGTTACGGTTCAACCCAGGAAGTTGCCGAGGCAGTCACGGCGACACTGCGCGAAAGTGGGCTTGAGGTAGATATTCAGCCCATACGGAAAGTGCGCTCGCTCACCGGGTACAAGGTGATCGTGCTGGGAGCCGCCATCTATTACGGTCTCTGGCACAAGGATGCTGTCAATTTCCTAACTAAGAACGAGTCCGCCCTCACACAGCGCCCCGTAGCAGTCTTTGCCCTCGGTCCGAACAGCACGGATGAGAACGAGAGACAGGGTTGCCAAGCGCAGTTGGACAAGGAACTGGCAAAATTTCCCTGGCTGAAGCCGGTCGTCACGGAATTGTTCGGCGGCAGATACCCATCAAAACTGCGCTTCCCCGACAGCATGGTCGCAGCCCTGCCCGCCAGCCCCATGCACGGCAAGCCAGCCAGTGACGCGCGCGATTGGATTGCTATCCGCGCTTGGGCAAGTAACCTGGCAATAAATCTCCAGCCTGCTTTGTTGTGAAAATAGGGAACTGGCGCTACCCCATTGGCTAAGGGGGAAAGACCTAACATCGTGTAGAGAGTCGACGTCTATCCTTGCGCTTTAAACCATCGCGCCTGACTCGCAAAAGCGTTGGTGATTTAGGCGGGTCTCGCCAGCAGGGTTCATACTGGTCGCTGAACGAGACTCACCAAGAAGTCGGCAAGGAGAAGAGAATATGAATAGAGCAACTAGAGCCATCGTAGCCACACTTGGAACAATTTTCGGAATCTCCGGAATGAGCCATGGATTTTTTGAAACCCTTCAAGGAAACATCTCCACGGGGAACTTGTTTATCTCGGCTATCGGAGAAGCCCAGAAGATGTGGCCTCATGGAAACGAGCCCGCTTTTACGCTGATCCCCAATTTCTTGATGACTGGCATTGCGGCAATGATCGTCGGTCTTGCCATCGTGATATGGTCACTCGGGTTCGTTCACAAGAAGAATGGTCCTGTTGTTTTCCTTCTTCTCTTCATTTTGCTTCTTATGGTCGGAGGAGGCGTTGCGCAAATATTATTCTTCCCCTGGATTTGGCTTGTTTCAACTCGTATCCGTCAGCCTCTGGTCTGGTGGCGCAAAGTTTTACCTATCAAGATTCAAAAGCCACTTGGCAAGCTGTGGACTTGGCTTCTGATGATCAGCTCAGCATTGCTTGTATTTGTTCTCGAAATTGCTGTCACTGGATTTGTACCCACCGTGAACGATCCCGAGACTGTTTTATCAGTAATGCTTCTTTGCCTTCTCGCTGAAGCGGTAGTTCTTCCTTTGACTTTCATATCTGGATTTGCATATGATATAGCAATGAGGCATAATATCGCTCTTGATGAGAAGTAAGGCAACTTTGGAAAACCAAAAAGCGGCCTACCGATGAACAGCAGTGTCTCCCTAAAGGGATGCTTCGCGAGAGTAGAGAGGAAAATTGAATGGCTTGGGCAATCGTTGCATCATGCGCTGGACGTACACCTGGGGCGACGGTCACGTCCGCGGGGTGGATGTGTTCAAGTTGAAAGATGGCTTAATCTGCGAGAAGTTGTCGTATATGAAGAGGTGATATGATCCTATTTGAAATACTGCCATCATGAACATCGAATTCAGCGGCAAGATCATCTTCTGGCGCGGACCATCACCGTTCTATTTCGTCGCTGTCCCTGCAAAGCAGAGCCGCGAAATAAAAGCGATATCAAAACTAGCGACGTATGGTTGGGGAGTGATTCCGGTCCACGTGCAGATCGGAAAAACACAGTTCACGACATCATTGTTCCCCAAAGATGGCAAGTACCTTGTGCCGATCAAAGCGATCGTCCGCAAAGCGGAAAAGATCGACAAGCGTGATATGGTCAGTGTGAGGTTGGTCGTTCGGCTTTAGCCCCTCTCCCCTACGGACTGAACAAGTCAACTATACCTTATTCACATACTTCTCCGCGAACAGCGCGGGCTGTCCGCCTGTGTGCCAAAACAGAATCGTTTCATCCTTTTTGAAAAACCCTTTGCGGATGAGGTCAATCATCCCCGCCGCCGCGCGCCCAGTGTAGACGGGGTCAAGCAGGAGACCTTCGTACTTCGCAAACAGATTGACCGCTTCGCGCTCCGCCTCGGTCAGGACGCCGTAGCCTGCTTTGCAGTAGTCGGCATTTGCCAACACCTCAGCGGACTCGAACTCAATCCGCTCTCCCAGCCTTTCGCTCGCATCCGACGCCAGCTTGGACACATGACTCTTCAACCACTCCTCCGACTCGTCAATGCTGATTCCCAACACTTTGCCTTTGAATCCAAACACGCGCTGACCCAACACCAGCCCCGCGTGCGTCCCGCCTGAGGATGTACCGAAAATTATGTAATCGGGGCAACCTTGCGAAGGCTGTGAGCCTTCGCAAGGTTTTTGCTTCATCAACTCCTCCATCGCAAACGCATACCCCAACGCGCCTGTCGGACTCGATCCACCGTACGGGACGAGATACGGCTTACGTCCATCGGTCACGGCTTTGTCGAATGTCTCTTGCAACACGCGGTCGCGCTCTTTGCGGTCTGGGATGGCGATCACTTCCGCGCCGAATAACTGATCGAGCAATAGATTGGCAGACGGCTTGTCGGGCATCTCTCCGTTCAACACGAGGACGCAATCGAGTCCGTACTTCGCCGCCGCCGCCGCTGTCTGACGGCAATGATTCGACTGCAACGCGCCGCCAGAGATCAACGTCCGCGCGCCTTGAGTCTGCGCCTCCGCGACGAGGAATTCCAACTTGCGAGTCTTGTTGCCGCCGAAGGCGAGCCCCGTCTGGTCGTCGCGCTTGACGAGGATGCGCGGACCAGCCAACAAGTCCGATAGACGCGGGAGTTCTTCGATGGGGGTTGGGAGGTGGGCGAAGTTTAAACGAGGGATTGTGTTCATATTATTTCTCATCCATGTTCGGTGGTTGAGTAGT
>JAJTXU010000233.1 GCA_021462845.1 Anaerolineales bacterium
GCATCATGCGCGCCTGCAAAGAACTCGGCGTCAAAACCGTCGCCGTCTATTCCGACGCGGACAAAAATTCACAGCACGCGCAATTCGCCGACGAAGCGATTCACATCGGCGCGGCTCCCGCAAAAGAATCCTATTTGAATACGGATGTCTTAATTCAAGCCGCCCTCGCCTCTCAAGCGGATGCTATCCACCCGGGCTACGGCTTCCTCTCGGAAAACGCCTCCTTCGCCCTTGCAGTTGCCTCAGCCCATCTGACCTTTATCGGGCCCTCAGCCGACTCGATCCGCGCGATGGGCGACAAAGCCGAGTCGAAGATTCGCATGAAGCAAGCGGGCGTGCCAACCGTCCCCGGCGCGGAGGGACTCGAATCCGAATCCGATTTCAAGCAAGTCGCGCAGGAGATCGGCTATCCCGTGCTCGTCAAAGCGGCGGCGGGAGGCGGAGGCAAAGGCATGAGGGTGGTGAATCAAGTGGAAGAGTTGAAAGAAGCGATTGAGTCCGCGCGGCGCGAGGCGTCCAACGCGTTCGGCGATGACCGCCTGCTCGTCGAAAAATATATCCCGAACGCGCATCACATCGAGTTTCAAGTCTTCGGCGATACGCACGGACACATCGTTCACCTATTCGAGCGCGAATGTTCGACGCAAAGGCGTTATCAAAAAATTATCGAGGAGACGCCCTCGCCACTGCTCACGCCAGAGTTGCGAAGACAAATGGGCGAAGCCGCAGTCAACGCCGCGCGCGCCGTAAATTACTACAACGCAGGGACAGTCGAGTTTATCTTCGATCCAACTCTTTCGTCCCTTCGAGAGCCTCAGGGCGGCGCTTTCTTCTTTCTTGAAATGAACACAAGACTCCAAGTCGAACACCCCATCACCGAATTAACCACTGGACTAGACTTAGTTCAATGGCAAATTCGCGTCGCGGCGGGCGAGCGATTTCCATATTCGCAAGAACAATTGACTCAACGCGGACACGCCATCGAATGTCGCGTCTACGCCGAAGACCCCGCCAACGGATTTTTACCCAGCACTGGAAATCTTTTGCAATACCTCGAGCCGCGCGGACCAGGTATCCGCGTTGATTCAGGCTTCCGCGCAGGCGATGAGGTGACGCATTTCTACGATCCGCTGTTGGCGAAGTTGATCGTGCATGGAGAATTTAGAGAAGTTGCAATTCAGAAAATGCAATCCGCCTTGCGCGAGTTTGTCGTGCATGGCGTAACGACCAATATTGATTTCTTGCAGGATGTTTTGGCTCATCCTGATTTTGCGAATGGACAAGTCACCACACGATGGGTGGAAAATCAGCCGACGTGGAATCAGTCCGCCCCGTCGTTTGAAGCGCTCGTCGCCGCATCGTTCGCCGACCTCGCAATCGCAAATCGTAAATCCGAAATCGTAAATGAACCTGATCCTTACAGTCCGTGGAAAACCCCGAACGGATTTCGTAACTGATGAAACTCACATTCGATAACTCAACCATCGAACTATCACCAAACGGCAAAGGTTATGCCTTTACTCTTGATGATAGAACTATCTTTGTTGAAATTCTCCATACAGATAGTGGAAAGTTGGATTTGTTCATTGACGGCGAACGCGTCACTGCGTATGTTTCCTCCGATAACGCCAAACGCTGGGTGACGGTCAACGGACGGACGTTCGTGTTGACCAAATCATCTGGCGCGAAGCGAAGAGGCGCGGGAGGCGATCATGGGTCAGGATTAACCGCGCCAATGCCAGGCGTGGTGCGAAGCGTGAACGTCGCCGATGGAGAATCGGTTTCAAAAGGTCAAACGCTATTGGTGTTGGAAGCGATGAAAATGGAGATTAGAATCCATGCGCCGGTGGATGGTGTGGTGAAGAAATTACTTGTGAAGCAAGGGCAGACGGTTGAGAGAGAACAGGTATTAATTGCGGTGGAATGAAAGAGGAAAGACAAAAGAAGAATGATAGCCCTTCTTTCCTCTTTCGTCTTTCGTCACCGAGGAGTTAATCATGGCTGGAAAATACTTTGATGAGCTAGAAGTCGGGATGAAATTCAAACACGGCGGGCGGACGGTGACTGAAATGGACAACGTCCTCTTCACTTCGTTGACCATGAACACGCAACCGCTTCACCTCAACGAAGATTTCGCCTCGAAGACGGAATTCGGTCAGCGGCTGGTGAATGGCGTGTTTACGTTTGGACTTGTTGTAGGTTTAACTGTTGCAGATCTAACCGAAGGCACGATCGTGGCGAATTTGGGATATGACAAAGTCGTGCATCCCAACCCTGTTTTTCACGGCGACACGGTCTACGCCGAAAGCGAGGTCATCGAAAAGCGCGAGTCCAAGTCGAGACCTGAGGCGGGCATCGTGCGAATCAGATGCTGGGGCAAAAAGCCAGACGGTACAATTGTGGTCGAGTTCGAGAGAACGGCGATGTTTCTCAAGAAAGGATGAAGGCGGAAGGATGAAAGATGAAAGCTAAACCAATTCAATTCTTAATTTCAACTATTGCAATCATTTTAGTCATAGTCCATCTTGTTTTACCAAACGTAACAGTAGACTTAATCACAGTTGCCCTACTTGTAATTGCGATTATTCCGTGGCTTGGGTCTTTATTTAGAGTTGTTGAATTGCCAGGTGGCGTAAAGGTTGAATATCATGAATTACAAAAAGTCACAGCTTCAGCTAAAAAGGCCGGTCTTCTAAAGAAAAAATCAGCCAAAGGTCGTAAAAGTACAAAGAAACCTACATATCAAGAAATTGGACTGGAAGATCCAAACCTTGCCCTAGCCGGTCTTCGGATTGAAATTGAAAAACGCCTCATAGAGATAGCCAGATCGCATGAAATAAAAGTTGAAAAAGCTGGCATTAGTTCATTATCAAGAATTCTCAAAGACCAAAAAATATTAACCTCTCAAGAACACTCCGTGATCTTAGATATGGTTGTGCTGTTGAATTCTGCTGTTCATGGCGCAAAAGTTGGCGATGATGCTACAAAATGGGCTTTAGATACAGGCTCACAAATTCTTCATGCTCTTGACGAGAAAATTACGAAGAAGGATAAATAGACTTATGCACTCACGACGCGCAATCCTCTACATGCCCGGCGATGACCGCCGCAAGATTCAAAAAGCGACCACCCTCAGGGTCGATTCCATTTGCATGGACATGGAAGACGGCGTGGCGGCGAATAAAAAAGCCGAAGCGCGGGAGGTCATTGCAGGGGCGATGAAGGAACTGGATTTCGGCAAGTCTGAGCGATGTATTCGCATCAACCAGATCGGGTCAGGCTTGGAGAAGCGCGACCTCGTCGCGGCGTTGGCGACAAACCCCGACACGATCGTTGTTCCCAAAGTCGAGACTGCGGAACAGGTGAAATGGGTCAGCGAACACATCGAGACTTACGAACTTTCGAGCAAGTTGAACATTGGGAGTGTCCGCTTGCTGGTTGGGGTGGAAACCGCGAAGGGAATCATGAATCTCAAAAAGATCGCCGAAGCGGACAAGCGACTCGAAGCCATCATCTTCGGCGGGGAGGATTTCGCCGCATCCGTTGGCGCGGTACGGACGAAAGAAGCAACCGAATTGCTCTACGCGCGGCAGGCGGTCGTCACGGCGTGCGCGGCGAACGACCTGCAAGCGATTGACATCGTGTTCATTGACTTCAAGGACCCCGAGGGTCTGCGCGCCGAGGCAGAAGAGGGAGCGCGGTTCGGCTTCAGCGGCAAACAGATCATCCACCCGAATCAGGTCGAGGCGGCGCAAGAGGCGTTCACTCCATCCGCCGAAGCGATTGAATATGCAAAACGGATCGTCGAGTCGTTTGAGTCGAGTCAACGAGAGGGCAAAGGCGCGTACGCGCTGGATGGCAAGATGATTGACATGCCGTTATTGAAAAACGCGCAAAAGGTGCTGGAGCGGGCGCGAGCCGGAGGAAAAACGGAGCGCGGACTTTAGTCCGCTACTTACAAATTGCGGACTGAAGTCCGCACTCCGGAAGATACAACATGAAATGGTCAACCTCCCCTCACCGCCCGCCGCATCTCTACATGGACGACGCGTGGTATTTCGTCACCGCGTCAACATTGGACAAGGCGCATATTCTATCTTCCGACGCGCACTTCGATTTGTGGATTAAAACATTCAAAGAATTGATCGCGGAGTTCAATGCGCAACTGGCGGCTTGGGTCATTCTCGCAAACCATTATCACTTTCTCTTTCTTCCACAACATGGGCTTGATCTCGGCAAATTCACGAGGCGACTCAATGGAAGCACGGCATACCAACTGAACGGACTGGACAACACACGCGGTAGAACCGTTTGGTACACGTACTGGGATACTTGCATTCGCGGGGAACATGATTTTTGGACGCGATTCAACTACATCCATTACAATCCTGTCAAACACGGGTATGTTCAACAGCCTGAGGATTGGCTATATTCCAGTTATCGCCAATACATCAGCGACAACGGCGAAGTGTGGATGAAAGAATGCGCGCAAGAATTTCCAATTACGATCCTGTTCGACGACGATAAATTTTAAAAACGTAGATTCGGAGCGCGGACTTCAGTCCGCCGTTTTTTTATTACAAGCGGACTGAAGTCCGCATTCCGGAGGTCTTTTTTGCTTTCCATCCTATACGGCATTGCATCATCGCTTTCGTGGGGCGCGGGAGATTTCGCGGGCGGGCTCGCCAGCCGCAAGGTCGGCGCGTATCGCGCGGTGTTGTACGCCGACTTTTTCGGCTTGTTGATTCTCGTCATCGCTTCATTCTTTTATCCCGAATCGCTTCCCTCTTCAAGCGTCGCGCTCAATGCGTTCATCGGCGGCGCGCTCGGCTCATGCGGCTTGCTCATTTTGTATTACAGCCTCAGCGTCGGGCAGATGAGCGTCGCCGCACCGGTCTCGGCGTTGTTCTCGGCTTTACTCCCCGTCATCTTCGGCGCCATCACCGAGGGACTACCCAGCCTGATCCAATTCATCGGATTCGCGCTCGCGCTCGCGGCAGTCTGGCTGATCTCGCAAGGCGACGGCGGATTCCACATCGGCAAACTCTCGGATTTGAAATTCCCGATCCTCGCCGG
>JAJTXU010000234.1 GCA_021462845.1 Anaerolineales bacterium
TTCGGGTTTGATGGCCGCCACCGCCCAAAACGAAAACGCGGGAATGATCAGCAGGAAGACCGCGTAAAAAATTTTCCACCAGCCGCGCACGGGGAAATCTATTGAAGATGGCGGCTCGCTCATTTCATTGGGGATGTTCGGGGATTCAAGACTCATCTTTGCTTCCTTCTAAAAACGTGGTGCGGGATGGCATCCCGCATGCTGACGAAATGACAAAATGGCGGGATATCATCCCACCCCACGAGAGGCGTCATTTTTGATTCACGAGTCGGTACACGTCTTTTTTATTCCAGCCGCTTCGCTCCGACAGTTCGGCTGATAACTCCTTCGCAGATTTCCCGCCCTTCGATTCTTTTTCAATCGCTGCTTGCAAGTCCTCCACTTTCCACTTTCCTCTTTCTTCTTTCTTCATTCCTTCCACGACCAACGTAAACTCTCCCCTCGCTTCTTTTGATTTGAAATACTCCACCGCCCCGCTCACTGTCCCGCGCCAATATTCTTCGAACATCTTGGTCATCTCGCGCGCAACGCAGATACGGCGGTCGCCGAGGGAGGCGAGCAGGTCTTCGAGTGATTCAAGAATCCTGTGCGGGGATTCGAGGAAGATCAATGTGTAGGACAAATTGGCAATTTGTCCTACGAATTTGCGGCGTTCGTTTTTCTTGTGAGGGAGATAGCCGAGGTAGAGGAACGAGTCTGTGGGCAAGCCAGAAACGCTCAGAGCGGCGACAGGGGCTGAGGGACCGGGGACAGGTCGAACGTCGAAACCTGAGGCGAGCGCCGCGCGGACGAGTTCGTAGCCAGGGTCGTTGATCGCGGGCGTCCCCGCATCCGAGACGAGCGCCACGTCTCCGCTGGAAAGTTTGTCGAGGATGAAATCCAATTTGCTGAGTTTGTTGTGTTCGAAATAACTTGTGAGCGGGGTCTCGATCTCGAAATGCTTGAGCAAATTCCCCGTGTGGCGCGTGTCCTCCGCCGCGATGAGATTCGCCTCATGCAAAATGCGGATCGCGCGCGGCGACATGTCTTCGAGGTTACCGATGGGAGTGGCGACGAGATAAAGCGTGCCCATGCGACGATTGTATCATTTTGCGAGTGCTATAATTTGGAAGAGGAGCAAACATGATCGTCATTTCAGATATGATGGGAACATTGACCACAGGCTCGCCGTTTTTGGGCTTGGTGGATTGGGTGAAGCACAACCAGAGCAAATGGCGCGCGCGATTCTACATGGCGCGAGTGATGCCTGCCTATGTGCTTGCAAAAAATGGACTGATTGATTGGCAGGAGTGGGGACAAAAATTAATGATCGAGAGTCTCGCGTACATCAAAGATGCGGATGAATCAAAACTCGCGCACGCGTCGGAGTGGACGGTGGAACACAACTTATGGAAGAAACGCCGCGAAGACACGGTGGCGCGGCTAATCAAACACCGCGAAGATGGAGCGCGGGTGTACATCGCCAGCAGTTCAGTGGAGCCGTTCATCAAACCGTTCGCACAGCGGATCGGCGCGGAGGTGATCGGCACGCCTGTGAAAATCGTAAACGGGCGTGTTCAACTCGCGGGAGAACTTGTTGCCAGCCAGAATAAGATCGAACAAGTGTTGACCCGTCTCGGCGTGAAGCGCGTGGATTTTGCCTACGGCGACACCGAACAGGATATTCCACTGCTCGAACATGCCGATCATCCTGTGGCGGTGTATCCAGATAAGAATTTGAAGCAGGTTGCGTTGCAACGAGGGTGGGAGATCATCGGCGATACGCCGAAGTATGGATGATCTACGGAGCGCGCACCTTTATAGATTGACAATAGACTCTATTGGAAATAAAAACGGGGACACAGAAAAAAATCAGCGTTTTCAGCGCGCTTCGCGTCCGCGTCCAAAATGGTTTGTTCGGCTTATTACCGATAACGTCTAATTAAACCGAGTAAAAATTTAACGCGAAACACGCCAAACTACAAAAACCGCGAAGTTCTTGCGACATTCGCCCAATTCGCGCCTTTCACGTTAAGAACGCCGGTGAATTGGGAATGCGCGATGATTCTGGAAAAACGCACAGACTGCGTCATGCTCTTTGTTTAATCTCGCTTGAGTAATATTGATACAGCAAACACACCGACGCCGCGCCGAGCAAATGCCAAAGGGCGTGCCCCTGAATGGGACTGGTCTCGAAGCACACGATGCGAGCGTTATCGAGAATCCAAATCAGATAGGCAACGGCAAGCAGGATGATTCCGAGGCGTAATTTATTCACGTCGATGATCGGCGTTTGTTGTTTCAGGTACCGCGCTTCAAAGAATAAGGCGATGATGAGCGCGAGGGCAAAGACGAACCGTCTCGTATCGGGCAGGGAGATTTGTAACAGGCTGAGAAAAAGGACGATGGCAAGATACAGCCCAACAGTCGCGGCGAAGCGCAAATCCCAGATCCGCTCGAAGGCGTAGACCAGCATGAGCGTTGCGAGCATGAACATTCCCAACACGTCGAAGAATTGACCGCTGAAGGTGAGCGAGGCGTGATAGAACGCGCTGCCGACGCCGATGAGGAGACTCGACACACCGAAGATCGCGGCATGACCGCGCGAGAAACGCCGCGCGTTTTTCGACGATGTGATCGCCAGCGTCCCGCTGAAGAGGTAGCCCAGCGAAGAAACGGTGTTCGCTGTTTGGCGGATGGGGCTGTGGGGATTTGGCGCTTCGCAGAAACATCCGCGTTGCAGGCACGTGGCGGGACGCCAATCGGTCCAAACGGAGGCGGGCAGGCTCATCAACACGCCGAGCGTCACGGCGGATATCAACAGGGCGATCAGAAGGGAAAGCGCGACCTTCATCATGTTTGAGTATACCCGCGCCCGGGCTGTCACCTCCTTCCTGTGTTAAACTTAACCCATGGAAATCTGTTATTTGCTCGCCTTCCCCGATTCAGACGACGGCAAAACGCGACCGACCGAACAATTCAAAGGGCTGATCAAAGACGCTCCTTATTTTCAACCGGTGGATATCGACCTCGTCACGTTGGGCGAAGAGACGTTTTTATTCGAGGGGTATGCCGTCAATGTCGTGCGTCACCTCTACGACGACTGTGTGCAGATGATCGAATGTCGTTATCAGATCAGCGATCCGTTCGCCGCGCCTGTGTTGCTCACGCGCACGAACCTGCAAAACGTGTTGCAATCGCGCTATATTCCCGAGACTCACCGCCGAAGCGGATTGTTCGAGGAGTATTGGGTCCTGTTGGTCAAAGACGCGACACCCACGCCCGATCAATGGATCGAAAAGAACGCGCTGGAACTTGCCAACTTCATCCGTTCACAGCGCGACGTGTTCGACACCGAAGAGATGCACGAGATCCTCGGCTCGCGCGCGCGCTACTCCGCCGACGAACTCACACTTGTGGACTGGGAGGGCGCCATTATCATCGCCCCAAAAGCTGATTTCCGCTCCGATATCGCCCTGCTCAAGATCGGCAATTATCAATTACTGCGTTACCGCATGTTGGACCAATCCATCGAAGACCTGCTCGACAAGATCAACGAATCGTTCTTTCAAAAGCCGCGCCGTCCGCGCGCCACACGCGGACTCATCCGCCAACTTGCCGAGCATCGTCTCGAAGTGATGCTCGATTTCGAACGCGCCGAACAAAGCCTGCTACTCATCGGCGACTGGTACACCGCCAAACTCTATGAGATCATTCACAGCGAACTCTACCTCAACGATTGGAAACAAACCGTGCGCGGCAAACTCGATAGCCTCGAGAACATCGTGCAGACTATCAAAGACAATCTTGCAGTATCGTGGGAAAACCTGCTCGACCGTATCCAGCTAGCCTTGTGGATCGTCATGCTCCTCGGTTACCTATACTTATATTTTCTGGATGCCGGCTGGATCATCATCCCACCCAAATAGAATCATGCTCCGACGAAAACTCCTCCTCATCACGCTCGCGCTTCTTTCCTCGACGTTAGCCTGTCGCGCCGCCACGAGGCTGATCATCCCCGATACGCCGACTCCGCTCCCGCCGACCCTGACGCCGACCCCAACTCTGGTTCCCCCCACGCCGACGCCCACCCTGCCCGCCGAAGCCAGTTGCCCCGTTCAGGTTGCAGATATTCTGGAGGCTTCGCTCAACTTCGAAAGCAGTTCGGAAGAATCGCTGGAGGAGGAGATCTATCTTGTCACCTATGGCATAGAGGGAGACGATCTGGGAAATCCGTTTTTCGATTCGGTGCCGAGCAAATTCCGCGACGAGCAGGATGATCGCGCCACGCACGAAGAAATTTGGAATTTATTTACCAGCCTCATCCCTCCCGATGAACGAGACTTTGTGGTGAGTTTTTCCATCGTCACGGATGGCGGCAGTGACGTGCTTGCCTCCGTTGGGCAATCGGAGAATAACGCCGAGGAGTGGGTGCTCGAGGTAGACATTCTCGATTCGGATGATCGACGCGCCCTGGTCTTTACCCTGCTCCACGAATTCGCCCACCTGATGACGCTGAATTCCTCGCAGGTGCCGCCCAACCTGTCGGTCTTTGACAATCCGTCCAACGATGAGATCTACCAGCGCGAACTTGCCGCCTGCCCGAATTACTTCCCAGGCGAAGGATGCAGTAACGCGGATTCATACGTCAACCAGTTCTTCGATCGATTCTGGTTCAACCTGTACGCGGAATGGCAGGAGATCGATACGATCGAGGACGAAGACGAATACTACGATCAACTCGATGATTTCTACAACACGTATCAAGATCAATTCCTCAGCGATTATTCCGCCACCAGCCCCGCCGAAGATATTGCCGAAGCATTCGCCTTTTTCATCCTTTCGCCCAAGCCGCCTGCCGATTCGATCGCCAATGAAAAAATCCTATTCTTCCACGAGTTCCCCGAATTGATGCAATTACGCGGCGAGATCCTGAATGGGTTGTGCGCTGAGTTTCCGCAGTGATTCTGCGGTTCAGTTAGCCCTGATAGTTTTTTTACATGACTTACGCAGATCGAAAACCTTTTGCCGCGAATTTCACTAATTCACGCGAATTTTTAAAAAATTAGCGGAAATTCGCGTAATTCGCGGCTTG
>JAJTXU010000235.1 GCA_021462845.1 Anaerolineales bacterium
CTGTACACGCAACTCCTGCGCGATAAATTGAACGACACGCTCGGAAAAGCCGATTCATTGACCGAAGCCGCAGACCGCCTCGCCAAAGAAGAAGATGTATTTTTCTCAAATCGCTTTTTGTTGCAACGTCCGTTGTTGAAAGCAATCTTGAGCGAACAACCGTCAGTCTTATTGATTGACGAAATTGACCGTGCCGACGCGGAGTTCGAAGCCTTTTTGCTCGAGGTGCTGAGCGACTTTCAAGTATCCGTGCCAGAGTTGGGAACATTGACCGCGAAGCATCGTCCGTTCGTGATTCTCACGTCAAACAACACACGCGAACTTTCCGAAGCGTTGAAGCGGCGATGCTTGTATCTCTTCATTGATTACCCTTCGTTGCAAGAAGAACTCGCTGTTGTGAGATTGAAAGTGCCAGACCTGAATCCCAAGTTGGCGCAACAGGCTGTCGAATTTGTGCAACGCCTCCGCAAAGGAGACATGCGCAAGTCCCCGTCCATCAGCGAGACGTTGGATTGGGCGAACGCGCTCGTCGCGTTGAACGCGTCTAATCTGGACAAAGATACATTGGAAGATACGATCTCTGTCTTATTGAAACACGAAGCCGATCTACAAAAGGCGAAGCGGCAATTTATCAATCCCCCGCCGCCGCCCAAGCCAAAGCCCGATGAATTCGGAAGACTCTCACGAAACTGAGTCTCGCAAAGGTTTATAATTGCCCCGAGGTGAAGTATGACCATCCTACTTGAAATCCCCGATTCGGTGGCGCGCGCGATACGCCTGCCGAAAAAAGAACAGCAGAAACAACTTAAGGTGGAGTTGGCGCTCAGCCTGTATGCTCAAGGGCTTCTATCGTTTGGCAAAGCCTGTGAACTGGCAGAGATGACCAAGGTTGAGTTCGGGCTGTTGCTTGGCAAGCGCAACATTCCGCGCCAATACGACGAGCAGGATTTACAGGATGATATAGCGTATGCCAGCGGTTAGTGACACGTCTCCCATTTTGGGATTGGCGGTTATCGGTCGTTTAGCGTTACTTCGTGAACAATTTGGGGAGATTTATATTCCACTGGCAGTGTTGGAAGAACTCAAAACAGAAACAAACTTTCGCGGCGTACCCGCTGTTCAAGATGCCTTGCAAGATGGCTGGATCATTTCACAGGAAGCGCAAAACAAACCACTCGTTCAATCGTTGTCCGTGGAATTAAACCAAGGGGAATCAGAAGCAATTGCGCTAGCCACGGATATGGGCGTGAAAATCATCGTGATGGATGAAAGGCTCGGTAGAGATCGCGCAAGAAACCTTGGACTCCAAACCATCGGCGTGCTTGGGATTTTACTGACTGCAAAGAAACAAGGAAAGATCGCATCGCTCACCGAATCGATGACTGCTTTGCGAAATGAAATTGGCTTCTTTATCTCCGATGAACTTTATCAGCAGATATTAAAGCAAGCAGGCGAATAGCTATAGAAAGTTTCGAGTCTTTATGGAATCCCGCATCATCCAACTGATCTCAGCCCTACACGCGAATGGGCGCGCGTTTCATCGGCAGTAGTATAATTTCTTCATGCCGAACTGGAGTCGCTTCACGCCAGCCGATTTTGAATACGACTTCGAAAACGACGAGTTGGATGCGCATCATATCACCTTCAATGAAGCAATCGAATGTTTTTCTCTGATTTCGAGATTCGACGGAACAAGTCTTTCAAAGATCTTTATCAGTTAATCGGCAAAACTGTCGGCGGACGTAGACTCAAGATCATCTTTCAACTCAAGCCAGGAGACGTTGTCCGCATTATTACTGGATGGCAACTATGACTAGAAAAACAAAATTAACTGAGAAGGAAATAGATCAAATCGTAATTTCGCAGGCTGAAGACGAAAAAGCGTGGGGCAAACCTGTCCGCGCGCGTCGAAAAAAATCAGCTTCGGTTTCTATTCCGCCAAAGCTTGCCGCCCGCGCCGCTTTTCTGGCTCAGCTCCACAGAAAAACAAGCGTCGAAGAGTGGTTGACGCGCGTCATCGAAGAGCGGATCGAATTGGAAGAAGCGGCATTTATCGGGGCAAAACAGGAAATATCTACCAAGGCGGGATAATGAAATTTCGGATCCTACACCTGAGTTCAGCTTTGCGAGTAAAGAGAGCGCAATTGGAACTTACGATGTTCCTGCTCTTACTCGCGATGGCGCTCGGAGCATGTTCTCCCCCGCCAACTCTTCAGCAAGCAACCGAGATACCCATTCTGACGCTTACAAGCACAGCAACTGCAACAAGCGCCTCCGTTCCGCAACAAACTAACACGCCGAACATTCCACCCACACCTGAGCCTACGAGCACGCCTCAAGTTCAATTAAACGGTCTTATTGAAAACCCTTATGAATTTCCGGTAATAACCGCAGAACAAGAGCAAGCAAAAATTCAACAAGCAAAAAAAACGGTATCACTGCGGGGCGTGTTGCCGGGCGAACCAGGTGGTTTACGGGTGCATGATAAAGTGTCGCCTACGGGCGATCCTGTGCAAGGAGAATTTCTCAAAATTAATAGTATGCTTGACAAAACCATACAGGTTCGCGACAGTTATGCAATTAATATTGGCACAGCGGATACCCCTCAAATTGTCCACAAGGTTTTACTCGAATTGTACGTAACATTTGAAGACGGCTCTCAGGGGAGTGTTATCGTTCCCACTATCGTGAGCCAAATGGATAATATGGATGCCCTTAATGGTATCCGGATGAAAATAAATACACTTGCCGGAAGATTCAATAACGTCGGCTACGTAGAAAATATGTTACTGCTTGTCGAACTTTCTCCCGGAAGCAGAAAACCTGAAAACCCGATCGTCCAAACATTATTGGATTCGATCTCAGACGAAGATGCGGACTTGTTGCATAAGGCATTTGAGCTTGCCAAGCAGGGAAAGTTTTTGTCTCAAGAAGAAATCGATATGCTGTATAACGCCATTTTGTGGTATTTCTAAAATTTTGGGGAGTGGCGACTGTGGTGCGTGAAGCCGCAGAGCGCACAGAGATTTTGAGGTTGTCTCTCTACGGTCTCAGTGATCTCTGTGGCAAAGAAAACTTTTACACACAGGTTTCGCCACTCCCAAATTTTGCATTCAAAACTTCAAGGTAGTCGAATTATGGAATCCCGCATTCTTCAATTAATCTCAGCCCTACGCGCGAGCGGAGTGCGCGTCTCGTTGGCGGAGTCTGCTGAGGCGTTTTCGGCGGTGGACATTATGGGGATTCAGAACCGCGAAGAGTTTCGTTTATCTCTCCGCGCCACGTTGATCAAAGACCTGAAAGATATTCCCGTATTCGATAAATTATTTCCGCTGTTCTTCGGCACAGGGACGCCGCCGATGATGGGCGGAAATCCGTCGGATGATATGTCGCCTGAGGAAGCGCAACAACTCGCGGATGCGTTGCGGCAGTTCGCGGAGAGTCTCCGTCAGCGGATGCAAAGGCTGATGAACGGCGACCAGCTGTCCCGTGCGGAGCTTGAGGCGTTGGGTCAGATGGTCGGACTGAATCAGATGGACGACATCCGTTATCAAAATTGGATGGCGCAACGCATGATGCGCGCGCTGGCGTATCCCGAAGTCCGCGAGGCGCTGAAAGAGTTGATGGAACAACTCCAGCAGATGGGCATGAGCCGCGACCGCGTCGAGCAGATGCGCGAGATGATCCAGCAAAATTTGCAGGGCATGCGCGAGCAGATCGAACAGTTCGCGGGCGAGCGCATTGCCGAGAACATGAGCGAGCGACCGCGCGGCGAACGCATGGATGATCTGATCAATCGTCCGTTCCACGCGTTGAGCGACGCCGATAAAAAAGTTTTGCAAAACGAAGTGAAGCGACTCGCCGCCATGTTACGCACGCGAATCGCGTTGCGGCAGAAACGCGCGAAAAGCGGACAACTCGACCCGAAGGCGACGATCCGAAGCAATCTCAAATATCACGGCGTGCCGATGGAGATCAAGCACAAAGACCGCGTGCGCAAACCGAAGATCGTGGTGATCTGCGACATCAGCACTTCGATGCGATTCTGTTCGGAGTTGATGTTGAGTTTTCTTTTTGCGTTGCAAGGACAGGTGCGAAAGACTCACGCCTTCGCGTTCATTGACCATCTCGAATCGATCTCGGAGGATTTCAGCGGCTCCAACGCGGACGAGGCGATTTCTTCTGTCCTTTGGCGGATGCCCAGCGGAAGTTACAACACCGACCTCGGCTGGTCGCTCAACGATTTCCAAAGCGAATACATGGACACGCTCAACGGGCAGACGACGCTCATCATGGTCGGCGATGGACGCAACAATTATTACGATCCGCGCCTCGACATTTTCTCCACGATGACGCGCCGCGCCGCGCGGACGATTTGGCTGAATCCCGAACCTCCCTACTTGTGGCACGGTGACAGCGACATGCCCAAGTACGCGCCGATGTGCAATAATGTATTGAAGGTGAGTAATTTGAAGGAGTTGGCGGATGCGGTGGATTCGTTGTTAGCGGGATAGTTCCGCAACTAGGGACCAATTCACGGGGGTATAATTTGGGAGGATATGCGCCATGGAAAACAGCGAATTCGAATGGGATGATGATAAAGCCGAAGATAACGTCAACAAACACGGCGTGAGTTTTGAGGAAGGAGCAACTGTCTTCAACGACCCGATGGTTGCTACTGTATTTGACCCTGACCATTCGAAGCGCGAAGAACGGTATATCTCCATCGGAATTTCGATGCAAGGTCTCTTGTTGGTCGTAGTGCACACCGAACGAGGAGAAAGAATTCGATTAATCAGTTGTCGAAAAGCAACGAATACTGAAAGAAAAACCTATGAAAATAACTAACAAGAAAAAGAAAAATGACGAAATGCGAGCTGAATATGATTTCAGCAAAGCCGAACGCGGAAAGTTCTACCGCCCATTAGACAAGGGCTACACCGTCCACGTTCATCAAAAAGACGGAACAACGCTGGTCAATCACTATGCCCTGACGGAAGGCTCTGTCTTACTTGCCCCCGATGTGCGCGAGTATTTTTCCGATTCGCAAGCGGTCAA
>JAJTXU010000236.1 GCA_021462845.1 Anaerolineales bacterium
CTCACGCTGCTGCCGCCATTCCACGTCGTGTATTCGTAGAGATTGCCGACGTAGTAGGTCGTGACACCATTCGCCACTTTTTTCACGCGCGCGCCATCGCCGTTGTAAGCATAGTTTGTGGTGACACCTGCAACAGTCGTAGAAGTCAAGCGATTCTCGACATCATACGCGAGCGTGTCGCCATCAGCGCAACTTGGTGTTGTGGTGTCGCATAACGTCAGTTGAAAGGCGAAGTGTGACAAGGTAGCCGGAGATTATTTCTGTTTGGAATCTTGAATTATTTTCCAAACGCAAATAGCGTATTGTCGCCGAATGTCGCAAAGAGTTCTTTATCATTTGTGGCAAGTCCTTTGTTTAAATAATTTGGGCTTGTGGAAGCAGGTGTTGTTGTTACGCGCCCGATTTCGTCACCAGATTTCAAATCAAACTCAACAATCACTCCACTGGTAAGCATCAAATATCCCTTACCACTGATATTCGTGACAGCCGATGCTGGTACAGCATCTTGATATTTCTCCCAGAGCAGTTGACCGCTTCCGCGATCAACTGCTGACAAGCTTTTGTCCCTTGGGGAGAAATATACTATGTCATCTATTACAGTGAGATAAATTGGTTCTTTGCTCTGTTTCCACTCGGTTGCCCCGGTATTGATATTCCGGACGACCAGCTCAGACCGAAACGCCTGATAAACTTGGTCATCAAAGATCCACGGCGAACCGCCCTGAAAAGTATTTTCCATCATCTTGCTGAGATAACCGGTATTAGAATCCAAGACAAACATAGTTCCATTATTGAACATGATCAGTTTGTCTCCTCTGGGAGTAATATTGTAGAATCCAGTGTGGAGCGACTGCGATTTCCACGCCAATGTTCCATCCTTTAGATTATATGCCCACACAATGCCCTGTCTTCCGCTAAAGACATAAACTCTTGTGTCATCTATCGCTGCGCCAGTAATCTGACCATCTGAAAACCCCCGTTGCAGCTGCCATTTGAATTTGCCATCATTCCCATCAACCGCATACATTGTCCAGTTATTGTCCGGAGTGAAGAATACACTGTCCCCATTGACAAAGATCAAAGGGTCTGGAATGGATCTGGACCCTGCCAGATAATTCCAGCGAGCCGTTCCACTCTCAGCGTCAATAGCCACAACTGAATTCGTCGTCCGCAGTAAGACTAGGTCTCCTCTGGCTAAAGGCAAATACACACTCTGTGTGGGTGCAACAAAGTCCCAATTTTGCGCAAGGACAATAGTCGAGTTACTCACCGAGCGCGGCTGGCCTAGGAATGGCAAATATGGCGATAGCAAGATGCCAACAAGCGCGAGGATCAAGAGTCCCCCAATTAGTCCGAAAAGCATTAAAGGAATGTTGGACGATGAGAAACCTTTTGTCATCCGTGGACTCATGGTTGTCAACGTTTTACGTGTTACTCTCTAATATCCTTGTCATCGGCAAGTGGATTTGTTACTGGCTATTGAACACAAAAATGGATATCCGAAAGATGCATACTGATTCACGCCGACTCCAAAGCTGTTGCCAAAAGGCGTGGTTGCAATCTGAACTTGCAGCGCAAATCCTGCCGGGTCGCCCCAATAGGACTTTTTATATACTTCCCAGGCATTAACTCCATTTATATTCGCTCCGAAGCTTGCCGTGCCAATGCTTGCCCCCAACGTAAAAGTTGTAACAATTCCATCAGGAGTAAATGCATAGGTGCCAGCCAATCCCGGACCTACCGGAAAGGCTGGTATAGGGATACCAGCAGCTAAAGTATGTTCTTGCATTGAACCCGCGTAGTTACTTACCCCCGTACATCCAGGTGCAACGCACCAACCAACACCAATTTGTATGGATACAGATGCGCTACCGAACAGATGTAACATTTGATCCGTTGAAAAACCAGCGCCACTGCTTCCACCACCACCAAATCCGCCGCTCACGAACCATCCGATTTCCAGATGCTGAAAGTCAAACACCATCTGGAGTGATCCTTCTCCATATAGTGGGGTTAGGTTCCCGCTGATCTGGACGCCTATTATCAAAAAGTTGGGTGGAGGTACATTCGAGATGCTCTGCTGAATCTGCTGCATTAGCATTGCAAAAACCTTGAGCATATTTGCTTGCATGACAATATTCAGCCCACCATTTTCCCCCAACACCTCGCTCAGAATATCCTCATCCTGAAACTCTGGCGTACACTGCTTCGCCCAATCCTGTTTGGTATCCGACCAGCAATAGCCATGCGCCTCATACCAGCGGTTCTGCCAACACCAGTCATCTTCCGCCGCGCAATCTTCGTGTCCTGTCGGGTCAATCCGGTTCACCGGATTATTCCGCACGTAGGCGTAGCGGTTTAACGATTGCGGGTCCAGCGGATTCGGCACAATCGTATCGGGTTGAATGAACCGCGCCAGCGCGGGGTCATAGTAGCGCGCGTTATAAAACATCAGATTCGCCGTCGCATCGCGTTTTTGCCCCGTAAAGTCATAATCAGTCGGCACAGTGCCACTGGACGTCTTGATTGCACCATACGGATAATATGTCTGCGTGCTGCTGCTCGCGCCGGTTGTTTTACTTGTCGAACCCAAATGGTCGCCGTGAATGTAGGAAATGTTGATGTCCTGCTTCACTGCAACGCGTTGTCCGCCGAAGCATGTCCCGAAGAATTGAGGGATAGTAAAATTTGCTGACGCTGCTGCCGCCATTCCACGTCGTGTATTCGTAGAGATTGCCGACATAATAGGTCGTGACACCATTCGCCACTTTTTTCACGCGCGCGCCGTCGCCGTTGTAGGATTAGTCTGTGGCGACGCCCGCGACAATGGTGGAAGTTAGACGATTCTCGAGATCGAATGTGGACGCGTCGTCACCTTGATTTGCAATCTTGCTAACCTCATTTCGTTCCGAATGCGAAAAGGGAATTATCTCCGAATGTTGCGTATAGGTAATTCGCGTCTGTTACAAGACCTTTGTCCAAATAATAACCACTCGAAATTGGTGGAGCTGTTAATATGGTGCCAGCATTGCCGCCTGTTTCCAGATCAAACGCGTGAATAGACCCATTTTGCAATAGCACATATCCCAAATCTTGAATTGCTACTACCGTGGAGTCAATTGAGGAGTCGAATTGTTTGCGCCAAAGTAGGTTTCCATCTGCCAAATTCAACGCGATAATCTCACAACAACTATCGCTCGCATAGACTTTGCCGTTCACAACTCCAATGTATCCAATCGCACCTTGTGTGTTTCTTGGATATGACCATCGCACTTTGCCCGATTCTAGCTCTCGAGCGATTAACATTTTTTGAAACTGCTGGATGACTAGATCGCCCAAGAGAATAGGTTGACGCCCTTCGAATCTGTTCTTTAGATATTTCTTGACTCGACCTGTTTCGCTATCCAGTACAATCAGGTCAAGTGTATTGAACAAATACAGTCCGTCAGGACGCGAGACCATACTTACAAAACTTGACTCGAGTTGAGGGGATTGCCAGATTAGTCTACCGGCGTCTAGACTGTAAGCCCATACATATCCAGACCGACCTCGGCTAACATAGACCCTCCCGCTATCGATGGTTGCTGTTCCAATCATTCCATCCAAGGGCGCATTTGGAAGACGCCATTGGAATGTGCCATCTTGCAGATTCAATGCATCAAGAGCCGAGTTGAGATTACCTCGTACAAGCACAAGGTTGTCCTGGACTAATATCATATTGTCTGGAATCGTTATTGAACCTGCACCATATTTCCAAACCTCCTTTCCCGTTATGGCATTGACGGCAATTAACTCCTCTCCAGTTCTAACCAAGATCAAATCCTTTTCAAGAATGGGCTGGCTCCGAATCTTTGCCAAATTCCTATGCGCCCATCGAAAGAAAAGCGCCGACGAATTCCCTTCAACATTTCGAGGAATGCCAATGAATGGTAGATATCCTGCGAAACGTATTACTAATATCAGTAGCAGAAACCCCAACCCTCCAATAAATAGGATCCTTTTACGCATATCTGCCTCGAATATGTCTGTCTTCGAAATTCTGGGACCTTGCTACTGAATTACAGGTAGATTTGTTGCTCGCGATAGAACAAAGATAAGGGTATCCACCGAATCCGTATGATATTATAGATGTACTCAAATTTGCCCCTCCAAAACTCGAGCTCAATTGCACGCCAAGTGCGAACGCTGTAGGATTCTCATATTGCATGATTGCAACTGGTGCAGCATAGGTAGCTCCGTAATAAGCGGTTGCAGTTGCTGTACCATACCCAATTGAAAACATTAGAACTTGTACGCTGTAATTCGGTTGATTGTTTACAGTGCTTGATGCATATGAAAAACCTACCATGCCCACTGAACCGCCTCCTTCGGAAAACCATTCGGCGTAGTTTGAAACTCCCTGACATAACGGTGGAAGGCACCACCCAATCCCAAACTGTGCTGCGACAGTACCACTAAAAAGAGTACCCAATGCCCCATATTTACCGCCCAAGCTACCTCCACCTGCATACCCTCCGCCCACGAAATAACCGATTTCAAGATGTTGAAAGTCAAATACTATGTGGGCAAATAGTTCTCCATAGGCAGGTGTAAGACTCCCGCTCAACTGAAGACCGATAATAAATAGGTTTGGCGGAGGAATATTTGAAGCTTGCTGGGCTATTGACTGCAGAAGCATTGCAAACAGTTTTAGCATATCTGCTCGTTGCGCGACTGCCAGCCCACCTTCTTCCCCCAACACCTCGCTCAGAATATCCTCATCCTGAAACTCTGGTTGGCACGATTTACTCCAGTCCTGTTTGGCGTCGGACCAACACTGTCCATGCGCTTCATACCAGCGATTCTCCCAGCACCAGTCATCTTCCGCCGCGCAGTCTTCGTGTCCTGTCGGGTCAATTCGATTCACCGGATTATTCCGCACATACGAGTAGCGGTTGAGCGACTGCGGGTCCATCGGGTTCGGCACTATCGTATCCGGTTGAATGAAACGCGCGAGTGCGGGGTCATAGTAGCGCGCGCCGTAATACACCAGATTCGCGCTCGCGTCGCGCTTCTGT
>JAJTXU010000237.1 GCA_021462845.1 Anaerolineales bacterium
TATAGGGCTTGAAGGTGATTTGTTTGTGTCTCATACCCCCATTGTATTAAACTTTTCCCATCTTGAGGAGGGCTGCCTTTCCCCTTTTTAGACAGCCCCCCATGGTAATCTAAGCGAGTATAATGCCGCCATGTTTACGCCGTTGGAGATCGAGAAACTTTCTGAAGAGTTTGAATCGCGCGCGCCGCAAGAGATCATTGCCTGGGCAGTGGATGCGTTCTGGCCCCAGGTCGCGCTCAGTTCTTCGTTCCAAACGCAATCGGTTCCGTTGTTGCACATGGTCTCTCAAGCAGAACGCGACATCCTGGTTTACTTTCTTGACACAGGCTATCACTTCTGGGAGACGTTGATCTTCCGTGAAAAACTCGCCTCCGAATGGAAGTTGAACGTATTGGACTTGTATCGCGACACGCGTTGGGATGTGTTTGCGCGAGGGCAAGTGCGCACATTGCCGCTCGAAGACCCGAATTTGTGTTGTTTCATTCACAAAGTTCAACCCATGCAAAGAGGCATCAAAGATATGCTGGCGTGGATCAGCGGAATCCGCCGCGACCAGACTGCGGTTCGCGCCAAAGCGAAGATATTGGAATTGCAAGAAGATGGTTTGTTGAAGATCAATCCGTTATTGAATTGGACGAAGGCAGACGTGAAGCGATATATGGAAGAACATAACCTTCCATCTCATCCGTTGCTTGAGAAAGGCTATCGAAGCGTCGGATGTTCGCCTTGCACGGTTGCGATCGGCCTGAATGACGACGAGCGCGCAGGTCGCTGGCAGGGACGCGGCAAGACCGAATGCGGGCTTCATACCGAGATGTTCAAGCATAAAGATTTTTCACAACTGAAGAGCGAATTTCACGTGGATGTTTCATCCATGGAGCGAAGGAAAGAGGATAGGTAAATTCTACAAGTAGCCTTTCCTGCCACAGAGACGCAGAGAACACAGAGAAAACCTTTAATAGAGCATCCGCGACTCTGTGACTCTGCGGCAGAATCACTTTTGCAAGAAATCTATTGAAGGTTAGGTATGCACACCGAACGACGAGAACTATGGCGAGCAACTCATTTGCTCACCCCCGATAAAAAAGAACTGGCGCGCTTCGTGCTGGAGGAAATTCAGCGCGGAAGCGACGTGACGAAGACTCTGCGCAGTCATCCCCTCGCGGATGGTAGCGGCTATCTCAACAAATCGATGCTGGTGACGTTGTACAACGAACTCGTCGCGTCGGGCGAAATGGACGCAGACACGCGCCTGCTCGAACGACTCCGCATGAAGCCGATGCGCACGCTCTCCGGCGTGACGACGGTGACGGTGTTGACGAAGCCGTATCCATGCCCCGCGAAATGTATCTTCTGCCCCACCGACGCGCGGATGCCGAAGTCGTACCTGCCCGACGAGCCGGGCGCGATGCGCGCGGTGGAACATGAATTCGACCCGTACGCGCAAGTGAAGTCGCGTATCACGCAGTTACAGGCGCTGGGGCATCCAACCGACAAGATCGAGTTGTTGATCCTCGGCGGCACGTGGTCGTCGTATAAGCGCGATTATCAGGAATGGTTTGTAAAAAGATGCTTTGACGCGATGAATGATGTCGCTCCTGATGAGTATCCGATGGAAGAGCAGAGATTAGAGATTAGAGAATTAGAGAATTCGCATACCTTCAACGAAACCGCTTCACACCGCAACGTAGGGCTGGTCATCGAGACGCGACCCAACGAGATCAATCCCGATGAAATTCGCTGGCTGAGACATCTCGGCGTGACGAAGGTGCAGATGGGCGCGCAGAGTTTCGACGACCGCATCCTTGAAATGAACCAGCGCGGACACGACGTGAAGCGCACGCGCGAAGCCACCGCCTTGCTCCGCGCGGCGGGATTCAAGATTGTCCTCCATTGGATGCCCAACCTGCACGGCGCGACTCCCGAATCGGACCGCGAGGACTTCGCGAAGTTGTGGAATGATTTCTGTCCCGATGAAATAAAAATATATCCAAATCAGTTGCTTGCAAACGCAGAGTTGTATGAATATTGGCAACGCGGCGAGTTCACGCCGTACACCACGCAAGAGTTGATTGACCTGATTGCGGACATCAAGCCAACGATTCCTCGCTATTGCCGCGTCAACCGCGTGATTCGAGATATTCCATCCACGAATGTTGTCGAGGGGAATCGTCGCACAAGTTTGCGACAGGACGTGCAAGATGAGTTGAAACGGCGCGGGACGAAATGTCAATGCGTGAGGTGCCGCGAGGTGAAGAGCAAGACGGTGAGCGTCGAGTCGCTGAGGCTGGACGATCTCGTCTATCAAGCGGGCGCGGCGGAGGAACATTTCATTTCGTACGTCACACCCGATGATAAGATCGCTGGGTTTGTGAGATTATCTCTGCCGAAGGACACGTCTCCGCAAACTGAGATTGACGATTTAGATGACGCGGCGTTGATTCGTGAAGTGCATGTGTATGGACAGTCGCTTCCCGTCGGCGCGGAGAAAGACGGCGCGGCGCAACACGTTGGGCTGGGGACTCGTCTGCTCGAGGAAGCGGAACGAGTCGCAACCGCCAACGGCTACAAACGCATGGCGGTCATCTCCGCGATCGGCACGCGCGGATATTATCTCGGGCGCGGGTTCGAGCGGGGAGAACTTTATCTGGTAAAAAACCTTGCGAAGGTTTAAAACCTTCGCAAGGTTATCTATCCAAATCCGAATTAGAGTTCTGTTAAACATCCAAACGGATGCTTGACTTACATTCAGCGCAGTGTCACAATACGAACATGGATTACAAAGATTACTACAAAACTCTCGGCGTGGACCGCAAAGCCAGCGACGACGAAATCCGCAAGGCGTATCGAAAACTGGCAAAGCAGCATCACCCCGATTACAACCCAAACGACAAAAAAGCCGAGGAAAAGTTCAAAGAGATCAACGAAGCCTACGAGGTGTTGAGCGATTCAAAAAAGCGATCAACGTACGACAGGCTCGGCTCCGATTATTCACAATGGCAGAGAGGCGGCGGAACGCCGGGTGATTTCAATTGGGGACAATACGGCGGCACGCGCGTCAATGTGGATGATCTTAACGATCTGTTCGGCGGGAGCGGCGGAGGCTTTTCTGATTTCTTCCAAACCATCTTTGGGATGGGCGGAAGACAATCGCCGCGCGCGCAAACACAGGGGTACCAACAGGAACTGGAAATCACGCTGGAAGAGGCGTACAAAGGCGCAACACGCCTGCTCGATTCGGACGGCAGAAAAAAACAAGTCCGCATCCCGGCGGGCGTGCGCACAGGCTCGAAAGTCCGCGTGGCTGGCGCGGGACCCAACGGGATGGATCTCTACTTGATCGTGGATGTTCAGGAAGATAAACGCTTCGAACGCCGCGGCGATGACTTGCACGCAACCGCGACAACCAGCGTGTTCACCGCCATCCTCGGCGGCGATGCCGATGTGGAAACATTCGAGGGCAAGATCAAACTCAACATCCCCGCCGGCACACAACCCGAACAGGTCTTTCGCCTCGCCGGGCGCGGGATGCCTCATTTGAAAAATCCCGCCGCCAAAGGCGACCTGTACGTTCGTTTGAAAGTTCAAATCCCCAAGTACCTGAACCCCAAACAACGCGAATTGCTCGAAGAAGTCTCGAAGATCAAATTCTAACGTTGTTCACCCTTCGCTGTTGTTAACCTCCATTCAGTTAGACTTAACCACAGGGCAGTACCATCTTTTCGATTCCAAACCCAGTCAACACTGAAAGGGACAATATGAAACGACCTCTATTCGCATTTTTGATTCTGACTCTGGCGGCGATGGCTTGCCAACTCCCCGGACTCTCGCCTCTCCCTCAAGCCGCGCCTGATTCGCCCGCGCCGGCGGTATCCACGCTTGTGCCGGTATCCGCCAACCCCATCCCGTTGGATGGTTCGCTGGCGTCGCTGTATCAACAGGTGATCCCCGGCGTGGTCGCCATTCGCACAGCCACAGGCATGGGCTCCGGCTTTGTGTTCGACAGCGAGGGACACATCATCACCAATCAACACGTGATCGACGGAGTCTCCACCGCCGAGATCGCCTTCTCCTCCGGTTACAAAGCCATCGGCGCCGTTATCGGCTTCGATGTGGATGCGGATGTGGCTGTCATCAAAGTCAACGCGCCCAGCGAGGAGATCCATCCCCTCCCCATCGGCGATTCGAATGCCCTTTTAGTTGGTCAGCCCGTGGTCGCCATCGGCAACCCCTTCGGCTTGAACGGCACAATGACAATGGGAATCGTTTCCGGTCTGGGGCGCACCCAACCCGCCCACGCCGCACCGGATGGCGGATTTTTCAGCACCGCCGACATCATCCAAACCGATGCCGCCATCAACCCCGGCAATTCGGGCGGTCCGCTCTTTAACCTCAATGGCGAGGTCGTTGGCGTGAATCAATCCATCCGCACTGAAAACGTCGATGCGGCGACCGGCAATGCCGTCAACTCGGGCGTTGCCTTTGCGATCTCGATCAACCTGGTCAAACGCGTTGCCCCCGTTCTGATTCGCGATGGGAAATTTGAATATCCCTATCTCGGCATTTCCTCGAACAGCGATTTGGGATTGAACGAAGTGGAGGCGCTGGGTCTGCCTCAATTCACCGGCGCGTACGTTGTCGGCGTGGTGGATGGCGGACCTGCAGACCAGGCTGGCATCCGCGCGGGCGAATCGCCCACGAACATCCCCGGCTTGAACGCCGGCGGCGACCTCATCATCGCGCTGGATGGGAACCCTGTAATCACCTTCGACGATCTGTTGAGCTACCTCATCACAAGCAAATCCCCCGGCGATACGATCATCCTCACAGTTCTCCGCGATGGGAAATCTGTGGATGTTCCCGTAGTTTTAGGAACCCGCCCCTAGTCGAAAAGATCATGGGGTTGTCTAAAAAGGGGATGAAATGAGAGAGGGAAATCGGTCAAAACGAGAACGGGACAAAAAAACTGGCGGTCAATGGATCGCCAGTTTTCGTAG
>JAJTXU010000238.1 GCA_021462845.1 Anaerolineales bacterium
TTCACCGACCGCCTCGATTACTTCAATTCGATGACCAACAACTTCGGCTACGCCCTCGCCGTCGAAAAACTGATGAAGATCCCCGTCGCTGAACGCGCCGAATACATCCGCGTGATCGTCTCCGAATTGAGCCGCATCCAAAACCATCTCGTCTTCATCGGAACACTGCTCAACGATCTCGGCGCGATGTACACGCCGTCGCTGTACGCCTTCGAGGAACGCGAACTCATCCTCGACATCTTCGAAGCCATCTCCGGCGCGCGCATGATGTGCAACTACTTCCGCTTCGGCGGCGTGGTGCGCGACATCCCCGACGATGTGATGCAGAAGATCAAAGATCTGGTTTATGACCGCTTGCAATACAAGACCGACGAACTCGACCGCATGTTAACCGAGAACGAAGTGTTGCTCTCGCGCATGAATGGCGTGCGGATGATCAACGCGGAGGATGCGGTCGCTTACTCGATCACGGGTCCTGTCCTCCGCGCGGCTGGGGTGCCGTACGACATCCGCCGCGCCGACCCCTACGGGATCTACGACCGCTTCGAGTTCGACGTGGCTGTCCGCTACAACGGCGACCTGATGGACAACTACCTCATCCGCATCGACGAGATTCGGCAATCCCTGCGAATATTGGACCAAGCCATCAAGCAGATTCCGCAAGGTCCGATCAACTCGCAGAAGCCGCAGTATCAGGTCCGCGTCCCGGCAGGCGAAGCGTATGGGCGAGTCGAATCGCCGAAAGGCGAACTCGGCTATTATGTCGTCTCGAACGGCAAGCCGAATCCGTGGCGCTATCATGTGCGCCCCGCGTCGTTCGTCAACGTGACCGCGCTCGAGAAGATTTCCATCGGCACCAAGATCGCAGACTTCGTCGTCCTGCTCGCCATGTTCGATATGGTGATGGGCGAATGCGACCGCTAATTTCTGTGTAGTTGGCGTTCTCGCGCGCCAACGGCGCGTTAGAGAACGCGCCCTACACACATGGAGATGAACATGTACGGAAAAGGAATACTCAAAGGTCTCGGCGTCACCGCAAAACGATTCTGGGAAACGTACACCGAAGATATTGCCTGGGTGTTGCGCGGCAAAAAACGCTATTACACCGAAGAAGGCGTAAGGCACCGCTCGAGCAAGGATCAGAAAGGCATCTTCACGGTGCAATACCCGGAAGAAAAATTGATCCTGCCCGAAGAGGCGCGCTACCTGCCGTTCCTTGTGTACAACGAACTGCCCGACGGCAAGCGCGAAGTCCTTTGCACCTCGTGCGGCATCTGCGCCAAAGTCTGCCCGCCGCAATGTATTTGGATCGTCCGCTCGAACGACCCGCAGACCGGGCGCCCCATCCCCGAGCCGACCGAGTTCTACATTGACGCCGACATCTGCATGAACTGCGGCTTCTGCGCGGAATATTGCCCATTCGACGCGATCAAGATGGATCACGATTTTGAAATCGCCTCATACGGACGCAATGTGTACAACATGGAAAAACTTCTCAAGTCGAGCGAATATTACAAAAGCATCCGCCCGTTGAATTACGAGCGCGAGGAAGCCGCGCGCATCGCGGAAGCGGAAGCCAAGAAAGCGAAAGAAGCGGCAAGAGCGGCCGCCGCGGCGGCGCAAGCCGCGAAGCCTTCTGGAACAGAAGCGGCGACAGCATCGTAAACACGTAGACAAGGAACCGCCGCACTTGTTTCCGTGTTCCTCGTCTACTCACCCAAAGGAAACCTAATGACGTCAATTACAAAAGAAGCAATCCTCCAAGCCCTCAGCGTTGTGCAAGAACCCGACCTCGGGCAAGACCTTGTCACCCTCAACATGGTGAAAGATATCGAAATCGATCACGGCAACATTTCTTTTACGGTCATGCTGACCACGCCCGCGTGCCCGTTCCGCGTGAAGATCGAAAAGGATTCAAAAGAAGCCGTGATGAAAGTTGACGGGGTGAAGTCTGTCACTGTGAAAATGGATTCGGATGTGCCGAACGACGGGCGCATGCGCGGATTGGTCAAAACCCCGATTCGCAACGCCATTGCGGTTGGTTCAGGCAAGGGAGGCGTTGGCAAATCCACAGTTTCGGTCAATATCGCGGTGGCGCTTGCCCAAAGCGGAGCGCGCGTTGGCTTGATGGACGCCGACATCTACGGACCCAACACCCCCACCATGCTCGGCGTGGAAAAACTTCCTCCCCCGCAGGGACAACGACTCATCCCTGCCGAAGCGCATGGCGTGAAAATGATCTCGATGGGATTGCTCGTCAAGCCGGGTCAGCCTCTCATCTGGCGCGGACCGATGTTGAATTCGGCGATCCGTCAATTTTTGGGCGATGTGGAATGGGGCGAACTGGATTATCTGATCGTTGACCTCCCCCCCGGCACCGGCGACGCGTCATTGTCGCTGGCGCAGGCTTTGCCTCTCAGCGGCGCGGTGATCGTCACGCTTCCGCAATTGGTGTCGCTCGAAGATGCCGGTCGCGGACTCAATATGTTCAAAACTCTTGAAGTTCCGATTCTGGGAATCGTCGAGAACATGTCGTATCTCGAATTGCCCGACGGCACGCACATGGACATTTTCGGCACGGGCGGCGGCGAACATCTCGCGCAAATGACGAGCACGCCGTTCCTCGGGAAAGCGCCGATGGATCAAAACGTCCGCATTGGAGGCGACACGGGCAGACCGATCGTCGTTTCGCATCCCGATTCGCCGGTAGCGAAAGCCCTGCGCGAGATCGCGGAGAGTTTGGCGGCGAAGGTCAGTATTGCCGCGTTAGGCGCTAAGAGCGATGTGCCGATAAATATTATTGAGTGAAGTAATCACACAACAAAAGACCTGACGCAGCGTCAGGTCTTTTTGGTTTGTAACCGATTATTTTCTACCTATCTGGCAGTTTTAAAAATAGGTAGGATTATTTTTGGTTTGAAAAAATCCCTGGCAATAAGACCACCGCAAAAGGAAGAAGAAGTATCGCTCCAAACAAGAAGATTCCGCTGTTTCCGTTTCCACCGGGAACTGGCGTATCGGTAGGCGGGGGTTCAGCTGTATCTGTCGGCGGAGGCGCGGGCGTATCCGTTGGCGGGGGTACTGAGGTGTCCGTTGGAGGTACGGGGGTATTCGTTGGGGGCTCAGATGTATCTGTTGGCGCCGGTGTGTTTGTCGATGTCGGCGGAACATTCGTATCCGTTGGGGCGGATGTGTATGTAACGGTTGGCGCCGCCGTGTTTGTTGGAACTGGCGAGTTTGTCGCTGTAGGTATTGGCGTATTCGTAGGAACCGGTGTGTTGGTCGGGATCGGCGTTCTTGTAGGTAACGGCGTCAATGTTGGCGGGCTCGTTGGACTGCTGAAAGAGTTCCCCCCGTCGCTTACCCGCGTGAAGAAGGCATAAATTGGCGGAACAACCGCAGACGTAGGCGAGGCGAATCCGTCAACAGGGGTTGGCGATCCCAGGCCGGGCGTAGCAGAAGGGCCGGTAACTAGAATTTTGAAAAACGAATCCGAAGTAGGCGTAAAGAAAAGGTTAGCAAACGCTTGCTGGGTCAAGATCCGGTCGAGCGGCGTAGGCGTGGGAGATTGGCGCGGCACCAGCACAACGTCAGAATGGGCATCCCTACCGCCTGAAACAAGATATGGAATGCCAAATGCCAAAAGACATATGAAAATCACAACAACGGGAATGGCAAAACCCTGTTGCCTTTGGGATTGCATAACTACGAAATTCTCCTCATCAACACTGCAAAAACGGATATCGCCAGAGAAATTATCCCACAAAACACTCATACCGGTATGGGTAAATAGTACAAAAAGCGCAGACCATAAAGGCCTGCGCTAGAGGTTCTATCGCCAGGTAAATGCTCCGGTCAGTAAATGTAGATCACTTGTCCGGCGTATATGTAGTTAGCATTCGGGATACCGTTCCTCCACTGGAGGTGGCTGACGGTCACGCCGTAGTACATGGCGATCCCGCCCAGCGTGTCGCCTCGGCACACCACGTAGTAACTGCCGTATGCGTTGTACCCCGGCCCGCAATAATACGAAACCGGATCATACCCGCCAGGGATGTACAATGCCTGCCCAGGGTAAATGTAGTACGAGTAATTTACCCAGGGATTTGCCGCGACCAGCGACGAGAGCGAAACCCCACAGTTGCGCGCAATCTTGGCAAGCCAGTCGCCCGGCTGGACGTAATACGTGCTCGGGCAAGAAGACCAAGCCTGCGCGCGGGTCGCCGTCGAGAGAGACGCAGTCATCAGAGCAATAACCAACAGAATTTGAAAGATCCGTTTGCCGTTCATGGAAAACACCTCCTAAAAAGTAGACGTGCGAACAACCCTTACAACCCCAGTGTACAAACTTCGGTGTCAAATTTCAAGCATGACTTTTGGCACATTCATTGAGAAACGCCTTCTCTGCCCGGAGGGTTAATGCCTCGAAATGTGCCCCAGTTTTTCAAGCATTCCGAGAAAATCGCGCTGCGCCCACCTCTCGGCGATCTTCCCATCTTGGAAGCGAAAGATGTCCACGCCGGAAAAGGTCACACAGCGGTTCGCAGGCTCAAATCCGCGAAATGACCCGGCTTGGGTGGCTGTAAATTCCACCCGCGCCACCACCTTGTCATCCTCGGCGATCAAGTCTTCGATCCGGGCTTGAATGTCGGGGAAAATTCGCAGCATAACGGAGTACAATTTTTTGAAGTTCTCCAACCCAGATCCACGCGCGGCATGGTCGTCAACATCGTCAAGGATCAATTCATCGGCAAGTTCGATCTTTCTTTCGTTGACCAACTCTTCATAAAAGCGGCGGATCGCCGCCTTGTTCTGTTCAGACATACATTCTCCGAATTCGAGATAGGACTTACGCAAAACCCCAATACCAAGCCGCGAATTACGCGAATTTCCGCTAATTTTTTAAAAATTCGCGTGAATTAGTGAAATTCGCGGCAAAA
>JAJTXU010000239.1 GCA_021462845.1 Anaerolineales bacterium
GACATGCGAATTATACTCCGTGAATTGAGATTTGGAGCAGCCGAAAAATGTAAGTGAATTAAATCGCGTTTTGTCTCATTTCATTCCGGGCAATACACGTTTTCCAAATGCAACTGGTATTTTCCATTTGGTAACTGAATAATCCTCCAATTGTGCCATCCGCTTTGATAAGCGTATCCATCTGGATCGGCGAATTCTTGTCTGTACTTGCCATCTTGAGTAATTTGGATTTTTTCTGTCCCAATCACGCGAGTCCCGAAATTATCAACATTGTATGTGGCTTGCCAAGTGCCGACAAGACTTGGGCGTTGGATGGGCTTTGGACTACATCCAATACTGAATAGCGCCAACGCAAATAGCGTGAGCATGATGAAAAATGGGCCGACTTTGCCTATCATAGTTTGTCCCTGCATTTTTTTCTATTAGACCTCTTGCATAAATAGTTCGTGACGTTGGTCAGAGTTCGCGGTTATAAATGGCGGCGATTAGATTGAAGCGTAAGCCAAACCGTTTGCGCCGATTGCGATAGCGTTCCGTCAAGATACGAAAAACTTTCAGACGACGAATCACATGCTCAATCGCCATGCGTTCCTGCGCTAAGCGGCGATTGCTCTCTTTTTCGTCCGGATTCAGTGGATGATACTTGGATTTTTTGCAGAGGGTTTGACTATTCGAATGCAAGCTCTGTAGCCCTTGATAACCTGCATCGCCCAAACCACAAATCGTCGCTGCGAGTGCGGTGTGACTTTGCTTGAACAATTGAAAATCGTGCGTTTTGCCTGTGGCAAAGGCTGTGGCGATAATGCGTTGGCTCTGGCGCTGGATGATTATTTGGGCTTTTTGCGTATGCCGCTTCTTTTTCCCGCTGTAATGAAGGCGTTGTTTTTTTTCGGACGTTCGATTGGTTGTTCGGTCGCATCCACCACGACGACTTCAATGGCCATGTCATTCTCACGCAATACCTTTTTCCCAGGCAAGCGAAATTGTCCTGAACGCAGCAAGGCAGTTTCCACTTTCTGGACGATGCGGCACACGCTGGCTTCGCTGACGCCATACGCCAGACCAATATGAAACTCGGTGCGATATTCGCGCCAATACATCAGCGTCATCAAGAGTTGATCCGTTGCAGGCAGCGTCGGCGGTCTGCCCAAAGTGGGTTGTGCAGCTTCGAGAATGTGCAGCATCTGGTCAAACGTTTTACGCCGAACGCCCGTCGCACGCTTGAACGCGGCATCTGAAAGATTCTTGATGGTTGCATATCGCATCCATCCATTTTCGCATACTTATGCAAGAGGTCTATTGGAAACCAGAACTGAACAGTCGTTCTTCCCAGAAGTAACTTTGGAAAAGATTTCCGCCTGGACCGTCTTCTGCGCGGGCACGATTTTCCAAAATTGATTTTGGATTCATCAGGCTTTGTCCGCGGAACAGTATCCCTTCTACGCTGCTTGTAGAAGAACCACCGAATGGATTTCGGGTCCCTGATTCCCACCCTGTAACATTAGTTACGATAAAGAGAACCTTTCCATCATTTTTATCATAGATGTCTACTCGATAAGATCCAAGGAACGATCCGGTAACATCCTGGAGAGTTAAGGCTTGGAGCAGCTCACGTGGATATTCGTCGATTCCAAATCCATAAAAATGTGTGTAAGATTGCGGAGCTCCTAGATCTAAATACGCTTTCCGCGCTTCAGCAACTCCCTCATCACGCATGAGTTCGTGGGTAACCTTGCGGTCTGGTCCAAACCATTGATATTCCAGCCCATTCTCCCAGAACCAGTCCCATGCAATCCCAATTGCTTCAAACTTGCCTATGGCGTTTGAAACAATTTCGTCCAGCGCACATTTTGGCCAACACTCTTTCTCGTTTGGATACTGATTTCCTCCCGTATCCGCCGGCAGCATCCCTTCTTGCTGGTCATCCGCTACACCATCGCCATCCAGGTCTGCATCGCCGCCTTTTCCGCCACCACTACCACCATCGTCACCATAATCATGCGTGCCGCCATCGCAATCCTCATCCCAACATTCCACATGTCCCGTCGGGTCAGTGTATTTCAGCGGATTGTTCAACACATACGCAAAGCGGTTGAGCGACTGCGGATTGAGCGGATTGGGAACGATGGTATCGGGCTGCGTGAAACGTCCGAGCGTGGTGTCATAATATCTTGCATTGTAGAACATCAACCCCGTTGAATCATCATTCTTTTGTCCGGGGATGACACGTCAACACACAGATTGCCCATCGAGTCGCGGAGTGTGTGATGATGCGCCACCTGTGAGCGGGGTCCATACCTGCTGACAGACAGATCCTCAGTCGTGAAAGTGCGATATTATTCTTCCGTATCCGATCCCTGTTCGCGCAACTCTATCTCCCGAGCAACCTTTTCTCCAAGTGGAGTTAACCGGAACCACACGATATCACCAACGAGAGGCTCATGACCAAGTTGATCCCACTCCGTTTCGATACGATTAACAATCTCCTCAACTGGGAAATTCCATTTTGCAAAATCGATATCACGGTATGCAGGCATACCAGCTTCAATAAGCCCCGCTTCCAGTAGATCTCTGATAACGTGAATAGATTGCTCGCGAACTCCTTCGGGTAGAGGCTTATCAGATTTATATCCCCGCCCAAGAACTCGAAACGGAAAGTCACCCATGTGAATATAATCTGAAAGTCCGACTAACAGAATTGACTCGTGCACTGGAGTGATTTTCATTCTTCACCTACTTGAAATGTATTCTGGTGAATTCGTATCCTTCGTAATTCATCAAATCTATGGTTAGTCCATGCTTTTCTGACATACGAAGTCCAATGCTCCCTCCTTCGACATCAACAACCGACAAGCCATTTGTATAAGTGCTAGGCAAATTCCTAGGCGTCCCGTTTGCTGTCATCTTTGAGAATAGATCAGTTGCACTGCCTTGCACTGTCAAAGTTTTGGCGCCACTATTCACCATACCATCAATTGTGACGTTCCCTGGTAACGTGACAGAACTGGGTTTTCCACCGATTGCCGCCATTCCCATCCCGAACGCTAGAAATAGCTCTGCCGGATTTGGGTTCGCGGCAGCTAACTTTTCCATTTCCCACTTCCAATAGTCTTGACTCAAGTCGGGGCCAATCCTCTGAAAGTACGGATCGTTCAGCGCCACATAGTCGGGATGGGCATCGAACCAGGCGAACGCGCGGAAGATGCGGCGTCCATCGAGGTCATAGTCGTTGATATAAATGGCGGCTGGACTGATGCCAGGGGATTCTTCGTCCACTTCGGGGTCATAGTCAGGATCGCATTTACGTCTTGGACCTTGGCAGGCGCCTTCATTCGTTGTTTGGTCGCTGGGAGTGTCCGCGGGCGGCTGCGTGTTCGTTTCACTCGGCGTGTTGCCTCCGCTGGATGGGGGAGTGGATGGACCGCAAATCTCGCACCCGCCATCCAAACCATCATCCATCATGTGTCCCGTCGGGTCAGTGTATTTCAGCGGATTGTTCAACACATACGTAAAGCGATTGAGCGACTGCGGATCGAGCGGATTCGGCACAATCGTATCGGGCTGCGTGAAACGTCCGAGCGTAGTGTCATAGTATCTTGCGCCGTAGAACATCAACCCCGTTGAATCATCACTCTTTTGTCCTGTGAAAGCGTAATCAGTTGGAAGTGCGCTGCCCTCCGTCGTTCGTTGTGCGCCATATGGAAAATACGTTTGCCGCGAGTAGAACGATGTGCCCGCTTGCGTCATGGCGACGGACGACGAACCCAAGTGGTCGCCTTGGAAGAAGAACAACGTCCCCGCGATTTTTGCCGCGATGCGCTGCGTCCCGAAATAGTAATACTTGTTAAAGGTCGTCGTTCCCGAATTTGGAACATAGACTTCATAGTAATTGCCGATGTAATACATCGTTCCCGCGTTCGAGACACTGCGCTTTACTCTTGTCCCATCGCCATTATACGCGAACGAGGTGGTAACTCCGCCTTTCACTACGCTCGTCAGATGGTTTTCGGCATCATACGTCAGCGCATCGCCATTGCGATTGGTCATGTTGCCGTTCGCATCATACTGATACGCCGCGCCCCCCGCGTTTGCGACGGCGTGTTTGTGATTCGGATCGTAACTGTAATTCGTCGGCGCGCCTTGCTCGATGCGCGTCTGCATATTCCCTAGCGCATCATATGTCCACGAACGACTGTATTGGTTGCCACCTGTCGCCACGCTCGCGCCGAGCAAGCGATCTAAATCATCATACGCATAATTCGTCGTCTCGCCGCGCGCAGTGTCTTGGACGGACAGGATGTTGCCCGCGTTATCAAAGTTGTAATGCAGATTGAGTAATGTGTTGCCGCTTTTGGTCGTGACAATGTCGGTCAAGCGGAGATTGTTGGGGTTGTAAACGTAATCAGTCAGCGCGCCATTGCCAAAGGTCAACGCATCGAGTTGGCTCGCGGCATTGTATGTGGTCGCGTTCACGTAATTGTTCGCGCCAATCAACGTATCGGGCAGTCCCTGATTGTTATACACGCTTGTGACCACTTCGCCATCCGGATAGACAAGCGTTCGAACGCGCTCCATCGCATCGTAGGTGAAACTCGTCGTGTAAGTCGCAGGCGCGCCGTTAATCGTCTGCGCAGTGGACACGACGCGCCCGTGCAAGTCATACAGCCACGTTTGCGAACCGTTCGGGTCATTCAGCGCGGTGCGCCGTCCCCAACCCTTGTTCCCGCCCGCCGTGCTGTAATAGACGCCATGTCCTTGATTCTCGCCTGTGATAACCCACACAGTCGAAGTGTTCGGCACCGCCGCCAGTTTCACGCGCGCCGATCCGCTGTTGTTGACCCATGCTGTGGTTGACAGCAAAGTCCAAGTTGCGCCGCCATTCTGGCTCTTCATCACCTCTTGTTGGATATTGTTGTAACCATGCTGCCC
>JAJTXU010000024.1 GCA_021462845.1 Anaerolineales bacterium
AGCGGAAACGACCAGGCGGTGAAAGAGGAAGACCGTTCCCCCTTCTCCGGCGGCAAACGCGTGCTGATAGACAATCTGCTGACAAAAGATCAAACCGCCGGGATCGCGCTCGTTTGCTATCTTCTTGGGAGTCTGGCGGGTTTATCCATAACGATGTGGCGCGAACCGAGAGCGCTCTGGCTTGGAATCGCAGGCGTTGCGTTGGCATACTTCTATCACGCGCCGCCGTTCAAACTTTCGTATCGCGGATTGGGCGAAGTGGCAGTCGCCGCAACGTATGGCCCGATCATTGGCGCGGGGACGTATCTCGTTCAGCGTGGCGCGATCTCGGCAGAGATCATCCTCGGTTCGAGCCTGCTTGGAATTCTGATCGGCGCGTTCCTACTCGTCAACGAATTTCCAGATTACCACGCAGACCAAAGCGCGGACAAAAAGACAATCGTTGTGCGGCTGGGAAGAAAAACCGCCAGCCGAGTGTTTGCGGGAATCGTCGCGATCCCGTTCGTTGCTTTGCTTGTTCTGCCGTTTCTGAATTATCCATTCACCCTCTGGCTGGGATTCATCGCGGTGGCGCCGGCGTTTTCGGCGGTCAAACGCCTGTTGCGCAACCCAGAGACAACGACTCAGATCATCTCTGCGCAGGCTGGCGCATTGTTGACATTTCTACTTTTCGCGCTTGGGACCGGCGTTGGGTTCTTGTTAACTCATAGTTAGACAAACCATGGAACAAGATTTATCTTGCTACTTGCTCGTTGTTTCGATACGCAACCGCAAAGTGAACTTTGCGGTACGAAGTTCCAAAGAAAGGAATTCAAATGAAAAAACCGTTCATCCTGTTCGTTATACTCTTCATCTTGTTGAGCGCGTGCGCAAGTGAAAATTCAGGCGGGATTCCCATCACCGTCTATCGCTCGCCTACCTGAGGTTGCTGTGGCGACTGGGTGCAGTACGTCGAAGAGAACGGCTTTGATGCGACCATGAAAAATGTGCAAGATATGGGTCCCATCAAAATCCAATATCAGGTGCCTGTCGAACTCCAGTCGTGCCACACTGCCATCGTGGATGGCTACGTGATCGAAGGACATGTTCCAGTTTCCGAAATCAACCGCCTGCTTGCGGAGAAGCCAGATGCTATTGGCTTAGCAGTCGCGGGGATGCCCATCGGCTCGCCCGGAATGGAGACAGCGGGCGTGGCAACTCAACCGTACGAGGTGATCTTATTTTTCGCCGATGGCAGGTGGGATGTGTATGCCAGTTACCCGTAAAAAAATTCGGACACGTCTTTTATGACATTTGTCACTGCAAAGAGGACAGAATTTAACTGTCTATTAATCTAGCGCTCACATAGAATTCAGGACGTAACTTCTCTCCATGCTCGTATTTGATCTGTTTGAACAAGTGTGGCAACAACTATGCTAAGGACTGAAAACTGAAAGGAGATGCCACGATGAAGTTGAAAAACGTACTGATTGCTATTGGAGCGACTCTCGTCTTCGGGGTTATTATTACTGCCTGCGGTTCCACCCCGACAGCCGCTCCGACCGAACCGCCCACTCCCACCGAAATCCCTGCTCTCATTCCAGATACTCCCTATCTGGCGGAGTGGCAAGAATCGGGTCATGCGGATGTGGCAAGCGAGCCCTTCCGTCATTGGGATGGGGAAGACCCAGCCGAGGTGCCTGCCTCGTGCGCAAAATGCCACACCACCACAGGCTACCAGGATTTTCTCGGCGTAGATGGGAGCGAACTGTCCAAGGTGGATGCCGCCGTCCCTGCGAGTGAAGCGCAAGGCATCCAGTGTGTGGCTTGTCACAATGCCGTAACGATCTCCAAGACAACGGTCACCTTCCCTTCGGGCATGACGGTTACCGCAGGCGACGATACGCGTTGCATGGAGTGCCATCAAGGACGCGAGTCGAAAGTTAGCGTGGATGCCCAGATCGAAGAGTTTGCCGCTACCGATCCCGATGCAGTAGTGGCGCCGATCAAGGACGATCAAGGCAACGATGTGTTCTTCGGCTTCCGCAACGTGCATTATTATGCCGCGGCGGCAACGCTCTATGGCGGCAAAGCCATGGGTGGATATCAGTACGAAGGTCTCGCCTACGACTCGAAAAATCAACATGTGGAAGGTTTTGATTCATGCATCGGTTGCCATGATCCGCACACGTTAGATGTGAAGGTGGAAAGTTGCGCGGAATGCCACGATGACGTCAAGACTGTCGAAGATTTGACGGATGTCCGTATGATTAGTTCGGCCAGTGACTACGATGGCGATGGCGACGTGGAAGAGGGCATGTACTACGAGGTGGAAGGCTTGCGAGAAGTTCTGTATGCCGAAATTCAGGCATATTCCGCGAATACTGCCGGAGCCGCGCTGGTATATGATTCGTCCGCATATCCATATTTCTTCAACGACACCAACGCCAATGGCGCTGTAGATGAAGGAGAAGCCGCGTTCCCGAACGCTTATTCCACCTGGACCCCGCGCTTGTTAAAAGCCGCGTACAACTATCAAGTATCGCTCAAAGATCCCGGCGCATACGCGCACGGCGGCAAATATATGATCCAATTGATGTATGACTCGATCGCCGATCTGGGCGGCGATGTGAGCGGGCTCGCCCGCAGTGACGCCGGTCACTTTGCCGGGGATACCGAAGCGTTCCGACATTGGGATGGCGAAGAAGAAGGCAATGGAGTAGTTCCATTTGGTTGTGTGAAGTGCCATACGGCGACCGGCCTGCCCGATTTCCTTGCGGCAGGAGGATCGAACATGGTCAACGCAACCGGCACAACGACCATAGTTGGGCTTGGCCCGGCTCCATCCAGCAATGGGTTTGCCTGCGCCACATGCCATCTTAGCGAATCGTTCCCCGATCGATATACCGTCAATTCGGTTATCTTCCCCAGCGGCAAAACGGTCAGCTACGGCGGCAAGGATGCGGATGGGAACTTCCTGCCGGACGACTCAAATTTGTGCATTTCCTGCCATCAAGGGCGCGAATCTACAACCAGCATGAATAACGCTCTGCGCGGCAAAGACCTCGACACTGTGGACGCGAAGATCCGCTTCAAGAATATCCATTACTTTGCGGCAGGCGCAACACTCTTCGGCGCAGATGTGCAAGGCGCGTACATGTACGAAGGCAAAGAATATGCCGGCATGAACCTGCACGCCTCTGAAGAAGGGAAAGCCAACAAGTGCCAGGATTGTCACGATGTTCACGCGCTCGAACCCAAGGTTGAATCTTGTGAGACCTGTCACGATACCACCGACCCAACTACCATCCGCGAGACAGACGTGGATTACGATGGCGATGGCGATGTAGCCGAAGGAATCAGCGGCGAAATCGCCACATTGACCGAAGCGCTTTACGCGCAGATGCAGGCATATTCAGAAGCGCACGGCGGGATCATCTCATACGATCCGCTCGCCTATCCGTACTTCTTCGGCGCTGACGGGAAAGGGTACGCCGCCTGGACGCCACGACTCGCCAAAGCCGCATTCAACTACCAGTACGTTCAGAAAGACCCCGGCGCATTTGCCCACAACCCGAAGTTTGTCATCCAGTTCCTGATCGACTCGATCGAAGACCTCGGCGGCGACGTTAGCAAGTACACGCGCCCATAACGTTGCGCCGAACATCCAAGAGCAAGGCGGCGGTACAGGTACCCGCCGCCTTGTTGTTAGACAATGTCGATGGAGATGACGTTTATTGTCCTAATTGATGACAGTCTACACTAACTCATAAAACAATCAACCTGTACCATTGATCTCGGATCAATCCACCCTGATTACGGGAGATGCCCTACAATGAAACCAACAAAATCCTTGTTTTTCCTCGCCAGCCTAATTGCCCTGTCTATAACGCTCGCCGCGTTGGTTTTTGTCCCTTCTCAAAACGTTTCCGCGGTTGAGCAACGGGCTGTTCAAAACCCAAACGAATGCACGGACTGTCACGATCTGGCATACAACTTGTGGGAACACAGCCCTCACCGTGAGGCGAATGTCAGTTGTACGGTCTGCCATAAACTTGCAGATACCTCCGGCAAACATCCCGACACGGCAAAATTCACAATCGAGAATGAAAGCGACACGTGTATCGCCTGCCACTCCAATGTAACAGATAAAGATGTTGCCGGGCAGATGGCGATTAGCCAACACGGTCAAATGGGCTTGAAGTGTGTCAGTTGCCATGAACAACACTCACAAGGTATGAAACTCGCCGATGGATCGAATACGGTTTGCGAGAACTGCCACAAGGATGAAATGAACGTCACGCTCAAATCGACTCATTTCGCGGCGGGCTTGACCTGTGAAAACTGCCACATGGGACGGGAGAACGACCACACCATGATCGTCTCGGTTGCCTCTTGCGAGTCGTGCCATAATAACCTCCACGAGGCAAAGGTTATGCGTGACGCGGGACTCGAGATCAAGGCAATGGGCAACATCGATACCCCGGCTGAAAACACTCCTGCGCCTGCCGAAATCGTGGAAGAACCGTCGGAACCCGTACAAGGCGGCGTGGCATTGCCCAACTGGCTATATGTGTTGGGCGGGTTCATCTTTGGCGGCGTGATCGCTTGGGCGCTCATCGGCAAAGAGCCGGGCAAGCCCTCCTCTTCCGAATAATACGCGCGTCGTTCTCGAACTTCACGGAGACTCACTATGACCGAGCATGAGACTAAACCAACTTCTCAAGAGGAAGATAACAAGACTTCACGCCGGGATTTCCTCAAACTGGCGGGGGCGCTGGTGGGAGCCGCCGCGCTGACCCAACTTCCCATGGCGAGAAAGATGTCCGCCGCCCGCGCCTCGGGAGGCGGAGATGGAACCGGTCATCAATGGGGAATGCTGATCGACATCAACCTGTGCATCGGTTGCCAATACTGTACCTTTGCTTGTAACGCGGTCAATAATCTCGCCGACGATATGCGTTATTGCGTAGTTACCACCGAAACCACGCGATCAGGCGAAGAATTCTTCCTCTCTCGCCCGTGTATGCATTGCGACGAAGCCCCCTGCGTGCAAGCCTGTCCTGTAGCCGCGACACGCAAACGCCCAGATGGCATTGTAGAAATGGATTACGACCGCTGTATAGGATGCAGATATTGCATGGTCGCCTGTCCGTACGATGCGCGCGTGTTCAATTGGAAGGAACCGATCGAACTCAGCCCGCAATCGCCCACGTTTGGATATCAGGAAGTGCCAAACCGTCCCCGCGGCGTGGTGGAAAAATGCACATTTTGCTCGCACCGCATCGATGCAGGGCTGGAGCGGGGTCTTGTTCCCGGCGTCGACCATCAAGCGACTCCCGCGTGCGTGGTTGCCTGCCCCACCAACGCGCGCATCTTCGGCGATATGAACGAAGCGACCAGCCCGATCTCCGTCGCCCTCGCGGAAGCGACAGTCACCTTGCGCCTGCGAGAGGAACTCAGCACAGAACCTCGCGTTTATTACATCCCGCCCGAATCGCATACAGATAATCCCTTCCAAGGAAACTAGCCATGCAAACGGACATTCACATTCCCAGGTTTCGGTTCGGCAAAAAAAACGTGGATATCTTCCCATACTGGGTTGGGCTCCTCTCATTGGGGATTTTGTTCGGAATGTACGGCGCGTTCATTGTGCTACGAGACGGGTTGGATGTCACCGGTTTGACGAACAAGGTGCCGTGGGGGTTATGGGTTGTGATGGATTTAGCCTCGATCTCGCTCGGCGGTTCCGCTTTTGTGTTCGGAGTGATCGTCTACCTCATGAAGCTCAAACGGTTTGAAATCGTGGCAAAACTGGCGGTGTTGCTCGGCTTTCTGGGGTACACCACCGCCGGAATGGTTATCTGGTTCGACTTGGGTCAGCCGTTCCGCTTCTGGCACCCGATGGTGTTCTGGCAACCCCACTCCCTGCTTTGGGAAATCACCATGTGCGTGATCCTATACCTTGGCGTTCTCTCGGCAGAGATTTTGCCGGTTGTTGTTGAACATTCGTTTTTCTACGAGCATTCCCTGCACAAGCGCTACCCGATCATTAAGAAACTGGTAGAACTTGCCAAGAAACTCGCGCACTGGCTTCACAAACTTGTGCCTGTCCTTGCCGTGGTCGGACTGACGCTTTCCCTGCTTCATCAGGCATCGCTTGGCGCGTACTATTCCGTGCTCAACGGACGCGGCGTGTGGTTCAACCAAAGCGCTCCCGTTCAATTCGTATTTTCCGCCATGAGCGGCGGGATCGCATTCTTGTTTTTCACGGGCGTCATCATGTTTCGCGTGATGCGCCCGGGCTTGGTCAAGGATGAAATTCTGTACGATGTAGCGCGTCTCTCCGGCGGCGTCACTTTGTTGCTTACTTACCTGCGGCTATGGGACTGGGCGGTGACGTACTACTATTCATTTGACGTGAACATTGCCCTGCAAACCGAAGCATTGAACGCCGTTGCCCCATATTCGTCGACATTTTGGATCGGGCAAATTCTGCTTCCGATCATTGCCGGCGCAGCGATGTTCTCGGCAAAGTCGATCAAAAACTTCCGATACCTGATGGTTTTTTCTCTCTTCCCCATGGCGGCGGCTGTCCTCACCCGTTGGAATTACAATTTTGCGGGGTTGATCGCCATGCCCACGTACGATCCATACACGCCGATCATCCGCATCAGTTCCTACACGCCAACTTGGCCCGAGTTCGCCATTGCCACTCTGGTCGTCAGTTATTGGCTTATGGCATTCAGTTTCGCCGCCCGTTACCTGCCTTTCAAAGGTCCCGACGCCGCGCATTAACGGATACAGAACCAGGTTACAGCACATCTCCGCCTCCAACTGATTTGGAGGCGGTTTGATTTATTCACGGATGTTACGCAGTTGGGGTCGAATTGGCTCTCGTAATGCGACCCTTCGATACACTCAGGACAAGCATTCATGTCGCTCTTGTGTAAGAATGGCTAGAATTGCGAGATAAATCTCGCAGTACGGTCTTTACTGACGCAAGACAGTAATCTCTGCTTACCGGAAAAAGGTCGCATACAACGATTGCGCAAACTCGAGCATGACCTGTTCATCGACAGAGGTTGGCTGATCTCCTCCAACGCCGAAGAGTTCCAGCGTCACGACCATACGATCCGCCGCCATGACCGGGTCCGAAATGTCCAAACTCACCTGGCTGTATTCTTTAGTCCATGCAAAGAATTGTTTCTGTTCTGTCGCGGATAACAGATCTCCAAACGTTTTCATCGTCGCTTCAGGTTGCTGGGAGCGGCAATTGCTCCCATACACTTCACCGGAGAGAAAGACGGTCAACTGGTCGCAGAACCCGGCGATGCCGCCATCCCGCGTCCAGGTGAGCGCAAGCGTGGCAGGTTGCACGCGACGGCCGTCTTGGCTCGTGTGGTATTCAAATTCCAACCCATTCGCTTTCAACACGATGATCTTGCCGGGGGACACCACTTGAGCGCACATCTCATCCCACACGGCAACGCCGAGACAAGAATCGGGGAACTCAACATCCTTACTGCTTACAACAACAATATCATCCACATCCAACCCAAGATTGGATGCAAGTTGCGCGGCGACGGTTTCCTCCACCGCACCGAGAGAGGTCTCGCCGACCTGCGCTATCTGACTGCCGCTTTTGTTCGTGTGTAGTTCATATTGTTCATCACCCGCTTGTAAAATGATTTTATAGCCCGGCACGATGGCTTCTGTGCACATTACGCCCGGCTGTTGAACGCCGAGACAGCCATCGGGCCACTCCACCGCCTCAGTGGAGACAACGCTGATTTGATTGGCAGGCAGGTTCAACGTCGCGGACAGATGCGAGATCGCCGCCTGCTCGGCAGGCGTCAAATCTATTTGCGGCGTCGGCGTGATTTGTTCATCATCCACCGGGAAAAGAGATTGCTGTGTCGGATTCGCCGCCGAAGCACAGGCGGAAAGAATCAAGATCAATACCAAAACTAACAATATGCGTTTCATTCAAACTCCTTGACCAAAGGACGTGACCGTCATCCAGAATGTTCCATATGCCTGTATAATCGCGAGCATGCGAAACAAATTTATTTTGGCGCTTGCGTTGATTGTAACCGCGTGCGCGCCGAAACCCGATCCAAACATTCAGATTCAAGTTGCAGTCGCGTCGACCCTTGCGGCTATGCCTACGAACACATCCGAACCGTTAGCGCCGATTCCCACGCCGTACCCATCTGCTACGCCGTTTGATCTTGCAGGCTTGTTCTGCGAATATCAATTTTGTGTTGGACATCCGCTCGATATGGCGTTCTATGATGTGAGCGCGCAACAAAACCCCGCCTCGCCAAGCAGTTATTCGCAAGGTTTGCTCGCCGCATTCAACGGAAACCTCTTCATACAGATGATCTGGCAACTCGCGCCCGGCGCGGCTGACCCGCAATTTTTACTGGATCTGATTCTCGAAGAAGGACTCGACACCCGCTTCGGCGCTCTGGACGTGAAATTGATTCGCGATATGAACGTGGTCTACACCCCGATCACCTCCACCGCCTCTCCCCTGCTCCCCAACGGAGCCGCAGCAGCATGGACGTGCGGCGACCGCGTCTTTGCGTGGAAGGCGTACGCGCCAGATGAAACCTCAGCCCCCGCGTTGTTTGACGCGGCGATATCGCGTTTTCAATGCAATCGGTAAAAACATTCAAGAGACACGAGAGGAAAAAACCATGGTTCACGAAAACGATCTGAAAGTATTGCGAGACCGCATCAAGCAATTGGAAGAAAACCTGAAAGTTGTGTACAGCAAACTCGACATGCCATATCCCGAATTCGCCGACCCGATGCAATCACCACAGGTTCAAGCCGCCTTGCGCCGCGGAGACAAGGTCGAGGCGATCAAGGCGTATCGCGAACTGACCGGCGTAGGGTTGGCAGAAGCCAAGGATGCCATAGACAACGCGTTGTAACACATCGCCGCCAACCCCGCGCCCTCCGTATGCTATACTTCACTAAAATTAAGTAGAACGAGGAGAAATAACATGCCACCCACTGTCCGCGAATTGATGACCGAGACCATCAAGACCGCCTTCCAGCCTGATAAAGCCAAAGGCGTGGATACGATCATGCAATTCATTTTTACAGGGGCGCAGGCATCCAATTGGTATGTGGTCATCAAAGACCAGAAGTGCGAATCGACCGAGGGTTTGCATCCCGCCCCAAAGATGACGATGACCGTCGACTCGGAGGATTACCTCAAGATCTCCACCGGCGAACTGGACGCCACCATGGCGTTCATGAAGGGGAAGGTCAAGGTGAGCGGCGACATGGGGGTCGCACTTGGTATGGGCAAGTATTTCGTCTTCGGAAAATAAACCTCAGCGAACAGGGCGGGAAAGCGCGGTGTGGATGTTCCCGAAACAAAGCGGAGGGACGACCAACGCGGCTCAGGAGGTGCGATCTCTGCCCGCCAAACTCCCCGCCCTCATCAAGCAATGGAGTTCCTCATCGTCCACGACAAGCGCGACGGCACTGGTCGCTGTGCCTGCCAAGAAGAAGACTTCGGTGAAGAAGAAGGCTGTTGCAAAAAAGGCTAAGAAGGTTGCAGCGAAAAAGAGGAAACCCGTCAAGCGAAAAGCGAAGAAGGTAGTTCGCAAGACAACGGCGAAGAAAAAGACAATTGCAAAGAAAGTCGTATTGAAAAAACGGAAAACTATCAAGCGGAAGGTGAAGAAGTCTGCTCGTAGGACTTCGGCGAGAAGAAAGACGAGTGCGAAGAAGAAAAAGAAGTGAGTCAAAGAAAACTGCCTTTCCAAGTTTTTCGAGAGGGCAGTTTTATTCATTCGTTCATCTCATAATATCTAGATGTATAATCTGCCCAAAGGATGTTATAAAAGAATCCGCCGCATAAGTACCCCTACAGCGTCTTATACGGCAAAAAGTATGGTTAGTTCGGCGTTTAGCAACAGTAATGAGGAAGAATTACCATCAGATATACAAGAAACATTATGACCTATATATTTACAGGCTTTTTCATTCATGATATTAATTTAGGCAAGATTAATTCAACTGAATTAAGTCAAATAGATGGTGATTCTGTAATAAAAGAAATTGTAAAGCCATTTCATGGCTTGGGTATTCGCCTTCCGAATTATGACTACCTTAGACAAAAGACAAACGACATAAAAATTGACGAAATCAAAGATTGGGCAACAAGACTTGGTTTCTATGAAAAAAGGTGGATATTTCTTGAGTATATATGCTGGGGCGGACAACTTGATTCTGTGATGGGGCTGGTTCATCATAATACTGGAGATTTTATAAATTTATCAAGTGATGATTATGAAGATGTGGATAAAGTATACACAGAATTAATGGTTCATTTTGGAGTTTCAGAAGACCACGCAATGGATTTTCCCCCATTTTACAGAAAGTTTTGGGGAACTTACTAAATTTATTGAAAGCAAAGTAAAATGCTCAATAGCTTTTTTGAAACTAAGTCTTCGAGAATCCATCAAAAAACGCCCAACAAGGCGTGCAGTGGATTGGCGGGAGTCTGCGTGACTTACAAACATTTTTCTGGCTTCGAGTTTTTTCTGCTTTCAGGCATTTTCCCAGCCCGCCCCACCATCACTAACGCAAACCGTTAGCTCGCTTCGCTCCAAAGCAATACAAAAGTAATACGAAGAACATGTCGGAAAAATATTCGGTCTTCAAAAATACAGATACCCTAAAAATAGTCCTTCCGTATAGAACAGAATGGAGTAAGGTCATTTTGGGTTTATTCGGAATCGGCATAGGGTTATTTATCTTTGCCCCAATTGTATTCAGCCCTCTATTGATTGCCTTCAAAGAAAGCAGGTTTGAAAATCTTGACCCGTTACTGTCGTTTTTTTCCTTTGGGATTTTGTTTATATTATCAACCTTTCTTGTTGAAATCCTTTGGCAGTCAATAGGCAAGGAAGTTATTGGCATTAGTAATGAGTTTGTAGTGATTCGCCACCAGATTTTTGGCATTGGCATCAGCAAGAAACTCTATCAAAATAAAATTGTGGGGATTTTTCTCGCTGAGACAAGAGAGCACCCCTCCACTTTTCGACGAAGTGAATTTCTAAGTTTTTATCGTGGCTATCTCGAAATCCGATATAAGAATATTTTCAATGGCATAAGTGTGTATCGTCTTGGTTCAATTTTGGAAAAAGAAGACGCTGGAGAAATAATCACTATTTTGGAGAATAAATTCCCCAAAAACAAACCTGCTCCCAAAATCGCAGGCTACCGATGAACAGCAGTGTCAAGGGTGGGAAAGAAAACTGAAAAGAAGAAGTTCCGCGCCGGGCAAAGCGTCGCATTCATTTAAACGCCGGTGACACAAGTCGCTAGACACTGATCTGCAAAGCACGGCACATGAAAGGGTTTTTGCAATGAACAACAAATCCAACAATCGAGTCTTTGCGATGAAGTTCGCGGATGTCTATCCGCTGTACGTGCAAAAAGCGGAACGCAAAAATCGCACGCAAGCGGAGGTTGACCAAACCATCCGCTGGCTGACTGGCTATAGTCAAGCGGGGTTACGTCGGCAGATCGAGCGGGAGAATAGTTTTGAAACGTTCTTTGCGCAAGCGCCAGCCATGAATCCAAAACGCTCGCTGATCAAAGGGACGATCTGCGGCGTCCGCGTGGAGGAGATCGAACATCCGCTGATGCGGAACATCCGCTACTTGGATAAACTGATTGACGAACTCGCCAAGGGGAAAGCGATGGAGAAGATCCTGCGATAGTAAAACGTTTCATCGAAAAAACTTCATTTTTGATAGCGTGTTGCTCTAAAAGACATTTCGCAAAGTACGACTTTGGAATTTTCTCGTTTTTGAACATCGAAAGGAGAATCGCATGTCAAACTCTCGAAAAGTAGGCGGAATAGCCGCATTCGTCAACGCAGGTGTCGCAGCTGCAAGCCTGATAGTCGCGTTTGGCTTCATTGGCTTGGATGCTCTCACAGACAACGGCAAATTGATGGAATTGGCGATCAGCAATCCAACTCCGTTGTTCATTCAGGATATGTTGAAGCTTTTATCCGCTATCGTAGCGGTCGTTTTGATAATCGTCCTCTTCAACCTTTTGAAAATTCATGCGCCCAGATTGGCGATCGCCGCAACTGCAATGGGTTCGCTGGCAGTTGTATGTCTAGTGGTCAACGCGGGATTAAGCGCCTTTTTGGTTTCAAAGGCAGCCGGCCATACTCCCATGTCCGCAGAATCAATCAACCGTCTTAATGGAACAATCGCGCTATTGGGAATGGCGGTTATTTTCTTCAACGGTATTTGGTATCTCTTGATCAGCCGGTCTGCCCTGAGACAAAATCTATTCCCAAAGCCGCTGAACTACCTCGGCATGGGAATGGGCTTGCTCAGCCTCCTGCCCCCTTTAGGAATTCTGGTGTTGTTGCTTAGCATCATCTGGTCATTCTGGCTGGGACAAGTCTTAACCAAGGAACAATCAAGATGAACAACGCGAACTCCTCCTCTACCCCTCGCCCCTTTTCGCTGGGTCTATATCTATTGATCGTGTTTGTCCTCTCATGGCCCTTCCAAATTGCGAGCGCGCTCTGGGCAACCAGCCTGCTTTCACGTTACGCTTTGATCTCTACGGCAATGGTCATGGTGACCGTCGGATCATTCATCGCGGGGCGATATATTTTCCGCGACGGTTTTGCGGATGTCGGCTGGCGTTGGGGCAACTTGAAACACTACTTGGCAGCGCTTGGTCTCGTATCGCTGTTGTGGATTATTCCAACACTGATTAGAATTTTAACGGGAGCGCTAGACCCATCTGCTCTGGACAAAACCAAGTTCATTTGGTTGCTCATACTGCCGCTTGCCACGCTCATCCCCGGCTTCGGCGAAGAATTTGGCTGGCGCGGCTATATGCTCCCCCATCTGGCGCGCCGCCTGAGCGCCCGTAAAGCGGCTTTCTCGCACGCGCTTATTTGGTGGGTCTGGCACCTGCCTGTTTTGATCATCACCGGAATCCAAGCGGATGTGGCGGGCGGGATGGAATCGAACATGCCAGCCGCTGTATCCGTGCTTGTTACTGTGGTAGTCGTGGTTGTTGCAGGCGCAATCCCCTCGATCATGCACGGTATTGTCTTCGCCTATCTTTGGACACGAAGCGAAAGCATTGCGGTCGTGACTGTGTACCATGCCGCCTATGATGGCTTGCGCGATTCGCTTGCTATAGTCGCCGGTCTTCCGCCAATGGTGGGTTTATGGGCAAATGCGCTTTTGACTATTTTGGGAATCGCCTTTTTGTGGAAAGGTAACTGGCAAAAACTCGAAGAAATCTCAAAGCGAAACTGATTGCGCCATCTCGTTAATCGAATCTCTTCGCCTCCCGCCACAGGGACTCCATCTCGTCCAAACTCAACTTGTGGCTTTCTCATTATCGCTACACAAAACCAATTTCTGTACACGGATCGCGCGAACGACACGGAACTCTCCGTGAAAAAACGGAAAAAGATCCGTTCAATCCGTGTAATCCGTGTAATCCGTGTACCTGAGAGATTGAATCTCAGACTTTGGGAAAGCCATGGCAAACCATCGGAAACTCGTTGCGTAATTTTTCTTTTTTTGGTTTGATTCCCAACCATATCGCTTTCGGAGGAAACATGGCTAAACGTAAATCGCCCAAAGATGATAAACAACCTGAAACGAAAGACAACCCGCAGGTTAAGATAGCAATTATCACGGGGATAGTCGCCGTCGTTACGGTGTTGATTACTGCGATTGGGGGACCAGTAATACTGAAAATTCTAGACCGTACTCCTGTGCCTCCTATCGCGGAACTGGAACCTGCTTCTACACAAATTCCATCCGCCGCTAAATCTGCGCTTCCCGACGTAACACAGTTCCCCTCAACTGCTCCAGCGGCTCAATATCCAATTCCACTATCGGTAGACGCCGAGGTAAAGCTTAACGGAGCGCTCGGAGAAGTCGTCTACAAAATCTTAGAAACACAACTTGATTCCTATAACACAGAAAACCTTTCCTTGAAATTCTTGATACGCATGACGAATAATGGAGCTGTTGATCAACCATTCGGGTGGGATTTGAGTAGATTGGTCTTGCTGGCAGACGAAGTTCCATACGAACCGGTAAATACCTTTGGCAGTACTACTATTGTGTCCAGCCAGAGCGCAAAAGAGGAAGAGTTCGTTTTCGTCTTTCCGATTACAGCCAAGAACCTCACGCTCCGCATCTCTCATTATAAGGACTCAACCGATATACCCATTAACTTGAACGCGACAAAGCCATAGCCTTGGTTTTCATTCCTCCTCTTCGCTTCCTGCCACAGCGACTCCATCTCGTCCAAATTCAACTTAGGCTGACTTGTATCTTACGTCAGTCTCTGATAATATAATCCAGAATGTACTTCGAAATCATCGGCGAGATTACCGGCATCGAGGTCATTGCCAAAGGACGAGGTATTCAAGACCTTGCCCGTATTCGCAAGAAGTACGGTCCCGGTAACTGGCGCAAACTCAAAGGTCGCGCAACCGTCCGCATGGAGGATGGCAGCGTCCATTACGCCGAAATCCACTGGTATGAAGCGCACGGCATCGGACGAAGGAAATTCAAAATCAAACAAGTTCTAGATTAATATTATGAAAAACCCAATTCCTACCCAATTTGCCATTTGCCTAAAGAATAAAGGTAGTGACGATCTTGTCGTTCGGAAGGTCTATCAGATCATTCCCGATGAGACCGCCAAGAAGAAGGGATTGCTGCGAGTGGTTGATGAATCCGGCGAGGATTACTTGTATCCTGCCAACTTCTTCTTCCTGATCGCTCTCCCCCAGAAGATCGAACGAACATTGCAGCAACGAGCCGTCGCCGCATAAAGTCCGTTTGCCCAAGAGATCACTCCCTTCGTTTCGCCTCTTGCCACAGGGACTCCATTTCGTCCAAACTCAACTCCGATAAGTTCCGTCCCTGCCGGTTCGCGCCCTGCTCCACGTGCGCGAACCGCTTCTTGAATTTCGCATTCGTCCCTCTCAAAGCGGATTCGGCATCCACCTGTTTCCAACGCGCTAAATTGACCAACACGAAGAACAGGTCGCCGATCTCCGAGGCGAGTTCAAAATCGGTCTCGGCGCGTTTGATTTCTTCGATCTCCTCTTTCACCTTGTCCAGCACGTCGTCAATCTGATTCCAATCGAAGCCCACGCGGGCGGCGCGGTCTTGATATTCCTGCGCCTGAGTCAACGCGGGCAATATCAGCGGCACGCCATCCAACAATCCCTTCCCCTCTTTCTTTCCCTTCCTTTCATCCTCTTTCAACTTCTCCCAATTCGCTAGCACCCCATCCACTCCATCCACTTCCACATCCCCAAACACATGCGGATGCCTGCGCACGATCTTCGAATGGATTCCCTGAATCACTTGCGAGACGTTGAACCGCTCTTCCTCGTTGGCGATCTGCGACTGCAAAACGATCTGCAACAACAGATCGCCAAACTCCTCGCGCATGTGACTGAAGTCGCCCGAGTCAATCGCGGAGATGGCTTCGTACGCCTCTTCGAGCAAATGCTTCCGCAACGACTCGTGCGTCTGCTCGCGGTCCCACGGACATCCGTTCGGCGCGCGCAGGTGGGCGACAATTTCAGCGAACGACTCGAACGATGTCCCTTCGCCGAGCGAGGGGATATACCAACAAGTTGAACTAGAGGAATCGAAATTCTCCAACCCTCCCAATTCTCTTTCGTCTTTCTTCTTTCCTTCACCCACCACGATCACACCATGTTCCTTGGGGAATACGGTCAGCAACACCTCCTTCACATGGGATGCCAACTCCGGTGAATCTACTCCAACGATCAACGCCGGAGCATCCGGCGGGAACGGCGGCACGTGCGCTGAGGCGAGAGTGGATGCGTCCAGCAAAGTCAGCCTCGAGGGTGGAGAGAGGCGGAGCGCGTCAAAAACGGAAGAGACGAGGGTGAAGTCCATGAAAATCTCCTAATAACATCGGTGGTTGAGTAGTCCCACACGCTCTTTGTGGGACGTATCGAAACCACCATGTTACAAAAGTAATTCTTTCTCCAGAATTGTTATTGAATGTCTGTGGTTTCGATACGCCCTCCGCTATCGCTTCGGGCTACTCAACCACCGGGCATACTTTAAAACATAATCCGTAATTCGCATATTGTATCTCACGCGAATTACGGATCACTGATCACTGATGACTATGTACTGGCTTAGCGCTTGGTATACGTCGGCGCCTTGCGGGCTTTCTTGAGACCCGGCTTCTTGCGTTCCTTGATGCGGGCGTCGCGGGTGAGCAAACCGTGCTTGCGCAGGGCGGAGACCCAATCGCCGTTGAGCGACACGAGCGCGCGGGCGAGTCCCAGTCGCACCGCTTCGGTCTGGCCGGTTGCGCCGCCGCCGTTCACCTTCACGGTGATGTCGTATTTCTTCGCGTCCTGCCCCACCGCCGCGAACGCGCGCAGAATATCCTGCAGATCGCCGAGGCGCGGGAAGTACACAGCCGCTTGCTTTTCGTTCACCACAAAATTTCCCGAGCCGTCCATCAAACGGACGCGGGCGGTGCTTTCCTTGCGGCGGCCCACTGCTTCATAATATTGAACAGACATGTCTTCTTCCTCTTTCGTTATGCCAGCGGCACAGGGTTATTCGTGCCGTGCGGATGATTCGGGCCGGCGTAAATTTTCAAACGCTTGAGCAATGAGCGTCCCATGCGGTTCTTCGGCAACATGCCCCACACCGCTTCACGCAGAACGCGGTCGGGATGCTGTTGCAACTGATCGCGCAGGCTGATCGCCTTATACCCGCCGGGATAATTCGAGTGGCGGTGATAGACCTTCGTGGTCATTTTCGATTTGGTCTTCGTGCCGGTGACGGCGACGCGCTCGGCGTTGATCACCACCACGAAATCACCCATCTCCACGCCGGGCGTGAAGGTCGGTTTGTTTTTGCCAAGCAAAGCGTGAGCGATGCGCGCGGCAACACGTCCCAGGATTTGCCCATCGGCGTCCACGATCACCCAATTGCGCTCGATCTCGCTTGCTTTCGGATAGTACGATTTGTACACGTTCGGTATCTCCGTTTCTTTCTTTCGATAATCTTCGATAATTTCTTTTTTATATTGACTCTTGTTATTTCACGAAAAGGCTTTGTAGTAGCGACTTCAGTGGCTTCATTGCCCGAACGACTAAAGTCGTTACTACGCTTTCATAATTTATTAATACTTCACTTCGATGAGCGTCAGCCCATGCGCGGGAGCGAGACCAGACGGAAGCCCGCTTCGCTTCCTGTTCCCAGCCTGCCTCGCCAAACCTTCGGCAATCGCGTCCGGGCGAATCTTTCCCTGCCCCGCCGCGACCTGCACAAAGACCAGCCGCCGCACCATGCGATACAAAAAGGCATCCGCTTCCACTTCGAACCGCCATTGATCTTTTGCGATCCGATGCCATGTCGCTTTCTTCACCGTCCGCACCGTCGTCCCTTTTGGGGTGGTCGCTGAGCCGAAGGATGAAAAGTCGTGCGTGCCAGTCAACGCGCGCGAGGCTTTCTTCAACAGTTCGTCGTCGAGCGTGTGATTCACTCTCCACGCAAACCGCTCGCGGATCGGGTTTCTGAGCGCGTCGCAAAACAATTGGTAACTGTACGTCCGCGATGCGGCATCGAAACGCGGATGAAAATCATCGCGGACGATTTGCGCGTCCCAGACCGAAATATCGTCGGGCAGTTTCGCATTCAACGCGCGGACGAGTTCGTCGCCCGTGTGAGTCCAGTCGAGGTCGCACGCGGCAACCTGCCCCGTCGCATGAACGCCGGTGTCCGTCCTCCCCGAAAGAAGGACCGCGCGATCCGCCCATCCGAGTCCGCGCAACGCTTTTTCAAGTTCGCCTTGCACAGTTCGTTTCTTTGCTTGCCGCTGGCTTCCGAAGAAGTCCGTGCCGTCGTAGGCAAGAGTCAATTGGTAACGTGCCATTTACATCTTTGTCACTCTGAGGGAGCGGTGTTTGCGACCGTAGAGTCTCGCTTGTTGTGTCCGAGATTCTTCGCTTCGCTCAGAATGACATGCCGCGCTTATTCTTCCACCAATTCCAAAATCACCATTTCAGCCGAATCGCCCATGCGCGGACCGAGTTTCAACACGCGGGTGTAACCGCCGTTGCGGGTGGCATAGCGCGGCGCAATTTCGTCGAACAACCGTTTGATAAGCTGGTTATCGCCGAGTTTGGAAATGGCGAGGCGGCGCGCATGGACTTTCTGATCGGGCGTCGCGTCCGCGCTATTGCGGGCGAGAGTGATCAGCCGTTCGGCATCGCCGCGGATGGCGGCGGCTTTCGCCTTTGTGGTCTGGATGCGCTCGTGCGTAAAAAATTGTTTGATCAGGTTGCGGCGCAGCGCGGTACGCGCGCCCGTCGAACGACCTAATCGGTAACCGGATACTTGATGTCGCATTGCAAATTACTCCGCAGAATTCTTCTCGTCTTTGAGGTAGCCTTTTTCCTGCATCTTGATTCGCAGTTCGTCGAGGCTCTTTTCACCAAAGTTCCGAATGGACATGACCGCGTTCTCGCCTTTTTCGAGCAGGTCGAGCACATCGCCAACCGTGGTGATACCGGTGCGCTTGAGCGAATTGAAGACGCGCACCGAGAGGTCGAGCGATTCGACCGGGGTGTCGGCAATCTCGCTGCTCATGCGACTCCCGCTCACTTCTTTTTCGATGGCGACGGTAAGCGTTTCCTCGCTAACCCCGGCGATATAGCGCAAGTGGTCGATCACCAGTTTCGCCGCCGTGCTGAGGGCGCGCTCGGGCGAAACGGTCCCGTCCGTCCAGATTTCAAGGTTCAATTTATCGTAGTTCGTGCTCTGCCCCACGCGAGCTGATGTCACTTCCCAATTCACACGCTTGACCGGGCTGTAGATCGCATCGATCGGCAGTTCGCCGATCGGCATGTGCCCGCTGCGTTCGTTGGCGGGTGAATAGCCGCGTCCGCGTTCGATGGTGAACTCAAGGTCGAGTTTAGTCTTGGGGTTATCGACCGTAAACATGAACAATTCCGGGTTCACGATCTCTACCTCCGCGGGGGTGATGATATCCGCCGCAGTGACTGTCCCTTCGCCGCGCACTTCCAGGTGCATGCGGGTGCTGTCCACGCCGTCCAGCTTGATGCGCAACTGCTTGACCTGCAACATCACCTGAATGACATCCTCGCGCACGCCGGGGATCTCGCTGAATTCATGTAACACATCCGCGATCCGAATCGCGGTAACGGCGGCTCCCTCCAGAGAGGAGAGCAACACGCGTCGGAGAGCGTTTCCCAGCGTAACGCCGTAGCCGCGCTCCAATGGGCTGATGACAAACTTGCCATAGTTTCGAGCTTCAGCCTCACGCTCGATCTTAGGCATAACCATATTCGTAATACCCGTCACGGTTCACCTCTATAAATTCCAGTTTTTTGCCGCTACGAGATACCCGGCGGCGCCAATACAAACTACTACCGTGAGTAGTATTCAACTATCAATTGTTCGTTCAAGATCCCGTCGATCTCGGAACGGTCCGGCAGGCGTTGGATCGAACCGGTCAACGATTTCGTATCGCGATTTAGCCAGCTGGGCGATGTGCGGGCATCGGCAAGATCGCCAACCCCCTTGAAATAAGACAGGGCGCGCGAACCGCCGCGCACAGCCACCACATCGCCTTCTTTGAGGAGCATGGATGGCACATCGGTGCGGCGTTCATTCACAGTAAAGTGACCATGGGTTACCAGCAAGCGGGCTTGCGAGCGGCTGGAGGCGAACCCCAAGCGGAAGACTATATTATCCAGCCGCGATTCGAGAATCTGAAGCAGATTCAACCCCGGCAGGCCGCGGCGGCTGGAGGCGGTTTCAAAGTAGCGGCGGAACTGTCGTTCCAACACGCCATACACGCGGCGAGCGCGTTGTTTGGCGCGCAACTGGCGAAGATAATCGGATTCGCGTCCGGTGCGGCTCGGACCGCCGCGACCGCCGGTTTTACCGTGTTGACCGGGAGCAAAACTGCGACGTTCGAACGCGCACTTCGGAGTGAAGCAACGTTCGCCTTTCAAATACAATTTCTCGCCTTCGCGCCGGCAAAGTTTACATACCGGAGAAAGATTTTTCGACATAAATAACTATCCTCTTTAACTGATTACACGCGCCGCTTCTTGGGCGGACGACAACCGTTATGCGGAATCGGCGTGATATCCGAGATCAAACGGACTTTGAGACCCATCGCCTGCACCGCGCGGATGGCATTCTCGCGACCGGGACCGGGTCCTTTTACGTACAACTCAACCTCTTGAACTCCGAGTTGTTGCGCGGCTTTAATCGCCTGCTCGGCGGCAAGACGAGCCGCGAATGGAGTGCTTTTACGCGAACCTTTAAAACCCGCCGAACCGGCGCTCCCCCACGCAATGGTATTGCCTTCCATGTCGGTGACGGTGACGATGGTGTTGTTGAACGATGCAAAGATATGCACCTGTCCAGCCGAAAGGGCGCGCTTGGCTTTCTTGGCGCCCGTTGTGCGGCGCGTGGAACGTACGCTTTGAGCCATAATTCTTCTGCCTCGTTACTTCTTCGCGCCGCGGCGACGACCGCGACCGGCGACGGTTTTCTTGGTGCCCTTGCGAGTGCGCGCATTGGTCTTCGAGCGCTGACCGCGGACAGGCAAATTGCGACGATGGCGCAAGCCGCGATACGAGCCAATTTCGATGAGACGCTTGATACTCATCTGGACTTCGCGACGCAGATCGCCTTCGACCTTGTAATTTTTGCTAATAAACTCGCGCATCACTTGCACATCCGCCTCAGAAAGGTCCTTCACCCGGGTGTCGGGGTTTACCTTGGTCTGGGCAAGGATGTTGCGCGCGCGCGTTGGTCCGATCCCAAATAAATAGGTCAGACCCACTTCTACCCGCTTGTTGCGGGGCAAATCAACGCCTTCAATTCTCGCCATGTTAACTCTATCCCTGTCGTTGCTTGTGTTTAGGATTTTCGCAGATGATGAATACTCTGCCTTTGCGCCGAATCACTCTGCATTTGGCGCAGCGTTTCCGTATGGATGGTGAAACTTTCATTTCAATTGACTCCTTACAACTTTCATAAAACAGCCGAAGTTTTGATTATACACGCACGTTTTTTATTCGTCTAGCCGAAAGACGGATCACGGGACAGTCAGGATTAAGGGGTCTCCTTCGGTGACAGCGACCGAATGCTCAAAGTGCGCTGTCAATGATCCGTCTGCCGAAACCACTGTCCAGTGATCGGGCAGGATGCGTGTTTGCTCTGTTCCAATCAGGACCATGGGTTCGATGGCTATTGTCATGCCCGGTTTGAGAGGCAGTCCCGCCCCGGCTTTGCCGTAGTTCGGCAATTGGGGACCTTCGTGCATCTGCCTGCCCACACCGTGGCCGGTGTATTCGCGCGTGACGAAATAGCCGTTACTTTCCACATGTTTTTGTATCGCCGCAGATACGTCGCCCGTGCGGTTGCCCACACGCATCTTTTCGATGCCGAGCGCCAACGCTTCTTCTGTGACCTTCAGCAGGTTGCGGGCTTCGGGAGAGATTTCTCCCACCCCGGCGGTCAAAGCCGAATCCGCTACCAACCCGTTGAGCACGGTTCCGCAATCGATCGAAACAATGTCGCCCTCTTTTAGGATCCGTTTCTTGCTCGGGATCCCATGGACGAGTTCGCGGTTGACGCTCACCGTGATCGATGTCGGAAATGGCGGATGCCCATAACCTTTGAACGGTGATACACACTTGTGTTTCCTCAGCACATCCTCAGCAGCCGCGTTGAGATCGGCAGTGGAAACACCCGGTTTTAAAAGCGCTCGTACAGTCGCCAATACTTCTGCATTGATTCGCCCGGCTTCGCGCATGGTCTGCAGTTCAGCCTGGCTCTTAAGGTGAATCTGGCGAGCCCAACTCATGATCTGGTTTTCAAGGCTTCCATCAGATCCTGCGTCACTTGATCGATGGCCTGTAATCCATTAATTTCTACCAACTTGCCGTGATCGCGATAATATTTGATCAACGGGGTTGTTTGCTCCATATACACTTCGATGCGACGCGTCACGGTTTCCGATTTGTCGTCATCGCGTTGATACAACTCCGAGCCGTCGAGGTCACATCTGCTTGCTATTTTTGGCGGGTTGGTCTTCTCGTTGAAGATGTGACCGCTTTCGCGGCAGGTCCAGCGCCCGCTCAGGCGGCTGATCAACTCATCGCGCGGGGCAATGATCTGCGGAACGACATTCACGCGCCCATGGAAGGTCTGGAGCATTTCTTCCAGCGCGGTCGCCTGCGCCGGGGTGCGGGGAAAACCGTCCAAGATAGCGCCAGTTTCACAGTCGGGACGAGCGAGACGGTCCTTAATCATCGCGATGGTCACGTCATCCGGTACCAAGTCTCCCTTGCTCATGTACGTTTGGGCAAGCTTTCCCAGATCGGTTTGGTTCTTAATGTTCTCGCGGAAGAGATCGCCCGAGGAGATGTGGGCAAGCCCAGTCCGCTCGGATAAACGATTTGCCTGCGTGCCTTTGCCAACTCCGGGTGGTCCGATGAGGACAATATATGTCGGCATAACAGGACTCTTCTCTAGCTGGTTAGAAGTTTTATATCTTCGTAGCGGTTTTTCAGTTCGGATTCGATATTGGCAACCGTATCACGAACCACGCCGACCACGATCAACAGACCCGACGACGATACCAGAAACAACCCGGCGTTATTGCTCGCCGGTGGATAAACCACTTGAATGAGAAATGGCATGATCGCTACGATACCCAGCAAGAGCGCGCCCGGCAATGTAATGCGGCTCTGAATGCGGCTCAGATATTTTTGAGTTGGCGCGCCTTCCGGCACGCCGGGAATCTGAATGCGCTGGCGTTTTAAGTTGTCGCCATAATTCTGCTGGTCGAAAATGACGGTCGTGTAGAAATAAGTGAAGGAAACGACCATGAGGAAATACAACGACCAGTAGCCCCACGAGTTTGCGCCGCTGGCATTGAAAAAGTTCACGACGCTCGTCGAAAAATTCGCCACCCATTGAGTTTCGGAGGTGACAAAATAACTTGCCACGATCGCGGGGAATTGCAGGATGGCGCTCGCGAAGATCAGCGGGATCATGCCGGAGAGGTTCACCAACAGCGGCAGAAAAGGCTGAGGAGTCTTAATCGTCCGTCCGCGTTGGATGGCTTGGAACACTTGCGCCTTTTGGGCGAACATGATCGGCACATTGCGGCGCCCCTGCTGAACGTACACGACAGCAACCACTGTGAGAATGATGACCACTATCATGATCGCGAGCAACACCCAACGATTGGTTTCATCTAACAAAATGACCTGGATGTTCTGCGGGATCTGCGACACGATGCCTGCAAAGATGATGAGCGAGAGTCCCTGCCCGCGGATACCGTATTCTGAGATCAACTCTCCAAGCCAGATGGCGAACATAGTGCCTGCGGTCATCACTAGCAATGTAGTGAGCGATGATAGCCACAGGTCAGGCGTGAAGCCGAACGGGATGATAGTTTGCGAAGCGATGGAATTGAATATATTGATCTGTCCGATCGCTGAAAGCATCGCCATCGGCACGGCAAGATAATACGTCCACTTCTCCATCCATTGGCGGCCCTCGCGCGGGTTATCTTCCATGCGCTTCTGCAACGCGGGGATGATCGGGATCAGCAATTGCAGGATGATCTGCGCCGTGATATATGGGTACACACCCATTGAGAGAAGCGAGAAATTCGAAATTGTGCCGCCAGAGAGCAGGTTTAGGAAATCGAGAAAGTTCCCAGACCGGCTCTGCTGAAGGAACGCCTCCAACGCGGCGCGATCCACACCCGGGGCGGGAACGTTTGCGGCGATGCGAAAGATCAACAGGATTCCAAGCGTGATCAGCAATTTCCGGCGAATATCTTCCGATGTCCACAAAAATCGCCAAGCGGATGGTTTGTTCTTTTCAGCCATGAAGTTCCTCGGATACCTACTCGGATGCGGCGATCAGTTCCACACTGCCGCCTGCTTTTTCGATCTTGGCTTTGGCGCCCGCGCTCACGCGATGCGCGCGGACTTTGAGACCTACGGTCATTTCGCCGCGACCTAAAATTACCACTGGGTTGCGGGGATCGCGTAACAAATGGGCTTCGGTCAATGTTTCAGGCGTAACTTCCGCGTCTGCTTTGAAGGCTGTGGAAAGCTGGTCCAAATTCACTTCGTTGTAGTCGACGCGATTCAGCGGGGTAAATCCCTGACCGCGCATGAACGGCAAGCGACGATAGAACGGCAGGTTGCCGCCCTGACGGTACATCTTACCGCCTTCACCGGAGCGCGAACCTTGACCCTTGGTGCCGCGACCGGCCGTCTTGCCCTGCCCTGCAGAGATGCCGCGACCGACGCGCTTGCGATTCTTTTTGGAACCCGGGTTTGGCGCTAATTCATGAAGTTTCATCGTCTATCCTACTTCTTCCACGTGAACCAAGTGGACGATCTTATTGATCATCCCACGAACGGCTTCCGTGTCTTTATGTTCAATGGTTTGTTGCAAGCGGCGCAAACCCAATGCCCGCGCGGTTGCGCGCTGATCTTTGGTATAGCCGATTGGGCTTTTCACCAACGTTACAAAAATTGTTTTGCCCTGTGATTCCTTTTTAGGCATGTTGCTTCCTCCGTTCCCAAAACGGCAAAAGATCGTTTACGTTCTTTCCGCGCCGCGCGGCTTCCTCCGCCGGGGATCGCAACTGACCGAGCGCGTCGAATGTAGCCTGCACCACGTTCAACACATTCGCGCTTCCCTGCGATTTGGTGAGGATGTCGCGCACGCCGGCAACTTCAAGCACGGCGCGCACGCCGCCCGCCGCGATCACGCCGGTTCCGGGAGAAGCGGGCTTGAGCATTACTTTTGCGCCAGCCACGCGTCCCAGCACCTCGTGCGGGATGGTGGTACCGGAAAGGTTGACAACCTTCATCTTCTTGCGGGCGCGCGTCGATGCTTTGCGCATCGCATCCGGTACGGCATTTGCCTTACCCACACCCATCGAGATCGTTCCCTTCTTGTCGCCCACCACAACAGTTACGCGAAACTGAAAGCGGCGACCGCCTTTAACCACCTTCGCCACGCGCGCAATTTCGATCACACGCTCTTCGAATTGGTCCTGTGCTTCAAAATCCTGTTGATTTTTATTGTAATCTGCCATTTGTTCTCCACGAACCTAAAACTGCAAGCCGCCTTCGCGCGCGCCATCAGCCAACGCTTTCACCCGACCCACATAACGAAACCCGCCGCGGTCGAACACAACGGCTTGGATGCCCTTGCCCTTTGCGCGTTCAGCAATCGCCTGCCCGATCATTTTTGCCTGCTCGGACTTCTTCATGCCTTTTACTTTCGCGCGCAAATCCTTATCCACAGTGGATGCGGAGGCGAGCGTACGTCCCGCGCTATCGTCGATGATCTGCGCGTAAATCGCAGACAGACTCTTGAACACGTTCAAGCGCGGACGTTGAGCTGTGCCCGCCATATGTTTGCGGACGCGCGCATGCCGGCGGGTTCGCGCCAACAATCGTGATTTATTCGCCATGGCTTACTTGGCTCCTTTCGCGGCTTTACCAGCCTTGCGGCGGACTCGCTCACCCGCGTAGCGGATACCTTTGCCATGATACGGCTCTGGCGGGCGCACACCGCGAATTTCAGCGGCGGTTTGCCCAACCACTTCGCGGTCGAATCCCTGTACCTTGATCTGGCGGGTTTTCAAATCCACTTCGAAGGAAATGCCGGCAGGCGGTTCCACTTTGACTGGGTGCGAATAGCCCACAAACAACGCCAGGTTCTTCCCTTCCATTTCAGCGCGGTATCCCACGCCTTCCACTTCAAGCACCGTCTCAAAGCCGGCGCTGACGCCGCGCACCATGTTGGCAATCACTGCGCGAGTGGTGCCGTGGAGGGCGCGTTCAGCGGGGTGATTCGAATTGCGCTTCACCACAACCTGCCCATCCTCCATCGCAATAGCAATGTGCGGCGAGAATGTGCGTTTCAGTTCGCCCTTCGGGCCCTTTACGTGTACATCTGATCCCTGCACAGTGACCTGCACACCGCCTGGGATCGCCACGGGTAATCGTCCAATACGAGACACTTAAACCTCCTGCCTTACCACACTTTACACAGGATCTCGCCGCCCACGCCGAGTTGTCGGGCGCGCGCGCCGGTCATCACGCCTTTGGGTGTCGATAGGATGGCAACGCCGATCCCGGAAAGCACCCAGGGGATGTCCTGCTTCTTAGTGTAAATTCTTCGTCCGGGCGTGCTTACGCGTTCCAGTCCGGAAATAACCGGTCGTTTCTCGCGGCGTTCGCCCACATATTTGATCTTTATTCGCAAAGTCTTATGAGCGGCAGGTTCGCCGTCCACCACCTCGAATGTTTCGAGATATCCTTCATCCTTGAGTATCTTTGCGATCTCCAGTTTGAGCTTGGAACTCGGCATTGCAACCAGCGCGTGCCCTGCCAACACGGCATTGCGCACGCGGGTGAGCATATCGGCAATTGGGTCGTTTATAGACATGCTATCACCTCGCCTACCATGAAGACTTCACAACGCCGGGGATTTTGCCCTGCAACGCGAGTTCGCGGAAACAGATGCGGCACAAGCCAAAGCGGCGGATATACCCGCGCGGTCGTCCGCAGCGCACACAGCGGTTGCGGACCTGGCTTGGATGCGCCCGTCGGGTCTCTCGATATTGCATACATTTCTTCGCCATAAATTATGCTTCCTTCTTGCTGAACGGCATTCCAAGCAACTGCAACATGGCACGCGCCTGGTTATCATTATTCGCGGTGGTCACAATCGTGACTTCCATCCCGCGCAATTTGTCGATTTTGTCGTACTCGATCTCCGGGAAGATCAACTGGTCGCGCAAGCCCAAGGTGTAATTGCCGCGCCCGTCGAAAGCGTTAGGCGACACACCGCGGAAATCGCGCACACGTGGCAGAGCCGTTGTCATCAGGCGGTCAAGGAACGCCCACATCTTATCGCCGCGCAGGGTAACTTTGGTTCCGATCAAGCGGCCTTCACGCAGTTTGAAGTTCGCAATGCTCTTGCGCGCCTTGGTCATTACCGGTTTCTGCCCGGTGATGATGGTCAGATCGTTAACGGCGGCTTCGAGGGCTTTGGGGTTATCCATTGCCTCGCCCATGCCGATGTTGATCACGACCTTATCCACGCGCGGCACTTGCATGACGTTCTTAAATTCGAACGATTTGCGCAATGCTGGAACAACGTCGCTGTTGTATTTTTCCTGTAATCTATTCATTCTTCAAATACTCCGCGGCTAGGCGATGATCGCCTGGCAATCTTTGTTCTTGCAGACGCGGTGCGCGCCATCCTCGTCGCGTTTGACGCCGACCCGCGTGGGTTCCTTGCACGTCGGGCAGACCAGCATCACGTTCGAGATGTGAATCGGTCCTTCGAAGTGAATCCGCCCGGGGTTGATGTTGCGGTTCGATTGCGTCTGCACCTGCCGCTGGTGTTTGGTGCGGATATTGACACCCTGCACGATCACGCGGCGCGTATCGAGGATCACGTTGATGACTTCGCCGCGCTTGCCTTTGTCTTCGAGGCGCCCGCTGATGACTTGCACGGTATCGCCTTTGCGAATCTTGACTTTCATTCTGATTAATCCTCCAACCTAGAGCACTTCCGGAGCCAGTGAAACGATCTTCATGAAGCCTTTTTCACGTAACTCGCGCGCAACAGGACCAAAAATGCGCGTGCCTTTGGGGTTTACGCCATCGGCATCCAACAACACAGCGGCGTTATCGTCGAATTTGATGTATGAGCCGTCTTCGCGCCGCCATTCTTTCGAACAACGAACGATAACCGCGCGCACTTTCTCGCTCTTCTTTACACCGCCTTGCGGGGAAGCCGATTTCACCGAGGCGACGACCACATCGCCGATACTGCCATATCTTCGGGTTGAGCCGCCCAGCACGTGGATCACGAGCAGTTCGCGCGCGCCGGAGTTATCAGCCACTTTGAGACGGGATTCGTGCTGGATCATCGCTTATTCCTCCGCCTTCAAGTCTGCGACGCCGGTATCTGCCGTGCGCACTTCACGCTTGACGATGGATTCAACCACCCAGCGTTTCGTGCGAGACAATGGCTTGGATTCAACCAACTCGACCTGATCGCCAACCTGGCAACCGATCTCGTCATGCGCTTTGAAACGCTTGCTCGAATGGACGACCTTGCGGTACAAGGGATGACGGAAGACCCGCTTCACCTCGACTACGACCGTCTTGGTCATCTTGTTGCTGGTGACCACACCAGTCACGCGACGACGATTGTTCATGCTTCACCTTCCTTGGCTTCCGCGGCTTGTTGCTCGCGTAAAATGGTCAACATGCGGGCAATCTCGCGGCGCAGAATTCGCACGCGGCTGGTGTCGGTTAACTGGCCTGTTACCTGTTGGAACCGCAACTTCATTAATTCATCGCGCGCGTCGGTCAGTTTGCCTTCGATCTGGCCAGGCTGATCGTTACGCAAATCTTTCGCTTTGACAGCCTTCATGCCTGTTCTCCTTCATGCCGCGCAACGACCTTGGTCTTGATTGAGAATTTATATTGCGCATTCTTGAGCGCCTGAACAGCCGTGGCAGAATCCAGACCGCCCACCTCGAACATGATACGCCCAGGCTTGACAACCGCCACATAATATTCAACATTCCCTTTTCCGGAACCCATGCGGGTTTCGGGTGGCTTGTGTGTGAACGGCTTCGCCGGGAAGATGCGAATCCAGACTTTTCCACGACGCTTCATCTCGCGGACGATGGTGCGGCGCGCGGCTTCGATTTGTCGCGCAGTCACCCAACCGGGCTCGAGCGCCTGTAAACCGAACTCGCCGAAACTGACCTCCGCGCCGCGCAGGGCTTTGCCCCGCATACGACCGCGCATTTGCTTGCGCCACTTTACACGTTTTGGCATCAACATAATCACTACCTCAAAGACGACTCTGAATTTGTTACTGGCTGACGTACACGCCTTCAGTCGCCTCAACCTTTTCTTCTATTTCGGGCTTCGCTTCGCCCTTATAGATCCAGACTTTTACACCGATCTGACCGTATGTGGTGGTCGCCTCAGAGATGGCGAAATCCACATTCGAGCGCAGGGTTTGCAATGGGACGCGTCCCTCGCGCAACCAGACATCGCGCGACATTTCCGCGCCGCCCAAGCGACCACCTACCATGATCTTGATGCCCTCGGCACCTTGCTTCATGGCTTGCTGTATTGCGCGCTTCATGGCGCGGCGATAAGCAATACGGCGTTCGAGTTGGTCGGCAATGTTGTGCGCAACCAGCATCGCGTCGGTATCAGGCGAGCCGATCTCTTTGATATCAAGGTCGACCTTTTTACCAACCAGCGCTTCCAGCCCCGCGCGGATCTTTTTCACGCCTTCGCCCTTGCGTCCAATCAAAATGCCAGGCTTGGCGGTGTGAATCGAAACCTTGATCTTGCCGGGGTAGCGTTCTACTTCTACCCGGGAGATGCCTGCCTTACGGTTCTTCACTGTATCGGGCAGGTCTTTGCGCAATTTGCGAACTTCCGCGCTTTTAGCGGCGCCGCCCTTCGATGGGATTCCGAGCAAAAGATTGCGAATGGCAAAATCCTGGTGAAGGTGTTGGCGATATTCGGCGCCCTCAGCGAACCAGCGCCCCTGCCAACCCTGATTGATTCCAAGCCGCATTCCAATCGGATGAACTTTACGACCCATAACTTCTCCTTATGACTCCGGTGACGCCCCGCGCTCGCGCAGGACCACAGTGATATGCGAATTGCGGCGAAGAATCGGCTTGAAACGTCCACGGGCGCCGAAACGCCTCCACTTGCGTGTGGGAGCCTCGTTCGCAAAGATCTGCGCTACGAACAGGTCGTCGCGGCTGATGCCGAGATTTTCTTCCGCATTGGCAACCGCGGAAGCCAGCAATTTTCGCACCGGTAATGCCGCGGCTTTGTTCACAAAACGGAGCATTTCGAGCGCGTCGTTCGCATCCTTGCCTCGCACGAGATCAACGACCAGCCGCACTTTTTGCGCAGACATCGGAAGAAACTTCAAGTGTGCTTGAATATCATGCATGACTCAAATTCCTTATGATGCCGCGGGCGTGGCGGCTTTCTCGCCAATGGTATGGCCGCGGAAAGTGCGCGTGGGGGCAAATTCGCCCAGGCGGTGACCAACCATATTTTCGGTGATGTAGATCGGCACATGCCGTCGTCCGTCATGGACGGCGATCGTATGACCAACCATCTGCGGGAAGATCACACTGGCGCGGCTCCAGGTGCGAATCACTTTCTTTTCGCTTTTCTGATTCATCGCTTCGATTCGCTTTAACAGCTTGGGTTCCACGAAGGGACCCTTTTTCAATGATCGTGACATTCTTACCTCAACTCAATTAGCGGCTCGTCTTGGAGCGACGGCGCACGATATACTGATTCGTCTTCTTGTTACGACGGGTCTTGTAACCCAGAGTGGGCTTGCCCCACGGACTCTTCGGTCCGGGTAAACCAATGGACTGGCGTCCTTCACCACCGCCATGTGGATGGTCGCGCGGGGTCATAGCCGAACCGCGCACTGCCGGGCGGATGCCTTTGTGGCGCTTGCGTCCTGCTTTTCCGAGTTTGATATTTCCGTGATCGAGATTACCGACCTGACCGATCGTCGCATAGCAAGTTTGGCGGATCAGGCGCACTTCACCGGAAGGCATGCGTACTTGCGCAAAATCGCCTTCTTTGGCAAGTAATTGCGCCGCGCCGCCCGCAGAACGCACTAATTGACCGCCGCGCCCATCCTGTACCTCGATGTTATGGATGAGCGTGCCGACTGGGATGTTGGAAATCGGAAGCGAATTGCCGGAACGAATTTCGGCTCCCGCGCCAGCCATGACTGTATCGCCAACCTTCAAGTCGAGCGGGGCTATGATGTAACGCTTCTCGCCATCCGTGTAATGCAATAAGGCAAGGCGGGCTGTGCGGTTGGGATCGTACTCGATCGCCGCCACTTTGGCGGGAATGCCACGCTTGTCGCGTTTAAAATCCACTAGGCGGATGAATCGGCGATGTCCACCGCCGCGATGGCGAACGGTAACGCGTCCGTAGGCGTTTCTTCCGCCGCTTTTACGAAGCGGAACCAACAACGAGCGTTCCGGTTTGGACTTGGTGATCTCGTCGAATGTGTAACCGGTCATCCCGCGGGTGCCCGGTGTTACGGGTTTATACTTTTTGACTGGCATTATTGCACACCTTCAAAGATTTGCAGGGTCTGGCCCTCTGCCAACGTGACGATCGCTTTCTTGACGCTGGCTTTACGAACCAATACACGGCGGCTTCGCATTCTACGGCCGCGCTTGGCGGAGGTGTTGATGATGTTGACGCGTTCTACTTTCACATCGTATAAGGTTTCAACGGCATCCTTCACGGACTTGCGCGTGGCAAAATCTGCAACGACAAACGAATACTGATTCAATTTACCGGAGAGATAGTTCGATTTCTCTGTAATTAGGGGACGGCGCAAAATATCGTATACAGTAGGCATATCGGTCTCCTATCCTAGATTCGCCGTCAGGGCATCGATTGCCTTCACAGGCAACACGAGTTTGTCATAGTTGAACAGATCGCGAATATTCAGGTAACTAGCAAGCAACACTTTGGCATCTTCGAGATTGCCAATCGTCCGCATGGCAACTTCATATGACTGGTCTTTTTGCGGAAGAACAACCAGGGCAGACTTATCGCCCACAAGATTGTTCAAAGCCTGCATCATAACTTTTGTCTTCGGCTCGGAAATAGCCAGTTCATCCACAACAACCACGCCCGCTTCCTTTGCTTTTACAGAAAGGGCGGAGCGCAAGGCGGCATGTCTCATTTTCTTAGGCATGCGTTGTTCATAACTGCGCGGGTGCGGAGTATGGATGCGACCGCCTCCCACCCATTGCGCGGCGCGGCGCGAACCTTGGCGGGCGCGGCCCGTTCCTTTTTGCTTCCAAGGTTTTGCGCCGCCACCGGCAACTTCGCCGCGGACTTTGGTATCGTGCGTGCCAAGGCGCGCATTCGCCAGCTGGCGCTGGTATGCCTGGTGCATCAAATCTACATTAATGGGGGCTTCGAAGATCGCGGCGGGAAGTTCCACTTCGCGAAGCTTCTTACCTTCGAGGTTGAAAACGTCTACTTTCATCTCATCAAGTCCTTTGCGCCTACTGCTTGCGCGCCTCTTTGATCATCACAACGCCGCCTTTGCCTCCGGGCACAGCGCCGTGAATGCCAAGCAGGTTACGTTCCGCGTCCACCATGATCACTTTCATGGCAGAGACGGTAACGCGGTCACTCCCCATGTGACCAGCGCCTCGCGCGTTTTTGAACACGCGGCCGGGAGTGGTTCCCGATGAACGTGAACCGGGAGCGCGGTGGCGGTCGGATTGACCGTGCGTTTTCTTGCCGCCGCCGAAGTGATGGCGTTTAACTGCACCGGCAAATCCCTTGCCTTTGCTTGTGCCGATCACATCTACTTTTTCGCCGACTGTGAATACATCAACCGTCAGTTTGTCGCCAACATTGGCAGCTTCCTTCGACCGAAATTCGCGCAGAAAGCGAAGCGGCGGCAGATCATTCGATTTCAAATGCCCCAGTGCGCCTGCCGACAATTTCTTAGGGTGAAGTTCTTCAAACCCAACCTGAATCGCCGCATACCCATCCCGATCCTGTGTGCGTACCTGTGTAATGTAACATGGCCCAGCTTCGATGATCGTCACAGGATACGCGACGCCTTTCTCATCGAAGATCTGGGTCATGCCGATCTTCCGTCCAATAAGCCCTTTTAACATGCTCAATTTTCTCCTTCAAAAGATTTTACGAGACTGTCAGCCCGGGCTTGGGCTGCATCATCTCCGGACAACGCAGTAAACGATCTGACGAGACGTTCGGGGTTTGATGGTCCCGGACAGGTTCGTTCTTGCGCTGGCGAAAATCGAGAGCAGAGATTCAACGTGCGGTCTCTACTCTCGAGTACGACCAACTATATTTTTATTTCAATATCCACACCCGCTGGGAGGGATAATCTCATCAACATGTCAATCGTCTTTGAATCGGGATCGAGAACATCAATAAGACGATTGTGCGTGCGGATCTCGTAATGCTCGTGCGAGTCCTTGTCTATGAATGTTGAGCGGCGTATTGTAAACCGTTCAGTCTTGGTTGGCAAGGGTACAGGGCCCACAACATGCGCGCCACTGCGTTCGGCGGTTTCGACGATTCGTTTGGCGGTCGAGTCGAGCACGCGATGATCGTACGCTTTGAGACGGATGCGGATCTTTTGTTTCGTCATGACATCGCCTATTCAATGATCTTGGTAACGACACCGGCGCCGACGGTGAGGCCGCCTTCGCGGATGGCGAACTTGGAGCCTTGTTCGAGAGCCACAGGAACAATGAGTTCCACCGTCAGGTTCACGTTGTCGCCCGGCATCACCATCTCGACGCCTTGCGGCAACTCGATGTTGCCCGTCACATCCATC
>JAJTXU010000240.1 GCA_021462845.1 Anaerolineales bacterium
ACTTGCCGGAGACCAAGAGCCGCAGGATTACGATATCACGTTCGCTCAAGCCGTATGGATGCTTGCCTTGCGACCAATCTGCGATCAGTTTGGAAATTTTCGCGCTGAACCATTCTTCGCCCCGCGCCGCCGCGTGCACCGCTTCCACAATTCGCTCCGGCGCTTCTTCTTTCAGCAAATATCCAATTGCATTTGCCCCCAGCATCCCGCGCACATACCGTTCATCCGCGAACGAACTCAGCGCCAACACGCGCGTCGGCACGCCGCGTCGTTTGATTTCGGCAGCGACCTCGATGCCCTCCAAGCCCGGTAACTGACAATCAATCACCGCAACATCGGGACGCAAACTTTCAATTTGCGCGAGCGCGTCATAGCCATCACCGCTTTCGCCAATGACGCGAATATCGGCGCCTTGTTCCAAAAGCACACGCAATCCAACACGAAGCGGCGGATGGTCGTCGGCGAGGAAAACGCGGGTGAAAGACATTTTTGATTTTTGATTGGAGATTGGAGACTAATTACTGGAGGCTGATTACTGGTACTGATTACTGATAACTGATTACTGACAACTATCGCACTATCGCACGACAGCGCTATCGCACTATCTCTTCAACAGTTCCTCAAACTCCTTCGCTGCGTCGTACATGCGCCCGATACCTTTGGTCAAACTATACGCGTCCCAACGTCCATCCGCCGAATTGTCCTCATCCAAGAACCAGCAGAGGGCTTGGACTTGGGGTTCGGCGTTAATGACCTCGTAGGCGCTGGTGAGCCAACCGCGCGGATAATTTTGCGCGGGCACAATCCCTTCATCGGGCGCAAACGTGTTGGTCGCGTTGATGTACACGGGCAGCCCGCGCGTGGTCGGATACGCATTGATAAGATCGAGCCAATCGCGATAGACGCGAAAACCCGCTTGCGCGCCGTTCCATGCCGCGCGTTTCAAATCCACGCGCGGTTCGTCGGCAGGCGCGCGGCCTTGCAGCTCGGGCGCGTTCGGGCGCCCCGGCGCGTTGACGGCAAAACCATCGGGCACAGGCAAGCCGAAACCGGCCAGAGTTTTTGCGCGCGCGGATTCGTCCAGCCGCGCGACCAATGTATTCATGTAATTCAGCCAGGGCGCATCAATCGCATACTTGTTCGCGCCATCTTGCTCCCTTGTGAAGGGACGCACGGGTCCGACTAGAACCCGCGCCTGCGGATTCTCTTGGCGCATCACTTGAATCACATTGTCCGTGCGCGCCGCCGCCTCGCCGTAACCATTGAACACGCGCGCATACCACTGTGGTGTCAACGGCGCATTGGACGCCAATGAATTGCTGGCAGGATCATTGAACCCGCTGCCGATGATATAGCCATAGACCGAGCGCAAACGCGCGTCGCGCGCGAGACGCCGCACATAATTCAGATATTGGCTCAACGCCACGTTGTCGTTCGCGGGCGGCAATGTTTGCCCCGGCGCATAGTCCACGCGCACCAACACGCGCAATTTTTGCGCGTTCGCGTGATACACATGCCGCGCGAGTTCGTCAATCCCGCTTGCCTTGTCCTCCGCCAACGTCGCGTACGTCATTTCCCCATCCCACCCGCTGCGCCCGCGCCAATCGCGACCTGGATTTGCCGAGACCACGCATAATTTTGTGGGATTCGATGGACTGGCTTGAACCGTTGAATTCGTTTTGCCCAGCGCGAAACGTGTCCGTTCGAGACATCCCGCTTGACAGCTGTGATAAAAAACAAAATCACCGTTCGAATCATTCGGCGCAAATTCCCATCGCCAGGTCACGATTCCATTCGGATTCGTCTGCCAGTCGGCTGCCGGATAGAATGTGCCATTGAACGTGACCCCAACATTTGACCACGCGGCGTTGTCGGTAATGAATAGATTCGTTGTGTGCGCCTTTCGCTCGATACGAACTTGCGGAAATGCCATGGCTTGCTCCGCGCTGCCCGACGTCACAACCACCTGTCCCTGAATGGGCAATAACCAAAGCGCGCCCGACAGGCCTATGACGATCGCAACAACCAGCAAGACTCGTGTCCACTTCATTCGGTCACTTCCATTTCATTTGCAGAATCCAAAGCAAAGCGCACGCGCGTCCCCGTTGTATCCCCGCTAGTTTTGGTTTCGATTTCCAACTCACTATCGTGCAATTTCAGAATGGCGGCAACGAGCGCCAAGCCCAAGCCGCTGCCGCTAATCGCTTCACTGACGCCGCGATAAAAACGACGGGTCAGATGCGGCAAATGTTCCGCCGCGATGCCGGGCCCCGTGTCGCAAACGGCGCACAAAATTTTTCCGCGCGTGTCATTGCGTTCGAGGGAAATGTCGACGCGGTCATGGGGACGCGAATACTTGAGGGCGTTGTCCACTAAATTGAGCAGCGCTTGTTTGAGACGATAGGAATCACCCTTCACCCAGTACGCGTTCTCGATGGCATCGAGCGCCAGCGCGATCCCGCGTTCCTCTGCGAACGGCTGCAATTCTGCCAGCGCCTCTGCCGCCATCGCGCGCAAATCTACAGGACGCGGCGCGGACAAACCGCGCGTTTCCAATTCGCCCAGTTCGAGAATGTTCGAGATCATGCGCGACATGCGTCGCGCTTCGGCTTGCATCAGGCGCAGCGATTCTTGTTTTGTTTCCAATGGAACGGTGGGCGAACGCTGCACTTCGAGATGGGTGAGGAGCACTGCAAGGGGAGTGCGCAGTTCGTGCGCGAGATCGTTCAAAAATGGACGCAGGCGCGTTTCGGAGGCATCCGATGGGACGAGCGGGACAGCTCTGGAGGGCTTGCGCCAAAAGCGGCGGTCGAGCACAAGCGCAAGCAGGATGCTCACGAGGAGGATAACAAGCACACCAACGAGAATGAGGCGCAGTTCCAAGACGAGCATGGGGGATGCGCAGATTATAACACTGCTCGCGCGGATAAAAAAACTCTCTGGACTGGAACCAGAGAGTTTTGATGTGTTCGTTCACTTGATGCGCACAAACGCGCACGGACAATCGCTGTGGCATGGTCGTTTATGGATTCTTCATTGCCTGTCGGAATTCATCGCTGGGGGTGTCTTGATGTTTTCGTGCGCAAACGCAAGATGAAATAGAGAGATAGGGTCATGCCAGCCACGCCGCCCAGTTGCCACAAATAGGGATACATTTGCTCTTGGCCCCGTTGGAGCGCTGCTTGCATTTTGGGAGAGACTGGCTCACCACGCGCCAGCCCACCGGCAACGTAACTTTGCGTAGAGCTCAACTGGTCCCACACCGGCAGCATGTTATAGACAATGAGACAACTGAAAGCGATTCCGATGAACAGAACCGCTTGTAGTGCTATGCTGAGCCAACGGGAATGTTTGGGCATCGGAAATTAATTCATCTACTGGAACTTGTCGAGCCCCAGTTCTTCCATGCGAGAAAAAGGTGATGGAATGATAATGGACTGCGCCTGCAACTGGATGGTGGGGTGTTTCTTTGCAAGGCGATGGAGAATCACCGAGCGTGTAACATCGGAGATAAACACCTCCTTACTCGTACTTATCTTTGAGTATGATGTAATACTTGAGACCCCATCTGCCGAGAAAATTCCTTGGACATCAGTCGCTCCGTGAGCCACGACGCGTTGCAAGATGCGCTGTAAATGATCGTCTTCAACGATCTGTCCATTAGTTGGGACTCCACCCACAGTTACTGCTCGTCCATCAGGGGACTTGACCCGAATCATGAAACTATCAACGCGCATGTTGTGCGCCTTTGCCCATTCCCGAAATTCAACGATTGGGAGAGGACGACGAAAAGTCACGCTAATAAACAGCTGATCTATGCCATCCTTCCTCAAGCCCTGCACCAACGAAGCTTGAACGATAGCATATTGGCGCAACGCCTCATAAGAATCTCGTGAATAATCAACGCGCGCTGAAACATAATCCTTGGACTCTTGCACGACTTGATACTGCCAGTTCTGCAACTCTTCGCGTTCAATTATTTCAGGGGCAGGGGGAGCCGCTTTTGCATGCTGGAATCCAACCACAGCCATCACGCCGAAAAATAGCAGGGTGATCAGACTAAGAGTTAATTGAATTCTGGGATTCATCATGTCACTCCTCTGGAGTGTTCTCTTGGATGTTCTCTCGGGAGACTCGCTCGTCACGGTTGTACCAGCTTGTTCTTTTTGGTAAAGTAAAACTTGCCCATGTTTTGCTTACAATTGAGAAGACTGCAATAGGCATCATAGTTCATTTCTCCACCAGATTTGTTTCCGCCCGCTTCACGTTTGCGATCTTTGTATTCTGCCCCGCCAAAATATCGAGTCACCGAATTGATTCGGAACGGATTGATCCAAATCCGCATCTCATTGTTCCCAATGAAATTTTCCCCTGGACAATTCGCCGTTTTGAATACGGGGGACGCTTCAGGTATATCGGTCCACCAGTAACCTGTCGTGGTCACGTCCACATAACAATTGCTGTTTCTGCGAAAAGCATGAAAAACAATCGCGGTATTGACAAAATCATATCAAAGTTCTGCGAGGCGGTCTTCGGCGTACCAAATACTCTCTGCATCAACATCAATATAGCGATTGATGCCGCCATCATCCACAATTTGACCATATTTCTCACCTTCGTTCGGTCCCCACCAAGCCGTCGTGGGATTGAAATTACCGAGAAAGGTCCATGCGAGACCGGTTCGGCTCAAACCAAGCGTCAAGATTACCGCGACGCCAATCGCGAGAAAACGAGATTTCCGACGGCTGAAGAGCTCACAGAAAAGTTTTCGGGTCATTGTACCTCCATGTGGGTATTGAATAGATTTGCAATCAAAGAATATCCGCAGTACGGCGACAAATCAAGTAGGGATTTCCCTATTTTGCGTAGGGATTTCCCTACGCGCCTCCACGCTCAAACCAACCCTTCGCGCACCGCC
>JAJTXU010000241.1 GCA_021462845.1 Anaerolineales bacterium
GAGGGGAAAGCGGAGAGGGAAAAGCGGAGAGGGGAAAGCGGAGAGGGGAAAGCGGAAAGCGGAGAGGGGAAAGCGGAGAGGGGAAAGCGGAAAGCGGAGAGGGGAAAGCGGAGAGGGGAAGGCGGAGAGGGGAAAGCGTTGTGGCGAAGAATGAGTTGGAGGAGCGGACAAAACAATTTTCCTTGCGCGTAATTCGATTTGCGGGCGAGTTTCCAAAAAATAACATTGGAAATGTTTTAGGAAATCAACTGTTACGTTCCGCCACTTCCGTTGGCGCAAATTATCGCGAGGCGAACCGCGCCGAATCGCGGCGAGATTTCATTCACAAAATTGGAATTGTTGAAAAGGAAGCAGCCGAGGCGTTGTACTGGCTTGAGTTGTGCAGCGACGCGAACATGAGCGATACGGTAGAATGCAAATGGCTTCTCGATGAAGCGAATCAGCTTGTCTCGATTTTTGCAAGCATTGGTAAAAATACAAAAGCGCGTTCAACGTTATATGATAGAACTCGAAAGACATGAGCGTCAAATCTAATCTCCAAGCTTCGGTTCCCGAATTCCAAATTCCGAATTCCAATCCCGCCGTTCCTCATCTCCGCATTCGTCCTTCGCGCGGCTGGTCGGCGCTGAAACTGCGCGATGTGTGGGAATACCGCGAGTTGTTGTATTTTTTGGTGTGGCGCGATGTCAAGGTGCGCTACAAACAAACGGCGCTCGGCGTCCTCTGGGTCGTGCTGCAGCCGCTCGCGACGACGATCGTGTTTACGCTCATCTTTGGCAATCTCGCCAAGATGCCTTCGGAAAATTTGCCGTATGCGGTCTTTGCGCTCGCGGGACTTTTGCCGTGGAATTATTTTGCGGGCGCGATCGGGCGCGGTGGTTCGAGTTTGGTCGGCAGCGCGAACTTGATTTCGAAAGTGTATTTTCCGCGCCTCATCATTCCGATTTCGGGCGTGTTGGGCGGACTGGTAGATTTTGCCATCACCTTTTTGCTTCTCGTCGCGCTGATGCTTTTCTACGGCTATCCGCCGACGCTTTCATGGCTGCTGCTCCCATTCTTTTTGTTGATGGCGATTGCGACAGCGTTGGGCGTGAGTTTGTGGCTGAGCGCGTTGAACGTGCAATACCGCGATGTGGGCTATTTGATCCCTTTTCTTGTGCAGCTGTGGTTCTTTGCTACGCCGGTGGTTTATCCGTCGAGTCTAGTCCCTGCGCCCTGGAACTTGCTCTTGGCGTTGAATCCGATGGCAGGCGTGGTGGATGGATTTCGCTGGGCATTGTTCGGTAAGACCGCCGCGCCGGGTCCATTGATCTTGGTCTCGATTGCGGTGGTGATTGTTACGCTGGTGAGCGGACTGTTTGTGTTCAAGCGGATGGAGCGAACGTTTGCGGATGTGGTGTGAACGAGGGATGAGGGATGAGTGACATTGCCATCCGCGTTGAAAATCTCGGCAAGCAATACAAAATCGGTCGTTTGCAAAAGCGGCACGATACGCTGCGCGACCAGATTGCGGAAATTGGAAGGCAGATTTTGGAAGGTGGAAAGCGGAAAGTGGAAAGCGGAAATTCTGAATTCCGAACTCCAACTTCCGAACTCCGAACTCCAACTTCCGAATTCCAAACTCCAACTTCCGAATTCCAAACTCCGAATTCCGACACCATCTGGGCGCTCCGCGACGTTTCCTTTGACGTCAAACGCGGCAAAGTGGTGGGCATCATCGGACGCAACGGCGCGGGCAAAAGCACGCTGTTGAAAATCTTGTCGCGCATCACGGAACCGACGACGGGCGCGGTGGATTTGTACGGGCGCGTGGCGTCGCTGCTCGAAGTGGGGACGGGGTTTCATCCCGAACTGACGGGACGCGAAAATATTTTTTTGAACGGCGCGATCCTTGGGATGCGGAAAACGGAAATTGAAAAAAAGTTCGACGAGATTGTGGCGTTTGCCGAAGTGGAGAAATTTATTGATACGCCGGTGAAACGCTATTCGAGCGATATGTTATAATCGGCGTATGGAACAGGACAAGATTCATGCGACGCGGTCTGCGCTGGCGGGTTCCACGCCGACAAGGCGGGAAAGCCCGGCACGCGGCAAGACAGCGCAGTCGTTTGGCGAAGCAGTCGCCCAATCGAGCGTGGCGGTGTCGGATTCCACCGCAGCGTCTGCGATTCGCGAAGAGCTCCTGCGCGATCCGCGTTATCCGATCCATCGCATCGCCGACCGCTTTCTGCCCTATCTGCGCGTCCTGGTCGAGCAGTTTCACCCGCAGCGCGTGATCCTCTTTGGCTCGTATGCCTATGGTCAGCCCGACCGGGACAGCGATATAGATTTGCTCATCATCAAAGACGTCGAGTCAAGCGCGCTCCAAGAAAAAATCAACATCAGAAAAGCGTGGCGCAAGATGCCGCGGAGGGAGCCGTTGCTGCCCTTCGACCTCATCCTGGTCTCGCCCCAACGTCACCAAGAACGCTTGGCGCGCGCGGCGGGCTTTTATGATGAAATCGTCCGCAAGGGACTGGTGCTGGTATGAAAACGGAAGAGAGCAATCCGTATGATTGGTTTCTCCTGGCGGATGAGCGCTTGCGCAGCGCCGACATCCTCGCTGCCCAAAGCGAACCCTCGTATTCAGCGGTGGAACTGTTGCAGGAAGCCGTCGAACGGTATCTCAAAGGGTATTTGCTGTATCACGGTTGGAAGTTGGAACGGATCCACGATTTAGGCCCTTTGATGGAAGCCGCCGCAGCGTATGATGCGCAGTTTTTGGCGTTTGACGATTTGGCTGCCGCACTGACCGAACAGTTCTGGGCGCAGCATTATCCCGGCGACGACCTCTCGGAGGTGGGCTCGGATTTTGAAACGCTGCGCCGCCAAGCGGGGGAAATGATTGCGCTCATCCAATCATCAATCCCTCCGCCCTCAAGTGAATCCGCGCCAAAGGACGAATAAGCGCAAACTCGCTTCCGGTTCACACTCCTTTTCTCATTCTCATGTCTGACATTGCCATCCGCGTCGAAAATCTCGGCAAGCAATACAAAATCGGGCGTTTGCAAAAACGGCACGATACGCTGCGCGACCAGATTTCGGATGTCGGAAGGCGGATTTTGGAAGGTGGAAAGCGGAAAGTGGAAAGCGGAAATTCCGAATTCTGCACTCCGAATTCCGAAATCCTCAATCCGAATTCCGACATGATTTGGGCGCTCCGCGACGTCTCGTTCGAGGTGAAACGCGGCGAAGTGGTGGGCATCATCGGGCGCAACGGCGCGGGCAAAAGCACGCTTTTAAAGATTTTGTCGCGCATCACGGAACCGACGACGGGCGCGGTGGATTTGTACGGGCGCGTGGCTTCGCTGCTCGAAGTGGGGACGGGGTTTCATCCCGAACTGACAGGCCGCGAAAATATTTTTTTGAACGGCGCGATCCTTGGGATGCGGAAAACGGAAATTGAAAAAAAGTTCGACGAGATCGTGGCGTTCGCCGAAGTGGAGAAATTTATTGATACGCCGGTGAAACGTTATTCGAGCGGGATGTATGTGCGACTCGCGTTCGCGGTGGCGGCGCATCTGGAACCGGAAATTCTGTTGGTGGACGAAGTGCTGGCAGTGGGCGACGCGGCGTTTCAGAAAAAATGTTTGGGCAAGATGGGCGATGTGGCGCGCGAGGGGCGGACGGTGTTGTTTGTGAGTCATAATATGGCGGCTATAACGGGGCTGACTTCTCATTGTATTTATGTTCGATCCGGTATTTTGGCAGAGATTGGGACTACTAGCAACGTAGTGGATATTTATCTGAGCGAAACTATTCACGAATCTCAACAACGTGAAGGTTTTTGCGATTTGCGCGGAGTTAAGCGTGGTACGAATATAGTCAATTCAATCGCGCAATTTGAATGGGTCAGAACTTTGGACAAAGCAGGTAATCAAAAAGCGCGATTTATCAAGAGGCGCCCTTTTGTGATAGAGGTCGGATATTGTTTATCAAGCCCCACAAGAGAGTTACAGTTTGGCTTTGGAGTTAAACATGACCGTTCAGGAGCGGAGGTTTTTATTTCGCCTTCGCCGGTCTATGAGGGTGAATTTAATCCGGGCCAGTATATTGTGAATCTGCCAGTCGAACCCAATTATCTGCACCCGGGTTTGTACAGTGTGGTATTGAAGATGTTTTGCGGGGGGAGGCGTCAGGATACGATAGGTGACACGGCGTCTTTTGAGGTTATAGAGGACCCAGCAGTAAATAAAGATGAAATTTTTACGGATAGGTGGGTACAGGGGTTGGTGGATATTGAATTTAAATGGCCATCTCAGCCAGCTCGTTTTGATTGACCAGTAAAAAGATGGGCATCGGCAAAGTTTTGGATAGATTAAAACTCTATCGCCCCGTGAAACGAATGCTGCGGGATTGGGCGACGAAAATTGGCATGTCGTTAGACCTGATTGAGCGCACAGATGATCCTCGTTATCAGCAAAACCGTATCCTTTCGAACGTCTTGTTGGGAAATGTGAAATTAGAGGGCGATAATTTCGTAGGACAGAACGTGGAATTTCATGGAAATGTGTTGGTAGGTTATAAATCAACTATTGGACATCATAGCATTTTGTTTGGGGGAGACATTTCAGTCGGAAAGTATTGTCAAATAGGACCTTATGTCGCGTTATATGCGTTGAATCACCCGGATTCCTATCTAACGACGTATGTCGGAAGGCGTCTTTTTAACCGCGAACTTCAGCAGGGGTGTAGTTCACATTGGGGGTGAAATTTGAGATAATGGGCTATCCTTCCTGACAGGAGATGATGCCCCATGAAAACGTCCACGGTAAAACTCACCCG
>JAJTXU010000242.1 GCA_021462845.1 Anaerolineales bacterium
AACTATGATTGCCTGACGGCGTAGTGGCGACTTCAGTCGCTTTTACGCCGCAAAACAAACGACTGAAGTCGTTACTACGGTAAACTAATTTGTGTTACTTTGAATAAAAAATAACGCCCCGAACATTCGGGGCGTTATTTTTTTGAACCATCGATCCGATCAAGCACTTGCTCGAGCAAGTGGGCGATCTCATCGCGTTCGTCGCGGGCATCTTGCAGTGATTTCGCTATCGTGTTCCGTTCGTCTTCCGACTGGGTGGTATTGAGCAAATGTTGCGAACGGGTGATCTGCGCCAATTTGTGACTCATTTTTATCTCGAGCCTCTTGCGATAGCCTTCATAGAATTCATAATCGCTCACAGACTGGTGAGCAGGCTTGACCTTTTGTGCAAGAATATCGGAAATCACCGGCAGGAATAAGGCGATATCGACCGGCTTCTCGATGAATTGCGTCACGCCGATGGCAACGGCGAAATCTTTATCCTCGGGCGTCACGTATGTTGCGGAGAGGAAGACCACCGGCAGGTCGCGCGTGACGGGGTCGATGCGCAGACGATGGACAAGACTGAACCCATCCATTTTGGGCATCAGGATATCGGCGATCACCAACAACGGGCGTTCCTTTTTGATCGCCTCCAGCGCCTCCTCCCCATTGCGCGCCGTCACCACTCGATACCCTTTGAATTTGAGGGTGGTATCGAGCAGGTTGAGAATATCGGGAATGTCGTCTACTACGAGCAGGTAGCCTTTTGTCTCCTCAGACATAGCGCCAATTCTACCATTGCGACCAAATAGAAAAATAGTACGATGGTTGCAAAAAATTCATCCTTCCACGAAAAGCAGACAATCCCCATCCCATTTGATGCGCGCGGATGGAGCTTTGCGGAGGCGAGTCTGCTCTGCCACGTAGTCGAGAATTTCGCGCCTCCGTCCTTTTGCCCAGGGATACAGCGCCTCCCACTCCGCTTCGGCTGGGAACCAGATCATGGCGACCGTCTCGCCGCCGCCGAATTCCCAGTAGAACTCGCAAGTATTCTTTTTCAGCAAACCTTCGATATATTGGATTTTTCCGTGGCGACCCGATGTGATGACCTTGATATCTCTCATGTCAATTCTTCCCTTGCCATGCTAACGATTTGGGTCGATGAACTTGAACAGGTCGTCCAAATAACGTTCGGCAAATTCGATGATGACCACGTCGGGTTCTTGTTCGTCCACCCATGATAAATTCCAAATCCCGCCGCCGCTGAAATTTTGGATAAAGATTCCGCGATGAAAATGCTCGCCCAGCATGGGGTTGACGTTGAAGAAGTATGAGTCGTGGTAGATGACGAGATTCGGCAGGGTTTCATCGGGGTTATATGAGAATAATAATTTGCGTCCGCCGAGGTTGATGGTTTTATAGGAAGCAGCAAGGTCAAACTTGGGAGCGAGTCGGAGTTTCGACTCGGTCAGCGACGTGGCGCCGATCACGTTGGCAAGATCGAGCGACTCAGGCTCCAGCAATTGCTCTGCGAAATCTGACAATGGGCGCGGGGAGAGATTCGGATAGGTTGCGCTCAATCGTTCCATCAACAGAGAATATGCCAGATACGCGCCGTGGTCGTTCCAATGCGTGTCGGTGGCGAGGTAAATCTCCCGTTCGGTTTTGGCTTGGAGGAGGGCTGGGCGGAGATCGAGAATCTGAGTCTTGCCATGCGCGGAAAGATAGGCAGAAACCTGATCTAATTTTGATTCAACTCCCAACTGCGGGATTTGGCTCGGCACGCGCTCCGGGTAAATGGTGTTCTTGCTCGGCACAATAACCACCATCAGCGTGATGCCGCGCTCCGCATAATTTGAAGATAGCGCATCCAAGTTGGCTTGAAATTGCGCCAGTTGTTCATCTGTGAAGGACGAGGATTTCTCGTACACGTCGAGGTCGCCCTCGGCAGTGTAGACCAGCCAGCCATCGTCGCCGACGAGGACCTTCGGGAAGACGCGGTCGCCGAGGGTGAGACGCAGGTCGGACGTCAGCGCGATGAGACGCGAGCGGGGGTAGAAATTTTCCTCGATGGCGTAGGGGTCGAGGGCGAGAGTCCGCAAGGGGAGGAGGAGCATCCCAAGAAACAGGGCGATGAACAGTTTGGAGTAATGGCGCGTCATCTAAAATCCCTCGTAAATGCCGGGGGTGAAGCCGTTTGCCGCCATCACGCCGACCGCCAAGATGAAGAGGGCGATCACGAGGATGTCGCTTATGAAGGTCTGCGCAAAGGGGCGTTGACCGTCATTTTGAAAACGAAAACCAAACGGCATGGCGAACAACAAACCCGCGAGCATGGCAAGGAGGAACGACGGCTCGATGAATGGAAGCGGACTCGTGTCGTGAAATGGAAGCAGAACAGGAGATTGAACCACGCCGCCGAGCGCGCGGAGAAAGTCGACTGTGTATTCAAGACTTGGCGAACGAAAGACGAGCCATGCGAACAGAATGACTGTTAGCGCGTAGAGGCGGCGGATCGGTTGAATTGTTTTTTGCAACCAGCGATTGAGGAAAAGATTTTCGAGAACGATGAAGAAACCGTGGATCAATCCCCATGCGACAAAACTGATCGCGACTCCATGCCATAGCCCCGTGAGCAAAAAGACGATGAGGATATTGAGCGATTGACCGATGACTGGAATCCGTTTGCGCTCGAGGGGGAAGAATACATAATCGCGGAACCATGTGGAGAGGGAAATATGCCAACGCCGCCAAAAGTCGCCAATGGATTGCGCGAGATAGGGGAGGTCGAAGTTCTCGATGAAGCGGAAGCCCATCATCATGGCGAGACCGATCGCCATGTCGGTGTAGCCTGAGAAATCAAAATAAATTTGCAAGGCGTAACCGACTAATCCCAGCCACGCATAGACTGGCGTGAGCGCGAACGCGGGCAAGCCGAAGACGGCGTCGACTGTGACGCCAAGCACGTCGGCGATCAATATTTTTTTCGCAAAGCCCCGCAAAAAGCGACGGATGCCGTTTGCGATTTGATCCGCGTCTATGGCTGGGCTGGGTAACTGCTCCGCAATGCTTCGATAGCGGACAATAGGACCGACGAGCAATTTCGGGAACATCAACACATAGAACGCGAAGGCGATGAAATTCTTTTCGGGTTGCACTGTCCCTTTGTGAACGTCGAGCAGATACGAAATGAGTTGAAAACTGATGAAGGACAAGCCGAGGGGAAAGGTCAGTGAATCGAGCAGGGTTATTAGGCGGGCGGGGAAGAATCTGTCGAGTCCGAAAAAGAGCGTGTATTGGTAGGCGGTGAACAACTTGAAGAATGCGAGCGCGCCAACGTTGGCAAGCAGTCCGAGAGGCAGAATCCATTTTGAGAATCGCGAGTGGAACAAGCGCGCCAACCCATAATTGACAACGATCAACGCCCCGATGAGCAGAAGGTTGACCGCGCTCCCCCACGCATAAAAAATCACGCTGGCGAGAATCCCCAACATGGGACGCCAACGCGGCTGGGCAATGAAATATGCAATAAGGAAAAACGGGAGGAAGAGAAACAGAAAAAGCGCGGTGTTGAAGTTCATGGAGCAGACGCGGCAATTATAACGGAGAGACTCGAACGGCGAGCATCACGCACGAACTTAAATGTCAAAAGTTTAGCCACAGATTTCACGAACACGTCAATTTATTGGGGATTGCTTCGCTCGCAACGACAGGAAGTAATCACCCGCTCACTAATAACACAGTCCCCTCTTCCCACCTGAGCGTGGACGAGGGCGATTTCTGTCGGCGGACTCGTTCCGCCATGTCTTTCACGATCTCCATCCGCCTCCCCGCCGCCCACGGATATTGCTTATCCCAATCCGAATCGTTTTTCGGAAATGAGATGATGGCAACCGCTTCGCCTCCGCCGAATTCCCAGTAGAACTCGCACGTGTTCTTTTTGAACAACGAGCCTTCGATGTATTGAATTTTGCCTGAGCGTCCTTCGGTGATGATGTTGATCTTTGCCATCGGGTCACTCCGAACCGCCCAGCCAGTTTTTCCAAATCCCCGGCGTGGAATCGGGGATCGCCACAGCGCCGGCGGTCTTGGCATAGAATTCCTGCGGACCCGCCCAGCCGATAGCCGCGTAGGCGTATCCTTTGATCTTCATTTCCACGAGGCAAGCCAGCAGAAGCGCCTTCCCGACTCCCTTTCCCCGGTAGGATTCAAGCACGCCCATCGGACCGAACAAGCCCAACGCCGCCGTGTCGTAACACGCGAAGCCGATCATGCTTCGTCCGTGCTGGGCGATGTAACTGGAGGTGGGAGCGCGCGAAAAACTGACCTCCATCTCGGTCGCCCAACCTTCTTCGAAGTGTTCGCGCACCCAGCTCACGGCGAGAGATTTCTCCGTGCCGATCGGTTTGCGGATCGTGATATCGGGCGCGACAAGATCTGAAAACGTGGATAACGTCTCTGGCAGGTCGTAGAGTTTGACAAGCATGTCGGTCATAAAATATTCCTTTCGCGCTCGCCGCAAGATACACCGCCGCATAGCCGCTACACACCAAGCCTGATTACCTTACACTTTTAAAATCGGGACGCTGATTCACGCTGACAACGCAGATTTTCTTTCTTGCGAATCAGCGGAATCAGCGTTTTTCTGCGTCCAAAAAGCATTGTGTAAGGTAATCAAACACCAAGCCTAACTTTGTAATTCGCTGCGCGCAATTTTACCGCAGAGTCGCAGAGACGCTGAGCGAGTGTTTCTTAAGTAGGCTTCTTGCGAAAGTCGTTATCGCCGCACCGTTCGTGCCGC
>JAJTXU010000243.1 GCA_021462845.1 Anaerolineales bacterium
CAAGCCGCGAATTACGCGAATTTCCGCTAATTTTTTAAAAATTCGCGTGAATTAGTGAAATTCGCGGCAAAAGGTTTTCGATCTGCGTAAGTCATGTTTCCATTATTTTACGAAGAAATGTTTTGCGAGAGAACGCGCCCTACACAGTCGCCTCAGGCGGCGTTCCCCGCTTCCGCGCCAGAAGCAGGATGCGGCTGGGCAGGGAGGCGAGAAACCGTCGAATGGGCGAAATACGCATAACGAGTAAAATGACCGCGATCACCGTATAAATTAAGGGGCGTATGATCTCGCCTTGCAGGGCGAAGAAGTCGCCTTTCTTGCCCCACGCATAATGGAGTAATAACAGCGGGACGATGAAGTAAATCGTTTGGTGAATGCGTTTCCAACGTTTGCCGAGGCGCTTCTTCCAGATATCGAACGAACTAGCGGCAAGCGGAATCAACAGGATGAAGCCGGCCAGCCCGACAAGGATGTACGGCTTCTCGATAATGTTTTGAACGATAAAACTCCATGCCAAACCGTAATCGAACATGAAGATGATGATATGGATCGTGGCATACATGAACGCGTACAGCCCAAGCGCGCGGCGGCGTTTGAGCAATTCGCTCCATTTGAAGAGCGTGTTCAACGGCGTGCAAGCCAGCGAAAGGATTAGCAAAGTAATAGCGTGGCGTCCCGTGCGTTGCTCCAATTCCTGAATCGGGTTCGCCGAGAGATTGCCTGTGATGAGTTTGAACACAAGGATGACCAGCACGGACCACGCATAGATATGTATGGCAATTTGAAGCGGGGTGTACTGCGAAAAGATTTTTTTCAACATAAGTATATATAGTACCGCAAAGTTCACTTTGCGCCTGGCGGGGTGAATGAAAAATTCAACCTCCTATCGGATGGCAACGTTTGCGTTGTCGCGCGAAACAGCCTAATAATTTTCGATCAAATCCATGCCGGCATACATCCCAGCCACTTGGTCGGCGTATCCATTGAACATCAGGGTGGGGCGGCGTTTCAATTCGCCGATGCGCCGCTCCGATGCTTGCGACCAGCGCGGGTGCGGGCGTTCCGGGTTCACATTCGAATAAAAGCCGTATTCCGTTGAACCGACGCTGTTCCATAATGTGCTCGGTTGTTCCTCCACGAGTTCGATCTTTGTCACTGCCTTGATGGATTTAAACCCGTACTTCCATGGAACAACAAGACGGATCGGCGCGCCGTTCTGGTTGGGCATTGGCTTGCCATATAACCCGGTGGCGAGGATGGTCAGGTCGTTCATGGCTTCGTCGAGGCGCAACCCCTCCTGGTAGGGCCACGGGTAAAAAGGACTCGATTGCCCCGGCAATTCTTCCGGGCGATAGACCGATTCAAAACGCACGTACTTCGCCTTTGATGTGGGAGCCACTTCGTTCAGAATGGACGAAAGCGTGAACCCGCTCCACGGGATGACCATGCTCCACGCCTCCACACAGCGCAGGCGATAGATACGCTCTTCCTGGGTGAACTTGCTCAATAAATCTTCGATGCCGTAGGTCTTGGGTTGCCTCACCAAGCCGTAGACTTCCACCGTCCACGGGTTGGCGTTGAAATCTTCTGAAAGCGGCGCCACCGCCTCTTTGTTTGTGGTGAATTCATAGTAGTTATTATAGTTTGTGATATCTTCAAAGGTGTTGGATGGATCGCCCAATTCATCGAATTTGACTTCGGCAGGCGGCGCTTCATCCCCCGGCATGACGGTTGCGGCTACTTTGGGAGCGCATGCCGCCAGAAGCGCCGATCCGCTGAGGATGCCCGCGGCTTTGAGAAATTCGCGCCGCGAGATGTATTGCGAATACGGCGTGATCTCGGATGATTTTACAGGGACGGATCTAAATTTGTCGTTCATGGTTCTCCTTTTAGGTTGTTCTGCGCAAAAGCGACATGAATGTCGCGTTACGGAGAACAGACTGGCTTCAACTGCGTAACATCAGTTAGTAATTTTCTTCCAACAATGCGCGGATGTTTTCTTCGGTCTCGTTGTAGCGCCCTTCGCCGATGTGCACGTAACGGATACGTCCTTGTTTGTCGATCAAGTACAGCGCGGGCCAGTAGTGATTTTTATAGGCGCGCCAGGTGGCTCCATCGTTGTCCTGCGCCACGGGATATTCGATTTCAAAACGTTGAACGGCATCCTGCAGGTTGGCGAGGTCTGTTTCGTAATCGAATTCGGGGTAATGGTTGCCGATGATGACAAGACCCTGACCGGCGTATTTTTCATGCCATTCTTTGAGCGAAGGCATGACGTTCTGGCAGTTGATACAGCCGAACGTCCACATTTCGACGATGACCACCTTGCCGCGCAGGTCTGCCAGTCGGAGCGGCGCATCCGCGTTCAGCCATGTGGTGTTGGTCAGTTCGGGAGCGGCGCCAAGGTCGGGGAGTGAGGCATGTTGGAGCATGGGAGAATCATCCACGGGTGAGCCAGCCGCACTGTGCGAAGGAGGCGTTTGTACGGTTGAACATCCGAGTAGGAATAGGGGCATCAAACAGGCGATGAGTCGTTTCATCGGTCGTCATCCTTGATGCCTGCATTGTAGAAAAACTTCCTTACGAAAAGATTACGCCCCTCTGAGAAGTTTGTTAAGGGATGTTGAAGGTGAACAATGTGCCCCTGCCGGGTTTGCTCTCGACGCGAATCTCGCCGCCGTGCGCCTGCACGATGCCGCGCGCAATTGCCAGCCCCAGCCCGGCGCCTGTGCCGCGACTGCGCGAACGGGCCGCATCGCCGCGGTAAAAACTTTCGAACACGTGCGGCAGGTCTTCCTCGCGGATGCCCTCGCCGGTGTCGCTGATGGTGACCTCGATGCCTTTGCCGGTGCGATGCGCCCACACGCTGACGCGTCCCTGGTCGGGCGTGTGCCGCAGGGCGTTGCCGATCAGGTTGTTGAGCGCGCGCCCAATGGCTTGCGTATCCATGTTGACCGGGTCCACGTTGTATTCCACATTGCCTTCAAGTTTGATCTCGCGTTGTTTGGCGGGTTCGCTGAAACTTTCGAGCGTATCTGAAACGAGGTCGCTGAGCGAGGCGTTCTGGCGGTCAAGCGGAAAGCCCCCGTATCGAGTTGCGCCATCTGAAAGAGATCGTCGATCAACGCGGAGAGCGAATTCACGTCGCGTTGGGCTGTGCGTAAATATCGGCTGGCGGCTTCAGGGTCTTCGACCACGCCGTCAGATAACGCCTCCAAAATAGCGCGCACCGATGTCAGCGGGGTTTGCAAATCGTGACTCACCCAGGCGATCAGGTCGCGGCGCATGTGTTCGAGTTCGCGTTGTTTGCTATCGCTTTCTTCTAACTGTTCCGCCATCTGGTTGAAGGTTTTTGCCAGCCCTGCCACTTCGTCATGACCCTGCACAGGCACGCGCGTGGCGAGTTCGCCATGGGCGATATTTTCCGCCGCGTTCCTGAGCAGTTGAATGCGCTGTGTGATCGTGCCGGAGAGGAAATACCCAAGCACGGTTGCCATACCGCCGGCAAACACTAATAAAACGATGGCGAGCAGGAGATCGTGCTGGCTCGAGAACATCATCTGCGCCGAGAACCACACATTGAAGAACGTTAGAATGCTGGCGAGAATATATCCTCCCAGCAGGGTCCAACGCAGGGTGGGCGACATGTGAATCCAACCGAGGGAATACGCAAGATAGCCGATGACTGCCGAGACTAGCGCGGTGAGGCTGAGGTACAACGCCAGGTTGGCAATATCCCGCATCGGCGGGAACATCACCAGCGTGAAGATACCTAGCGTGATGGCAACGATAACTGCCGCGCCGAGAAGTAACCGGACAACAAGGGGGGTTCGTGAAAAAAAAGTTTTCATCTTACGGTTCAAATTTATAGCCGACGCCCCACACCGTGAGCAATCGCGCGGGTTTCGAAGCGTCAAGTTCGATCTTTTCGCGCACGCGACGCACATGCACGGTCACAGTGCCCGGGTCGATGTATTGCGCCCCGCCCCACACGCGCTCAAGTAACTGATCGCGTGTGAACACCTGTTTCGGGTGACGCATCAACAAATAGAGCAGGTCGAACTCCTTCGCCGTCAATTCTACTTCGGAGTCGCGCAGTTTTAGCACACGACTGCGCGGGTCGATGATCAGATCATTGATGGAGATCGCCCGGTCATTTGCCCCCTCTGCCTGCTCCCGCGCCCCGCGCCGCATCACCGCCCGCACCCGGCTCACCAACTCCTGCGGGCTGAACGGCTTGACCACGTAATCGTCGGCGCCCATCTCAAGCCCTGCAATGCGGTCTGCCTCTTCGCGCCGCGCCGTCAACATGATGATCGGCACATCCGAGCGGTCGCGTATCCAGCGTGTGAGCGCCAGCCCATCCACTTCGGGAAGCATCAAGTCGAGGATGACGAAATCCGGCGGCTGTCGCTCGAAGATACTCATCGCTTGTTTGCCGGTTGCGGCGACTTGCACTACAAACCCGGCGCGCTTAAGATACAGGCTGACAACCTCGGCGATGCTGGCTTCATCTTCCACTACGAGAATGGAACGTACATTCATTGAAGCCCATCATACTCCAATGTTATTCAGAATCGCACAGCGGTTAGGAATTCGTAAGATTTTAGGACTTACGCAAAACCCCAATACCAAGCCGCGAATTACGCGAATTTCCGCTAATTTTTTAAAAATTCGCGTGAATTAGTGAAATTCGCGGCAA
>JAJTXU010000244.1 GCA_021462845.1 Anaerolineales bacterium
TTTTACCGCGAAGGGCGCGAAGAACGCCAAGTTTTAAAGGTTTTCTTCGCGCTCTTAGCGGGCTTTGCGGTTCAACTTTGTCACTTGTACGGTAGAAAATGTTTGAAAAGAGTTACCCCGTTAAAAACGGTAGCACCAATATAATCGCATTCAGGCTGCAAAAACAGTCTATACAACTTGAAATTTCCATCCATTTATGCTATCAATGGGAAAAATTTTCCCACAAGGATTTTGAATGCATCGAGAACGTGTATCTGAAAATGTATATTGGTTTCAAAGCGAAGTGTACGCGCAAGTAACAGCGGGGGTGATCGCAGGACCGCAGTGGGCGGTGGTGATCGACACCCTCGCCCTGCCCGACGAAACCCTGAGCATCCGCGAATTCATCGAACGCGAACTGAACGTCCCCGTCCGTTACGTGATCAACACTCACTATCATGCCGACCATGCCTGGGGCAATTGCTTCTTCCCCAGCGCCACGATCGTCGCGCACGAACACTGTCGCGCCATGCTCGAAGAGCGCGGCATCCCCTCGCTCGAAGCCGCCAAACGGCAAAACCCCGCCCTGCGGCAAGTCAAGATCGCCCTGCCGCACATGACCTTTAAAACCGGCGAACTCACCCTGCGCGTTGGCAAGAAGAACCTGATCCTCTCCACGACGCCCGGTCACAGCGGCGATGGCATCTCTGTGCTGGTGGAGGAAGACCGCATCCTCTTTGCCGGGGACGCCTTTATGCCCCTCCCCTACATCGTCGACGGCGACGTGGACGAGATCATGACCTCCATCAAACAAATCGGGCGCATGGGGTTGGAAAACATCGTGCAAGGTCACGGCGATGTGATCCTGCGCGGCGAGATCGACGCGGCGGTCAAGGAAAACCTCAATTACCTGACAGCCATCAAAAGATCGGTGAAATCCGCATCGAAGCGCAAGAACGCCGATGAACTCATCGAACAAATCAGCATCGAGTCATGCGGCAAGAGCCGCGTTTACCTCGGCGGGCTTGCCGAACAACTGCACCGCAGAAATTTGCAAGCCTTGCTCCAGTCCATGAGTTAACAAACATAGTACCGCAAAGTTCACTTTGCGCTTTCCCACGCAAAAGCCGACCAAATGGCAAGATTTATCTTGTATTTCACGGAAACATTTTGCCACCATATATGGGCGTTGTTTACCGCGAAGCGCGCCAGGGTTAAATTTTGATGAAATAATCTCGTAATCCGTGTAGGGCGCGTTCTCTTACGCGCCCGTTGGCGTTAGAGAACGCCAACTACACGGTTAGGGCATTTATTTGTTAATGTCCATAATATTGCCATACTTATTACTCGCCGAGTCTCCCCTCGCTACTTTCCGATCACCCCGCTTGCCGACAATTCGTCGAGTTCTTCCGCCGAGAAAAACTCTGCGAGTATCTCGCGCGTCTGCTCGCCTAACTTCGGAACCGGACGTTCCTCGCCTCGCGCGAATACAAACGGAGAATTCAACCCCACCGCTCTGCCGTTCTCTTCGCGGACAAACCCGCGTGCCTTCACTTGTGGATGAGTCAACATCTCTTCGAACGACAAGACCGGCTCGACGCACCCATCCGTGTTTGAAAACGCTTCCAACCATTCAGCCAGCGACTTCGCTTTGAAGATCGCCGCCACTTCATCTTTGATCGCCCGATCGAATTGGCGTTTCACCAAATCCTCCCTGCCGGTCACCCGGCAGAAATCGTTCCAGAATGGAGGCTCAAGCGCGGCGAGGGTTAGGAACTTCCCATCCGCGGTTTCATAAATATTGTAGCAAGCCAGCCCGCCCTGCAGGGGGAGAGTGCCCCCGGCAAATGGGACACCGCTGAAATGAGCCGCGCCCGCCTGGGGAATTGTCAATGCGAGCATTCCGTCGAACAACGCCATATCGAGATACGCGCCATTGCCTGTGGTTTGCTTGCCGATCACCGCGCTCAAAATTGCAAGCCCAGCCAGCATCGCGCCGCTTAAATCAGCAATGGTCACACCGAAGGGAATCGGCGCCTGCCCCTCTTTCGCGTTCAATGCCAGCGCGCCGCTGATCGCCGCATAGTTCAGGTCGTGTCCCGCGCGTCGGCTTAGCGGACCCTCCTGCCCATACCCCGAGAGGGAACAATAGATCAAATCAGGCTTTATCGCTTTGAGTGATTCGTATCCGATCTTATATCGCTCAACAACACCGGGACGAAACCCTTCGATCACAACATCGACAGTTTTCACAAGTTTCAAAAACGCGTCGCGTCCGCGCGGGTTACGATAGTTAACCGCCAGACTTTTCTTCCCCTGGTTGATCATTTCGAACAAGCCGCCCAATCCCATTTCGGCGGGAGCCAGGCGCGCATAATCGCCCGCGGTCGGCGTCTCTACTTTGATCACCTCCGCGCCGAGGTCGGCGAGCAGTTGCGTGAGGAACGGACCCGGCAACAGGCGCGTGAGATCAAGAATGCGAATTCCTTTGAGGGGCTGAATCATGAAAATCTCCGGTTCATCTTGTAAAAGAGGATCCCTTGTTTGCCGCGGTCGCTAAGGATGCAATGCTCGGGCGCAAAATGAATTTTTCGGTACGAACTGCGTTAATGAAATGTCCCCGTAAGAACAGGCGCAGGTTATTTTGAGTCCTGCGATGCCCCGGCGGCTTTTTCTTTGCGCGCGCGCAACCAACCGGCGAGGCTGATGCTGATGACGCGCTCGTTACCGGCGAATATTTTTTGGATGTTTGGTCGCAACGCCCAGATCAACAAAATCTCGGCGATCAACCCGTAGAGCACATTGGTCCACGGCATCAAGCCCATCGAGGCGCGCACGGCGAACACCATGATGATGCCCAGTCCCACCGTCAGCGTTGCCACCGATGCCATACCCAGCGTAAACAACACAAACGCGCCGATCACAAATACGATGGGGAACGTCCAACTCCACAAGCCGACTGCGCCGCCCAACGCCGGCATTGCCCCCGCCCCGCCGCGCAATCGGAAACGCCCGTTGGCGTCTCGCTCGGCGAGAAAGATCGAATAGTTATGCCCCAGGATCGCCGCCAGCCCAGCCAGCACGTGCGCCAGACTGGCATCTGGAGTGATCGAACGCGCAACCCACACGGCAACGGCGGCTTTGACGATGTCGAGGATCGCGGTGGCAAACCCAATTCCGAACCCTGCCGCGCGAAATGCGTTCGTCCCGCCGGTGCGTCCGCTTTCAACCTCGCGCAAATCTTTGCCAGTTTTCAATTTGACGAGAATCAACCCTACGGGTATCGAGCCTAACAGATATCCGACGAGCACCGCAACAATATCGAGCGCAATTTGCATTTCACTGCCTCCAGGCATAGTCTACAACAAAAAACACGTAACAATCTTTCGAGTTTCTCTATTTCATAAGTTCAGCGCGGACTCGATACCCTGCCCGCCTTCGACCTTGAAGCCGCGTATCCGCTGGGCGAGGCAGTTACAGGTCCGGTGAGAGGCGAGCGGCAGAGTCCACAAGCGAATTATCTCACCGAATGAAGATTGCCAAGCCCCAACAGATCATCGTGGCGAGGGCGGGTTCGAGCGCGGCGCGGCGCGAGGGAAGTTCTTCGCGCAGGTTGATCGCCAGATTCGTCAGCCCGTACATGGGACCGATCATCATCAACCCGAATTGGATTGGCGAGATGGGCCAATAGTGAAACCCCGCGGCGAGTTGCACGCATACAAAAGCAACGCCCAGCGACCAGGCATACTCCCAATGCCCATCCAAGCGGAGGTGAAAGATTCTCAGGCTGGCAAACCCGGCAAAAAGGAACAGCGCCGGCAAGGTAAAAAAGAGCCGCAAGTCGCCGTAACGCAACGCGACGGCGAGGATAAAAAATAACGCGTAGGAGATGGCGGTTAAACCTGCCAGGGCAGTGGCGTAGTATGGCGCGCCCGGATCGACAACAATGTATTCGGCGATAAAAGCGAAGATGAGGAAAATTCCGCTTACGGCAAAGCCGATCCACCAGGGTGTTCCATCGGGGAGCAGGGAGAGGGGAATACTGATGGCGAGCGTTGTCAGTGTGGGTAAAATCCACCATTGATAGGTGGACCTGCCATTGAGGGAAGGATGCCCGCGCAGGAGCCAGTCCATGCCGGTGGCGGTGAGTCCGGCGGTGAGCAGGCTCATGATGATGGGAATATTTAGCGGAATGGAAAGGAAGAAACCCGGCAGTTGCAGGTTGAGGTCGAACTGTGGCGATTGGATGATGCGCGCCAACGCCAGGGCAAGCAACACGGTGGAGATCAGCACGCCGATGCGGTTTGAATCGGGAAGGTATGAGCGCTCGTTCATGTTCTTCATTTTAACCCGTGCCGTGGGGAGTGTCCAACAAAGCGCGTTTAGCCACAGAGCGCACAGAGAACTTTGAGATTTTTTCACCTGCCCCGAGCGTGATTTGCTTGGCAAATCATGCGGGGTCAGCAAACTCTGCGGACTCTGTGGCAAAGATTGTTTTTTTACTTTCTCAGTTGGACACTCCCGTACCGTGGAAGCGTGCCAGTAGGGTCATCGCATTAGAAAGTTCCGACATCAAAGCCGAACCTGTTATCCACTAATCCTCACGAATTTTCGCTAATCCACAAGAAAAATTCGCGCAGA
>JAJTXU010000245.1 GCA_021462845.1 Anaerolineales bacterium
GATCGGGTAGAGGTAGCGGAGAGGATTCCACCAAAAAGGTTTGTGAAATTCAACAATGACAAGTTTCCCGCCGGGCTTGAGGACGCGCAGGGCTTCGCTCAGCGTTTGTTTTCGAACTTCATCGGGCATTTCATGAAGCAGGAAGAACATTATCGCCTGATCGTACATTGCATCTCCCATGATCAGGTTTGTAGCATTATTCTGGATATACTGAACAGGCGTATTGTGAGGCATCTTTCTTCGTATGTTTTCTAATTGCGCGGGAACAACATCTACAATATCCAGCGAGCCATCCTCCGAGATACGGCTCGCAAGCCTGGTGGAAAATTCTCCATAAACGGCGGCGATTTGCAGTGTGCGCCCATGGAGTTGTTTGCCTAAAGCGTCTAACGCCCGGTCTCGCAATTGGTTCATGTTGCCAAGCAGGATCAGGTTGACGATCCACGGATGGTCAAAGAAAGAGATCGCGTAGGGCCGGATGTAAGCCCACCAGTAGGTGTTTTCAAGATAGGCTGGGATCGGAATACTTGCGGGGACGGGTTGATCCTTGTCCTTTGCCCGCGAGTCTACGATTGGAGGCGCTGTTCTTCCATTCTTTATATTCTGGCTAATGATGGTGTTCATAATGTTGCTTCTCCTTGGAGGTTTGTTATTTTGCAACGCCGCCGATGATTCCGAGCATGCCGACAGCGGAGAGGGCGAGCCAGAATAGGAGCAGGAGGATATTCAGCGCTTTTCGCGCGGTTGTGCTGGTCGCGAAATCAAACAAGACCTGCCTCAGTCCGGTGATGCCATGCGAGAAGGCGAACGCCAGTAATAGGATGTCGTAGACGCGCCAGCCGATGGTTGCCCAGCGGGCCGCCACCAAGCCCAAACTGATATTTTCCGCGCCGATGATGATGGTGGTAAAGATCGTATGGAACCACACCATCGGTATTAGCAGGATGGCGCTCAGGCGCATATATTTCCATGCGGTTGTATCGAAAGTGGGCTTGATTCGCAGGCGGCGGTTTGTTGTCATAATTTTGCTAGAGTATGTGGAAACTATGGAGCGCCATAATGATGACGGCTGGAAGCCAGAGGAGGATGGCAATGATCCAGGTGGCGCGAACAGAATGAAGGGCGGGACGAGGCGTCCATAAATTGGGATGAAAGAGATCAAAGTAGGCGATGCGAAATCCGTTTACCCCATGAAAAATGACCAGGAACGCCATGATCATTTCAGTAACAAGCCCGGCGGGAGTGCGTAAGCCGGCGTTGAGGAAGTCGTATAGGTGCGGCGCGTAATGAGCCGTTGATTCGAGCAGGATATGCAGGCTTAGGAAAACTAAAACGCCCAGCCCCGAGATGCGGTGCATTAGAAATGTATAGTGCGCCACACCCCCTTTGTAGTGTATGAGCCCGGACACGCCGTTGACAATATTTTTGACCATGCCAAACGTGCCTTCTGCGCGGATGTTTAGAGGATTAACTTATGGAGAACCACATCCGCCAAGACGCCAAGAATAAAAAGCGAACCAAACGAACGATTGTATAAAAACGCGAGCGGCGCGAAGTAAAGAGGCCAGCCGCCCTGGCCCTGCGGGAATCCTTCCGGGCGCTCTTCGGGCTTGGGCTGAAGAAACGCCGGGGCAACCTGTTTGAACCTGGGAAGGGCAAACAAGACGATCAAAAGCGCTGGCGAAAACGCGCCGGTTGCCACGAGATAGATCACGATCAGATAAGGGAGGATCATCATTCCCAAAACAGCATATCGAGAGGCATTCTCTCCGAGAAGCGAAGGCAGGGTATGGATGTGTTTTTCCCGATCTGGCTGCATTTTGTCGATGTGCTTGCCAAAGATGACCGTTGTGACACCGAGAGCGTACACTGCGCTGGCGATCACGATATTCCAATCCCAGGTATGTGTGATGACGAAATATCCTCCGCCCACCATGAGCGGACCCCACACGAGAAAAACGGCGATCTCGCCGAGGGCAATGTATTTCAGGGGCCAGGTGTAGAACAACAGGAAGAATGCGCCCGCGCCAAGCAACATCCATGTGATCGCGTCGAAGTTGGTTTGCCAGATTAAGTAAAGCCCACAGGCAAAAGCAAGCAAAACCGTGACGAAAAAATATGCGAGGTGTTGTCTTCGGCTAAGTAATTGGTTCTCGAGGGGATGAGGACCATACATGGTGCGGAAGTAATTTTGACGATCCACCCCGCGAGAGTAATCCACATGATCGTTGAGCAGGTTGTTACTGGCATGGGCGAGGATGAGCCCGACGGTGAGGGCTACCCACGGGGCAAACTCGAACGAGTTGGCGCGCCAGGCAAACAGTCCGGCGAGAACCGCAGACATGGCGGTCATCACAAGAACAGCCGCGCGGGTCGAGATCAGCCATTTTGAGAAAATATCCAGACCGTCCCATTCCTGCTTGGATACATCGGGGATTACTGTGAGAGCTTTTCGCCACATTGTGAGGTTCATTGTATGCTCTAATAGATGTCGCTAGGGAGATAACTGAGCAAACGTGGTGTTCTTGAGTTTGGAGACCAATTCATTCTGGGCGTCACACCAGACAGGGCGGATCGGGCAGGTTTCGTCGAACGAACACGCGCCCGATTTTTCCACACACATGTTAAGTTGGATGGGACCGTCGATCGCCTCGATCACTTCCAGAAGGGAAATTTGGTCCGGCTCCCGCGCGAGCGTGATGCCGCCTCGGGCGCCCCGGGAGGTATGCAGTAACCCAGCCACAGAGAGTTGTGAGATGATCTTCGCCAAAAAAGAAGGCGGAATTTTCTGTTCCCTGGCAACCTGGCTGGTGGAGATCCGTTGATCTTTTCCCGCGCGCGCAAGGTATAAAATGGCTCGCGTGGCGTAGTCGGCTTGGCGGGTGATTTGCATAGTTACCTTCCTTAGTTTGAAGCGGGTTAGACAGTGTGGCATTCCGATAATTCGGACATTCAAAATCCTCGATACGAGTGTATTTTGGAAGGGCGTGTCCGATAAGTGACAGATGTCATGAATGCGGATGATAATTTTCGCGCCCAGATTCCTTGACGGATCAACCTTGGCGGAGTATATTCAGCCCTACCCCCCTGGGGGGGGTAAGAGTGAGACGGAACCCGCCGTCTGCAAAAAGAGGAAATGATGGAAACCGAAATCACACTCCGCCGTTTGAAAACCATCGAAGGACACTTGCGCGGCGTCATCCGCATGGTGGAAGAGGACGCCTATTGCATTGACGTTATCCGCCAGATACAGGCGGTGGATGCGGCGTTGAGCAAGGTCAGCGCGCAGATTTTGGAAAATCACCTAAATTCGTGCGTGATCGACGCGATCAATGGCAATGATCCAAAGGAACGCAAGAAGGTCCTGAAGGAAATCACCGAAGTGTTTGAGATGTCTTCGAAGGTTTAGCGATCTTTGCTTTTTTCTGCGCTTATCCGCGAAGTACGGTTTCGCGGTTAATCACAAATATATTCTAACCATCCAAAAGGAGAAAACCATGACCACTGTTACCTATTCCGTCCCCGCGATGCACTGCGACCACTGCACTCACACCATTGAAATGGAAGTGGGGGAGTTGCAAGGCGTGCAGGCAGTGAAGGCAGATTTGAACACCAAGAAAGTTCAGATCACGTTCGACACACCCGCCAGTGAGCAAAGCATCAAAGCGCTGCTCTCAGAAATTAATTATCCTGCCGAGGGATTGATCACGCTGTAAGGCGAAAACAGATATGTGTAGGTCAGGCTTTTAGCCTGACGCATTCACCAAGCAACGAATTTGGCGGGTTGAAAATCCGCCCTACGAATGCTTTTGGTAAAGCAAAATGACAGACTCTCACACCCAACACGAGCACCATGACCATTCCCAAATGGAACATGATGCTCATCCCAAGCCAACAGCGGACGCACACGCCAACCACATGACTCACACTGCCGCGCCAGTCAGCCAGCATGGTGCGCATGAAATGGGTAAGGCGGATGAACACGCGGGTCACGTAGACCACAGCGGACATGAAGACATGTTCCGCAAACGGTTCTGGGTCTCGTTGGCGCTGAGCATTCCCGTTTTGCTGTACACGCCCATGCTCCAAATGTGGTTTGGATTCAGAATGCCTGAATTTATGGGCAGTCAGTGGGTGGCGGCGCTGTTTGCGGTGATCGTTTTCGTCTATGGCGGCGTGCCGTTCATTCAAATGGCTGTCCCAGAGATTCGCAACCGCCAGCCTGGCATGATGCTGTTGATCTCGTTGGCGATCTCGGTCTCGTTTGTGTATAGTCTCGCCGCGTTGTTCTTCAACTTGGGTGAAGGGTTTTTCTGGGAACTGGTCACGCTGATTGACATCATGCTCTTGGGGCATTGGATCGAGATGCGCAGTGTCCGCCAGACTTCGGGCGCGTTGAACGCGTTGGCAAAGTTGATGCCCGACACCGCCGAACACATCATGCCCGACGGCAGTGTTCACACCATGCCAGCCTCTTCGTTGAAGTTGAACGATCTCGTGCTTGTCCGCCCTGGGGCGAGTATCCCTGCCGATGGCGTGGTGGCAGATGGCGAGTCCGATGTGAACGAAGCGATGATCACGGGCGAGTCGCT
>JAJTXU010000246.1 GCA_021462845.1 Anaerolineales bacterium
CCCAAAAAGTTTGACGAGCAACGCGCCGCCGATGTTGAGAGTCTCGTTCATGTGCGCGTTCATCTGCGCGTTGGTCTCCATGGCTTGACGCGCAATGTCACGCAGTGTGTTGCCGAGCCGTTGCGCGGCGATGATGAACAACGGCAGGATCACAATACTGATGAGAGTCAATTTCCATTGCATCGTGAGCATAACAATGAGCAACGCAATCGCTTCGATCAAGTTCGTGACGATGTTGACGATGGTATTGCTGATGGCGTTCTGCGCGCCAACTACGTCGTTGTTGAGTCGGGACATCAACTCACCCGATTTTGTGTTGGTAAAAAAGCGCAATGACATGCGTTGCAAGCGCGAGAAGAGACTTGAGCGCAGATCGTAGATCACGCCCTCCCCCACAGTTGAATTTAGACGGCGTTGAAAGACATTGACAACGCCCGTCAACGCGGGGATCGCAAGCAATGCCACGCCGAGCCAAACGAGTCGGTTCACATCTTTGGCGGGGATCACCACGTCAATCATGTTGCGGAAGATGAGCGGCGTGAGCAGGGATAACCCCGTCGTGATGAGGATCGTCACAAGCATTCCCGCGATGTTCCACCAGTATCCGCGCGCGTAGGTGAGGACGCGCAAGAGAAGTTGTTTCGTTACTTTGGGCTTTTCGTCGCCCTGACGCATGGACATCCACCAGCCGTAGTGCATGGTTGCTCCTGAGTAATTGGTAAATAGAGATTAGAGACTGGAGACTGGAGACTTATTCAGTCTGTGAGAATTGGAGGATTAGAGAATTGGAGAATTAGAGAATTGTCCGACTATAAGACCATCGGACTAAATCCGCAACTGGACGAAGGGGGAGGTTAATGAAAGTCTGATGTGGTATAAAAGATTTATAATCGCATTCACGAGTTCTAGAAAACAGGAGATACCATGACCGCAAACAGTTCCTCTTCCGCGATAACTGGCAGGATGGCTATCACAACAGGTTTCGCATACATCCTCGCGGCTATTCTTCTGATCATCTTCTTCGCGGTGGGGCAGCCGTTCGGAACGCTGAACGATATCTTCAACGGCTTGGCAGGAATTTTCAGCGGAATTTTGGCATGGATGTTGTTTGTTGAACACCGCACAACATCGCCGTCACTCTTTCGAGTGGGAATCGTCCTTGCGTGGGTAGGTGTTATCACCGTGGTAATTGGCTCTGTGCTTGTGATCTCACAGATCACAGGCTGGGTTCTTGCAGGGCTGTACTCCTCGGCAGGCAGTGCGTTGATCGGTCTGTGGGTACTGGTATTCAGTTATTCGATGCTGAAAAATAACTTCTTGAATCGTAACCTGAATATTTGGGGGCTAGTCGCGGGCGCACTGATGGTTACTGGATTAGCCGTACTTCCCGGGATATTTTCAGGTTTCGACTCGGAAACGACTGTCCCCTGGTATCTCTACATTGCTGGTTTGAACGCGCTTGGAGGGATTATATATATTATCTGGTGCATCAGGCTGGGACGCGCGTTGTTGCGCAAGTAAAATTCGAGTCTATCGAATTACTTAAGGATTTCCCTCAACTGCAGATCAGAGAAGGTAACATCCAACGTGGATTTCTCGGTCGGGACGACAGCCAGATAGAGTTTGCCGCGCTTGAATTGATCGTCCTTGAAGGAAGTCGCCAGCACCCCGTTCAAGTAGACGCGGAACTTTTGCCCGTCGCAGAGGACACGCAGGCGATTCATTTCGTTCATCCCTGCTCGCAGGGCGGTGTGATTCGCCCACGGCAGTAAATCTTCCCATTTCAATTCGTTTTTCTCGTCTTTTTTGTAATAGCCAATCGTGTACGATCCCAATACCGAGACAAGCGCCGCGTATCCGCCGTTATCGGAGAAGCGCAGATAAAACCCCGCGCGGATGATGTTTTCGTCGCCGCCCGTGAATTTCATGTTGATGCTGGCATCAAAGTCGTCCAAGAATCCCGAACTTTTCAACACATAATAAGAATTGGGGCTGGGCTTATAACTTCCGCGCAACTCGGACGGTTTCCCTTTGTGGAAAGTGAGCAGTTCCTCGTTGATCACTTCCCAGCCTGGCATGGTCTTACTGCTGAAATCCGCGCCGAGGATCAGGTCTCCCATATCGGGTTCGGGCGTGAGAGTCTTCGGCACGCGGAAACTTGTTCCGCAGAACTCACACGAGACCAAGTCCGATGCTTTGATGGATTTTTGAGGGAGCGCCGCTCCGCAGTTGGGGCAGTTGAGGGCTTGCATGATTGTTCGATTTTATATCAGAAATGATGTACAGGCAATAAACGAGGTATCGCCCTGAACGATAGCGAAGGGTCTCTTGCGTGACAATCGAGACCCTTCGGTCGCGAACACCGCTCCCTCAGGGTGACATAGTATCGTTGAGTCAAGTTATAGAATCCTCCGTAGATTACAATTGAAAAATGTTCAATATAACCACTACTTGGCTCTCCTCCTTCCCCTCCGCCCACGCAGGGATATTGGTCATGCGCAACGTATCCAATCCCGCTCACCACGTCGAACTCGAAAAACGGAAAACAGAACTCGAGGAGCGCCTTCGTTCCCAGTTTTCAGGACAGGATCGCGCCGCGATTGCAAGTCATCCCGTTTTGCAAGTCTATGCGGAATATTACAAGAGATTCAAGAAGACCTATCACGTTCAACCGCAATTGGAATCCATTGTTCTGAAAGGAAAGTCTATTCCAAGCGTAGCGTCCTTGGTCGAGTGCATGTTTATGGCAGAGGTGAAGAACATGCTCCTCACGGCGGGACATGATCTCGACAAACTGCAATTGCCGCTGACTCTCGACGTCACGCAAGGGACGGAAAGTTACACGATCATGCGCGGTGAGACTCAAATCGTCAAGGCTGGCGATATGGCGATCAGCGATCAGGCGGGAATCATCTCGAACATCATCTACGGTCCCGACCAGCGGACGCAGATCGCCGCATCCACACGGAATGTCGTGTTCACGGTCTATGCGCCAGCGGGAATCGACGAGTCGTTGATAATGTCACATCTGCAAGATATGCGCGATTATGTGATGGTCGTTACGCCAGAGGCGAGGGTGGAATTGTTGGAAGTCTATGGGGCTTGAGTCTGATCGAAGTTTCCAGCGACACGAATATCTCCACCTCAATCCCGCTCAACTGCGGCGCCAGATTGACCAGTAAACTGCCTTGCTTTGGAAACTTTCTCGGTAACATTTTATCTCGATGCGTTACGCAGCCTTTGAATCCACGTTCAACGCGACTATAATCCGGGAAAATAAGGGAGTGGCGCAACCTGTGTGTAAAAGTTTTCTTTGCCACACACCTGCCCTGGCGGGCGGCGCCAGGGGAGATCACCGAGAGCATAGAGAGAAAATCTCAAAATCTCTGCGCGCTCTGCCGTCTCGCGGCGCAAACGGTGTGGCTTCACACACCACAGTCGCCACTCCCGAAAACAACGTACGACACAGAGGTCGCCATGGCAGACTATGATTATGATCTGCTCGTGATCGGTTCGGGACCTGCGGGTCAGCGCGCGGCGATTCAGGCGGCGAAGTTGAACAAACGCGTCGTGGTCATCGAACGAAAAACGATCTTGGGCGGGGTTTGTATCAACACGGGAACGATTCCCAGCAAAACATTGCGCGAAGCGGTGATGCACCTTTCGGGGTATCGAGAACACAGTTTGTACGGCGCGTCGTACGCGGTGAAGCAGAACATCACGATGGCGGACTTGTTGTATCGCACCGACCACGTCATTCAGCACGAACTGGATATCGTCCGTCATCAACTGCAACGCAATCGCGTCGAGTTGATCGCCGCCGAAGCCTCTTTTTTGGATGCCCACACGATTCGGCTCATGTCGGTTGACCAACACGGCTGGCGGGATGTGACCGCGGCGAACACGATCATCGCCACTGGGACATCTGCCACACGAAGCGAACACATCCCCTTCGACGGGAAGCGCATCCTGATCAGCGACGACCTGCTCCAATTGGATCAACTGCCGCGCACGCTGGCAGTCGTCGGCGCGGGCGTGATCGGGTTGGAATATGCCAGCATCTTCGCCGCGCTCGGCGTGCGCGTCACGGTGATCGACAAGCGCCGCCGCCTGCTCACGTTTGTGGATGCGGAGATCATGGACTCGCTCACGTATCATCTGAATCAACAACGCGCGATCTTCAGGCTCGGTGAAGAAGTGAAAGACCTTGAACCGATCCGTGACGATCAGGGAGAGCGCGTGAAGATCACGCTCGCCAGCGGAAAACAAATTGTCACCGAGATGGCGCTGTACAGCATCGGGCGAACGGGCGCGACCAAATCGCTCAACGCCGACGCCGTGGAAATCGAAATGGACGAACGCGGTTTGATCAAAGTGAATGAGAGATACCAGACGAAAACGCCGAACATCTACGCGGTCGGCGACGTGATCGGGTTTCCCTCGCTGGCTTCCACCTCCATGGAGCAGGGACGACTCGCCGCGTGTCACGCGTTTGGCATCCCAACCCAGAGCGCGCCCGACCTTTTCCCGTATGGCATTTATACCATCCCTGAAATTTCAACGGTTGGAAAAAATGAAGA
>JAJTXU010000247.1 GCA_021462845.1 Anaerolineales bacterium
TGTGGCGATCGTCCCCGTCGGCGCGACCGTGGTCTGCGCGGCATTGCGGATTCCATGTTTGCGGATTCCATCCGCCACCGCTTCCCACTCGACGTTCGGCTTGCCCCAGTTATTCTGATGCTTGACCAACGCTTTCGGCGGAGCCCACTTCATATTTTTCTTGTCGTAGATGCTTCCCTCGATGGCAGGGAACGCGCCGCGCTCCTTCGCCAACTCGACACTTGTGACCATCGCGTGATAACGGACGAACTCCATCACCTGCGCTCCGAACTCCTGCCCCTCTTTCGATCCATAACGGACTCCCACGTGATACATCAAGTCCGCGAGACCCATGATGCCGAGACCGATGCGTCGCGCGTTGTGCGCGGCTTCGGTTAATTGCGGCACTGCGGGAACATACGCGTTCGCTTCGACAACATCATCGAGGAAGCGCGTTGCAGTCACAACACTCTCGCGCAACAATTCCCAATCAACGGTTCCATCGGGTCCACAATGCTCGTTGAGATTCACCGAACCGAGACAGCAGTTTTCGTATGGACCTAACCATTGTTCTCCGCATGGGTTTGTTGCCTCAAGTTGATATAGCTGTGGGACAGGGTTTTGTCTATTCGCCGCGTCGAGGAACAACACGCCAGGCTCGCCGTTGTGATGCGCTTGCTTGACGATCTTATCGAACAACTCGCGCGCCTTCACTTTCTTGTACGTGTGAATCGTGATCCCCGCGGCTTCGGCTTGTTCGAGCGTGCCGCCGAATCCTTTTTGTTTCATCTCTTTCAAGTCAGGGAATCGCAACTCCCATTCTTCGTCGTTCTTCACCGCGCGCATGAACGCATCCGTGATGCCAACAGAGATATTGAAGTTAGTAATTTGATTCTCGTTGATCTTACAGGTGATGAAATCTTCCACATCGGGGTGATCTACGCGGAGGACCGCCATATTCGCGCCACGTCTTGTTCCGCCTTGCGCAATCTCACCAAACGCATGATCGTACACGCGGAGGAATCCCACAGGTCCAGTTGCTTGACCCGCTGAGGTCTGCACCATCGCGCCGTGCGGACGTAAGCGCGAGAATGAGAATCCGTTGCCGCCGCCTGTCTGCTGGATCAACGCCGCATCGCGCAAGGTTTGGAAGATGCCCGCGCTGTGACGTCCCATATCATCGGTGATAGGCAACACGAAACAAGCCGCCAGCTGACCAAGCGGAGTCCCCGCGCCTGTAAACGTCGGCGAGTTCGGAAAAAATTTCTTGCTGGATAATAAATGATAGTACTGGATCGCCCGCGCTTGAATGTCGGCGTCCCACATCGCTTCGACCTTTGCGACGTGATACGCCACGCGCCAAAACATCTCCTCCACGTTTTCAGCGGGCTTGCCATCATCCCCGCGGCGGACGTAGCGCTTCATCAACACTTGCCGCGCGTTGTCGGTGAGGTTTGCCTTGGGTAATCCCTCAGGCATGGGCGGCGTGGGAAGCAACCCATTTTTTGCTTGTTCGGTTTTCGTGACTGCTTTGGTAGCCATGACGCACTCTCCTCAAAGTGATTTGTGAACTTTCCGCAGTGTCATGCTGAGCGGAGCGAAGCATCTCTACGACTGAGAATCGAGACCCTTCGCTGGCGCTCAGGGTGACATTGCGTAGTCAGTTATTAATTTCGACAAAAAATCCGACAACCACTGACACTCCGCCCACTGCGGAATGATGGTTGTCGGTAAATTAGCCTTCGAGTAAATGATTGATTTCGTTGCGAATAGACTGGAGGTCGTCCAGCCCGAGATACACGATCGCATAACGAATGTACGCGATCTGATCCAACTCCTTCAGACCTTTCATCACAAGGTCGCCAACGATACGGGAGGAAACTTCAGACTTGCCCATTTTTTGCAATTGAGATTCGACTTGTCCGATCATGCGCTCGATGTCGGCGGCGGAGACGGGTCGCTTCGCGCACGAGATGCGAACGCCGCGCGCCAACTTTTCACGGTCAAACTCTTCGCGCGTGCCATCTTGCTTGACCAACAGCGGCGTGGCAAGAATGGGACGCTCGTACGTGCTGAAGCGCTGTCCGCATTTGAAGCATTCGCGGCGGCGGCGGATTCCTCCGTGGTTATCATGGGAGGTATCTAGCACCTTAGAGTCGTGATGTTGGCAGTATGGGCACCGCATGAACGAATAAACTCTCCAATATTTAGAACATTTGTTGCCGCCAAATATGGGCGTAATTGCCCTGCATTCCCTCATATTTGGTTATTTTCAAACCGAATTCTAGCATAACCGATTTTTCAATTCAAGGGATTCTCCTTAAAATATCGTGACAAATCTCAAGAGGGCAAATCCAACGCGAGACTTCGACTCCGCCTCTTCTCGCAGGGACAGTTGTCCCGGTTTCCTCGGCTTTATCCCACCCTGCAACGTAGGACAAATTGGCAATTTGTCCTACATGATCCCTCGCAAAAATTCAAACACCATGCGATTGAACTCCTCCGCGTCGGATTGATGCGGCACATGCCCCGCATTAATTGATCTTCCAACGGCGTGCGGCATCATCTCAACCAACTTCGGAAACGAATCAGGCGCAAGCGTTTTATCGTGATCGCCCCACACAACAAGAGTTGGGGAAACAATATCCGATAAAAATTTTGCGCTATCGGAAATTTCGTTTGGGATGTGATACACGCCGGGCGCGGTGCGCGTGTAATCGAGCGCGGTTTGCGCGCGGATATGTTCGGGCAGGGAATGCAACGCGCCCGAACTATGACCCATCGCCACGCTGGTTATATCCACGATGATGCGGAAGAGCCATTTCGGCGTTCGCCTCACGATGATTTGACGCAAGCCGATACTGCTATACGAGCGGCGGAGGAGAAGAGGAAGCTGGGAGCGCGAATAAAACGGACTAACGAGGACCAAGCCGCCCGTCCGCGCGGGGAAACGGCGCGCGTACTCCAGCGCGATGAATCCGCCGAGCGAATGTCCAATAAGGATCGCGGGTTCGGTCAGTCGAAGCGACTCCATCCACTGTGAAAAGTGGTCGAAGATCCAATCCACATGATAGGAGCGCGAATCGGGCTTGGGGCTGTCGCCATGACCGAGCAGGTCGAGCGCGTATGAAGCGTATCCGTTTTCCGCGAGCGCGGGAGTCAGATCGTCCCAATCGTGAAGCGAGGCCGCAAGACCGTGAATCAAAATGACCGGCGAGCCGCTCCCCTGTTGGACAAAATTTGCAGTTGTAGGAATTTCAAAATCAGAGGCGCTTTTCATATCTCCGAGCCAATTCGCGCCGCAACACTTTACCGATATATGATTTGGGGAATTCATCCATAAAGACTACAAAGCGCGGAACAAGGTATTCAGGAAGCCGTCGTTTGCAATATGCAATGACCGCCGCGGGCGTGGGGCGTTCCTGACCGGCGATCACGAACGCAAACGGGTTGCCCGCTATCGCCGTGACCGCCACTTCTTTTACTTGCGGAATTTCATAGATCACTTCTTCCACGTCGCGTGGAAACGCCGGTTGTTTCTTGAGTTTGTTGGGATACCACATATCGGCTTTGCGCGCGATGATGCGGGCGTATCCATCTTCGTCTACCTGGGCAATATCGCCGGTGAACAACCATCCATCTTCGGTTAAAACTTCTTTCGTTGCCTTCGGGTTTTTCCAATACCCCATCATCACCTGCGGACCGCGCACGGCGAGTTCGCCAATATGACCTTGCTTCACCTCTTTATTTTTTTGCGAGAGGTCTAATACTTTTGCTTCTGTAGATGGGAGCGGAACGCCGATCGTGCCGACCTTGCGCTTGTCGCCCAATGGATTCGCGTGCGTGACCGGCGAGGTCTCGGTCAAGCCGTAGCCTTCCACCAAGCGACTCTTCGTCAATTTCTCGAACGCCTCTTGCACTTCCACGTGCAACGGCTCGGAGCCGCTGATGCAATAATTGATGGATTGGATCCCAAACTTGCGCACGCCGCGGAAACTGTTGATAGCGCGATACATGTTCGGCACGCCGGGGAAGATGGTCGGCTTGTAGCGTTTAATGGCTTTCAACACATCCAGCACTTGGAATTGCGCTTTGAGGATCATCGCCGCGCCGACAGACACAGGCACATTCATCGCCGTAGTCATGCCGTAACTGTGAAAGATCGGAACGACGCACAAGAATCGCTCTTTCCCCTCGCGCGCTTCGGGAAGCCAGTGACGGGTCTGTAAGGCGTTCGCCACGAGATTGCGATGCGAAAGCATCACGCCCTTCGATTGCGCCGTTGTGCCGCCGGTATATTGGATCACCGCCAGATCGTCCGGCGCAACTTCAACCGTCGGCGATTTATTGCTATTGTCTCCGAGCCAATCTCGCCAGCGCAAGGCGTTCTGCAAGCCGTATCCGCGATTGCGCCACGAAGAGATCAAATATTTTGGCAGGGACAAATACTCCGCAGGGTCGGTCAACACGATATGCGGCACGCCGCTCCCCTCTTGAATTTGTTTGGCAAGCCCCGCCCACATCGAAAGCGTGACCAGAACGCTGGACTCGGAATCTTTCACCTGCCGCACG
>JAJTXU010000248.1 GCA_021462845.1 Anaerolineales bacterium
GCAGGTCATTGCAAATCTTGTATCCAATTCTTTGAAGTATGCGCCAAAAGGCGAGATCAAGATCAGCGGCACGGTGCATCCTGAACAAGTTGTGATTTGCGTATCTGACGAAGGAAAAGGAATTGACGCAAAAGATTTGCCGCACATCTTTGATAGATTCTATCGCTCGACGAAAGCAGTCAAGCAGACGAAAGGCGCGGGGCTTGGACTCTATCTCGCGCGCGCGATCGTCGAGGCGCATGGCGGGAGGATTTGGGCGGACCCCAAGCCCGACGCGGGGGCGAGGATTTGTTTTTCGTTGGCGCGTTAAAAAGACCTGACAGGTTTCCGCGATACGTTGATCGGTCATAACTATTGTCCACGCAAGGGTTGAGGAATGTTGCGATGCGAATAAAACCTGTCAGGTCTTAACCGTCAGGGTGGTAAAATTTGGACGAAAGCCGAATCAAGCCGACCCTGAGAGAGACGCGGGGTTATATCCAGAAAAGGAAAATCAATCATGGCGAACACGATCCCTCTTCGAAGTAAGATCAATAAAAAATTTACGTGGAATGCGGAGAGCGTTTTTAAATCCGCGAAGGAATGGGAGGCGGAGGTGGGCGCGATCCTGGCGGACCTGCCGAACGTGAAAAAATATGAGGGCAGGCTCGGCGAAAGCGCGGAGGTGTTGCTCGAGGGGATGCGCGCGGTGGAGGCGCTGGCGAACCGCACGTATAAAATTTTTATGTACGCGGGGTTTTCGTATTCGGTGGACACGACGAATCAAAAATCGGCGGCGTTGTTCGGCAAGGCGCAAGGCGTGGGGGGACAAGTCTCGGGCGCGTTGTCGTTCGTGAACCCCGAATTGATCGCGATGGGAAAAGCCAAACTCGATGAATGGATGAAGGGGAATGAAAAACTTGCAGTGTATCGGCATAGTTTTGAAGACCTGTTCCGACAACAGGCGCATGTGCGTTCGGGCGAAGTGGAAGAATTGCTCGGCATGGTCGGCGACCCGTTCGGCGGCGCGCAAAATAGTTCGAGCATGTTGGTGAACGCGGATTTCAAATTTGCGCCCGCGAAAGATAAGAAGGGCAAGAAGGTCGAGATCACGCAGGGCAACATGCACACATCGTTGATGGAACATCCCGACCGCAAGGTGAGGCAGAGCGCGTTCGAAAACTACATGGACAAGCATCTTGAGTTCAGGAACACGCTCGCGGCGAATCTCAACACTTCGATCAAGAATAATATTTTCAACATGCGCGCGCGGAAGTTCGATACGTCACTGCAAGCGTCGTTGTTCGGACTCAACATCCCCGAATCGGTTTTTCACAACCTGATCGACACGTTCAAAAAGAAATTGCCTGTGTGGCATCGTTATTTTGAATTGCGGCGCAAGGCGTTGGGCCTGCGCGAGGTGACGTATTACGATATGTGGGCGCCGATCGTCAAGAGCAAGCCGAAAGTTCCATACACAAAAGCGGTGGACATGATCAGCGAAAGTCTCGCGCCGCTCGGCAAAGATTATGTTGACGTGTTGCGGCAAGGCTGTCTCAAAGATCGCTGGGTGGATATTTACCCGAACAAAGGCAAACAGAACGGCGCGTTCTCGTGGGGCGTCGCGCCCGACACGCATCCCTTCATTATGATGTCGTACACCGATGAAGTGGGAAGCATGAGCACGCTGGCGCACGAACTCGGTCACTCGATGCACTCGTACCTCACGGGGCAAAACCAGCCGCGCGTGTACAACAATTATTCGCTGTTCGTCGCGGAGGTCGCGTCGAATTTCAATCAGGCGATGATGCGCGGTCATTTGCTCAAGACGGTGAAAGATAAAAACCTGCTCATCGCGTTGATCGAGGAAGCGGTCGGACACAACTTCTTCCGCTACTTTTTTCAGATGCCGACTCTGGCGCGCTTCGAGTTGGAGACTCATCAACGCGTGGAGCGCGGCGAAGCGTTGACCGCCGACTCGATGCAGGAGTTGATGGCGGATCTGTTTACGGAGGGATTCGGTCCCAAAGTGAAAGTGGATCGCCCACGCGTCGGCATGATCTGGTCTACGTTCCAGCATCTCTTCTCGGACTATTATGTCTACTCGTACGCTACGGGCATCTCTGGCGCCCACGCGCTCGCGGGACGAATCCTGCGCGGTGAGCCGAACGCGGCGCAAGATTATCTCGGCTTCTTGAAATCAGGCTCCTCGTTGTATCCGCTGGAGGTGTTGAAGAAAGCAGGCGTTGACCTTGCATCGCCCAAGCCTGTGGAGGAGACGTTTGCTGTGATGGAGAGTTATATTGATCGGTTGGAAGAGTTGGTTGGGTAGTTGGATAGTTTGGTAGTTGGATAGTTTTATAGTTAGATAGTTCGCTGGTTGAGCGCAAGCAGTCGAAACCAGCAGGCTCATTATAATTTTTGTTACAAAAGTTGCTTTTGAAACTTGTGGTTTCGATACGTGGCGCGACGATCACGCGCCACTACTCAACCACCGAATAACTAAAAAATCGTAAATCCAAAATCAGAAATCGGAAAATCGCAGAATGCCTCAAACACAAATCGCATGTCCTAATTGCCGCCAGATGATCGCGGCGAACGTCGAACAACTTTTTGATGTGACCCAAGACCCCCAAGCCAAGCAGAGACTGCTCGGCGGCGTATCCAACATGGCGCGTTGTCCGCACTGTGGGTTTCAGGGACGCCTCGCCACGCCGATTGTCTATCATGACAATGAAAAAGAATTGCTCCTCACCTTCTTCCCGCCTGAATTGAATGTGCCGCTGAACGAGCAGGAGAAGATCATCGGTCCGCTCATCAAGAAGATCACCGACAGCCTGCCCGCCGAAAAACGGAAAGGGTATCTGCTTAGCCCCTCCCCTAACCTGACGTACGAGTCAATGATCAAAGTGATTCTCGGCAAGGACGGCGTCACGCCTGAGATGCTCAAAGCGCAACAGGATCGCGTGGGGATCGTCGAGCGACTCATCCAAGCGAGTTCGGCGGACGTGCGGAGCGAGATCATCAAGCAGAACATCGCCTTGTTCGACGAACAATTCTTCGCGTTGTTCAGCCGTCTCGCGCAGGGCGCCATGCAAAGCGGACAAGACACGATCGGCAAACAACTCGCAGATGTGCAACGTCAACTCCTCGACGAAACCGAGTTCGGGCGCGGGTTGCGAGAGTCGGTTGGGGAACTGGAGACAGCCCAAAAGTCCCTGCAAGAGGCGGGGCAGAGTCTCACGCGCGAGAAACTGTTGGACTTCGTTTTAGAGTCTCCGAACGATGCGCGTCTGCGAGGCTACGTCACCTTGGCGCGGCAGGGAATGGATTATCAATTCTTCCAACTGCTCACCGAAAAGATTGACAAGGCGACGGGCGATGAAAAGGCGCGACTCGAAACGATCCGCGAGAAATTGCTGGAATACACCAATGAAATGGATAAGCAGATTGAAGCGCGTTACAAACAGGCGCAGGAATTTGTCGAGTCGCTTCTCGCGCAGGAGGATATTGTCAAAGCGGTGCGCGACAACATTGACGGCTTCACACAAGATTCAGTTGATCTTGTGAATCAAATGTTGCGGCAGGCTTCAGAGAAAAACGATTATACGCGCATGGGCAAACTGCAAAAGATGGTGGAAGTGTTGCGCGAAGTTTCGACTCCGCCCGAGGTGGCTCTCGTTGAACAATTGCTCGACGCGCCCGATGATGCGGCTGTCGAACAAATGTTGGAAGCGAACAAAGCGATGGTCAACGACCAGTTCATGCAGGCATTGATCGGTTTGGTCGGGCAGGTGGATCAAGCCGCCGAGCAAGGCAACCCCGAAGCAAAGGCGCTGGGTGAAAAAATAAACGCGATCTACAAGACCGCGCTGAAATTTTCGATGAACCAGAATATGTGACAAAACGTAAAAAGGGTCTCTGGCACCAGCAGAGACCCTTTTTGATTGCGACCGACCTTTATGGGATGTAATAAACAACGAGCAGTTGTGGCCTGTTTGCGGCCGTGGCGCTATTGCCGCTGGAGAATGCCATATAGTCTGCGCCAAGATCGTTGTTGTCGTCGAGTGTGAAATATAAACGAAATTGTGTCGTGCCAGTCAAATTGATGTGAGGAAATGCAGCGTTGTTTAAGACCGCTCTGTACCAACTGCTAACTGGCGTGGGGTCGAATGTTGCGATTCCAGATTGCCCGGCGACTGCCTGAAAATCTCCAACCTGCAATGCGGCTGAATCAAAGGATGGCTGTCGAATATCTGCCATCAGACTGCCATGCGTTGTAAAGGGATTTGTCCCTGCGATTGACCCTTGTTGTTTGATCTTCAATATCACGGAGGTAATCACTGCTGTATCAGGCAAGTTGGCGGTATCAAAGTGCAGAATGCCGCGATATTGCCTATTGGAAGAGTCGTCGCCGAGGCGGAACGATGTGGCATTCGGATAGTGCAAGGTATTTTCTGTAAATTGGTCAAGGTCATCTTGGTGTTTTTACGGTGTATTAGGTTATACCCTTCGACAGGCTCAGGGCAGGCTCTTCA
>JAJTXU010000249.1 GCA_021462845.1 Anaerolineales bacterium
CTGGCATCGCCCACGGTGATTGTATTTTTAAACACATGGCAGCCTCCGCTTCTTATCTTACTCCTCCTTGCTAGTTTGCCAACAGTATCTCTCAAAGTCTGGGATTCAGGCTCTGTGGTACACGGATTTCGCGGATCGCACGGATTCTTTTTTTCCGTTTTTCACGGAGAGTTCCGTGTTGTCCGTGTGATCCGTGTACAGAAATTGGTTTTTGCCAAGCGATAATGAGAAAGCCATACGCTGTTGTTAGCCCAAAAGAGACACCAACTACTGCCCCGTACATGATTTACTTTTTCTCAATTTCCAACCTAAACTGCAAACAATAATGATGGAACGTATTGCTCACCCACGCGGACCCCATCCCGAACGGGGCGAGGGGCTGGTTATCCTGCAACCAGAGCTTTTCATCTTTGAGTGTGTATGTCTTTCCCAGTTCTCTGGCAATATCCCAAGCCAGCGGGTAGATCTTCCCGCCCTTCTTCACGTTCTTGACAATGATGGTGAGATATGCCTTGTCGCGTAGTGACGACTTCAGTCGTCCATAAATGCCAACCAACTTTTCGAGAAAGGTTTCGTAATCATCTACATTTCCCAGATCGTTCGGGTTATCCGAATAGTGCACGTCCAACTCAGCCGAGTCGCGGCGCTTCTTTTGCGTCTCCGCGCCTTTCGTTTTCAACATATCCCAATAGGGAGGCGACGTTAAAACATAGTCGAAGGTCACAAGCTTGCCCTGAGCAAGGTCGAAGGGTCCAAGGTCAAGCGCGTTTGCAGCATCTCCATTAATGACCTTCGACGTTAGACCTTCGACTCTTTTGCCCAACACTTTTCTTTCTTCCTCAACGATCTGCCCTGCGATCTTCGCGTACTTGGGATTCAACTCGATGCCGTAACTATTTCTCCCTGCGCGCAACGCGGCGACGAGGGTCGAGCCTGTGCCTGCCATGGGGTCGAGCACGGTCTCGCCCTCCTTCGTAAAGAACTCGATGAACTCCTGCGCCATCGTCTCTGGGAATTTGGCGGGATGCACCAACACACCCTTCTTGCGCGGCGGAGGATTATGGATGAACCAAGATTTCTGGAACTTCAACCATTCCTTGTTGGTGAGGTTGTTGAGTTTATTTTTCATCTTGTGTAATTGATTATCAGTAGATCACGAAAACGGGTTCTTGACGCAGTGGTACTGCGTCAAGGCAGGCGACACGATTTGCCAAGCAAATCGAACTGTCCCTAAACTTTCGTGGAGTATTGATTATGTGTAATCCGCATTCTCTAATGCGGACGCTAGAGCGCGCCCACCACACAAAGAAAATTATGGGCTGGGCGTTCTCGTCGGGAATTCATAAGTCACATCATACACAATTAAATCTGAAAACGTAACCGTAACCGGAGTGTCGCCAGCCGAACGCGCGTACACGCCGAAACCGCCGTTGGGAAAACTTTTATCGATGAGGCTGAATTGAAAACGACCGTTGAGAAAAACCCGCATCTCGGCATTCACCGCCCAAATTCCAATGCGCGCTTCGCCCGGCGCACCCGGCGGAGCGTCTCCGCTGGCGACCGGCTCGAAGATGGTCAGCCGCGTGCCGGTTTTGACTCGCTCCACGAAGATCAAACCATTGCAGGCGAGAGCAAAACGGTAAAACGAATTTCCCGCGGCGCGGATGATAAGCCCATAATTGTCGTCGCCGCGGCAGGTGCTCGTCCGCGCGGTGATCTCGGCGTAGAAGTTGCCCACAGCCAGGTCATGCCTTAGGCTGGCGAGGTAAATGCCCGGTTGCACAACGATGGTCAAACGGTTGCGGCTGATGGCGGCGCTTCCTTGGTCCGATGCGGCAGTGTCCCAGGAGGCAAAATCGGAGAAATCGTCATTGAGGATCAACGCGCCGATGCCGGGTTTCATCTCCGGGGTGGAGGCGGCTGTAACGATCTCTGGAAAGGTGGGCGTGGCTGAGGGGGGGAACCAGACCACACTCGGAGTCGGAAGCGGAGTCTCCGATGGCGGGAGAGTCGGGGCGGCGGGAATTGCATCCGCTGGCAAGCAAGATGATATAAGAAATCCGATCACAAAAATAATGAGTATGGTTCGCATGAAGTACAATATCGTCGTTCGACATTCTAGCATACAAGGAGATTGTATGACTGATACGAAGGCGCTCGTGACAGGCGCGTGCGGAGAAATTGGTCAGGCTCTTGTGCAAGCGTTGGCGAGGCGCGGCGGATATCACATCACAACGTCGGACCTGGCGCCCCTGCCCGATAGCATCAAGAAAATTTCGGCGGAACATGTGCGGGGGGATTTGGTCTATAAGATCAAAACGTTTTACGATTATGATTTTGATGTGATCTTTCACCTTGCGGCGTCGTTGTCTTCCAAAGCCGAGGTGGCAAGCGAGGAGGCGCATCGCATCAACGTGGAAGGCACAATGCAGTTGCTCATGCTCGCCGCGTATCGTTCTGAAAAATATGGAAAGTCGGTAAAATTTATTTTTCCCAGTTCGATCGCCGCGTACGGCATGAGGAATTTGGATACGAAACAATCGGCGGGGCGCGTGAAAGAAAACGAATACAATACGCCGCAGACGATGTATGGATGTAATAAGTTGTATTGTGAAAAACTCGGAATTTATTACGGCAAGTTTTTCGGGCAAAAACACTTGGATGAAAACCCGCCTCATTTTCTCGACTTTCGGTCGATTCGGTTCCCCGGCTTGATCTCAGCCTTCACTCTGCCCAGCGGCGGCACCAGCGACTATGGACCGGAGATGCTCCATGCCGCGGCGCAGGGAAAACCATACGCGTGTTTCGTGCGCGAAGATTCGAAAATTTCGTTCATGGCAATGCCCGACGCGATCCGCTCGCTGTTGATGTTGATGGACGCGCCGCGCGCCAATTTGAATCATCAGGTGTATAACATTGCCGCCTTCGCGCTCACCGCCGGCGAATTCCGCGACCGCGCGTTGAAAGCCTTTCCCGGCGCAACGATCTCGTTCGAGCCGAACCCGCGCCGGCAAGGAATCGTCGACTCGTGGCCCGAAGATGTGGACGATTCGCTGGCGCGCGCCGAATGGGGCTGGCAACCGGAATACGACGCGGATCGATTCTGCGACGATTATTTTCTGCCGGAGATCAGGAAGCGATATAACGCTTAAGATATTAAGGCTCTCCCGTAATTAAGTAAATTACGAAAAGTTCTTTAAAAACGTAAAACGAAAAGAGGCATCCGCATCGTTCTGGGATGAGAGGACTTTCTTGGCCGATGCGACTAATGCGTCCATATCTGCGAATAGTTGGTTAGCGCACGCAGTGGCTTTCAAGTATTTCCAGAAGCGCTCAATGGGATTGAGTTGTGAACAATACTTGGGCAGGAACATCGGGATCAGGTGGTCTTCGAATACTGCGAAAGCGGCTTGGCTTGCGAAACTGTGATGGATTGAGCCATTATCCAGAACCAACACCAAAGGTCTGTCGCCCGAGTGGTGTTCGATCAGATGATCCAAGAAGGAGATGAACGTATCACTATTGCGCTTCTCGGCAATCTGAAAGACGACTTCATCGGTCGCCCAGTTATAGGCTCCGAAGATATGTCGCCATTGTTGTTGCCCAGGGGTTGGGATGCGTTTCTGGCAGCCTTTCTTCATCCAACACGCAACCAAGACAGGCAGCCAACCTAAGGTGCTTTCGTCCATAAAGAATAGGTCAATCTCGCCTTTCTCGGCGCTTTTTTTAGCTCGTTCAGCCATTCTTCAGCGGCTTGCCGCGCGATGGCATCTTGGAGATTGGTCAAATCATGCTTGGGACGCCGATAGACAAATCCGTTCTCTTTCAGCACAGCGCGTAGTTGGGTTGGCTTGAGTTCGGTGCCCGTTTTCGCCTTCATATGCAAGCGCAAGCGTTCGGTCGTCCAAAGCCCAAAGGCATACCCAAGTTCTTGCGGGTTCTGCTCAACTACTTCTTTCAGTACTGCCACATACTCAGGCTTCGCCTTCAAAGGACGCCCTGATTTGGGGCGATTGGCTAACCCTTCTAGGCCTTGCGTCTGCCAACGGTGATACCAATCATAGACCGTTGGCTGTGAAACAGAAAAGAACTCCGCCACTGCTTTTGGCGATTTGCCTTCGTGCAGCATGCGTAATCCAATCGCGCGTTGCCGAACTTCAGGACGTTTGTCGCGCTTGCTCGCTTGTTGAATACTCGCTAAATCGTTCGCACAGAACTGGAAGGTGAGGGTCTTGGGCATATTGCCAGTATCCCACGCTTCCGCCTTTCACTCTTCGTTTTTAAGGTTCTTTTCGATAACTACTTAACGGGAAAGAGCCTCAACACGAAGGACACAAAGTACACAAAGGGAAAAAAAGAGCCTTGATTTCATCGGGCTTTCCTTGGTGACCGTCGTGCCTTTTGTGTTTGAACTCTCTACCGTACATCTCCATTTTTTACCGCGAAGGGCGCGAAGAACGCCAAGTTTTAAAGGTTTTCTTCGCGCTCTTAGCGGGCTTTGCGGTTCAACT
>JAJTXU010000025.1 GCA_021462845.1 Anaerolineales bacterium
GGTCCGCCCACCGCGCCGAGCAAAACCGCATCGGAGGCTTTGCAATCCGCCAGCGTTTCATCGGTCAATGAAGAGCCGTATTTATCAATCGAGCAACCGCCCATCAAGCGTTCTTGAAAATTGAAGGTGTGGTCATATTTATTTGCAATGGCGTCCAACACTTTGGTCGCTTCGCCGACCACTTCGGGACCAATGCCATCGCCAGGTAAAAGAGTGATTTTGAAATTCAAGATATTTTCCTTTGTTATGTCGTTGCGAGGGCGCTCTTGTTCTTCGCCCGAAGCAATCTCCAACTAATCAGGAGATTGCTTCGTCGTCGCTCCGCTCCTCCTCGCAACGACATGATATTTTAGTGCGCCACCATCAACCCATATTCAACCGCGTCAGATAACGCGCGCCAAGAGGCTTCGATGATGTTCGTGCTTGCGCCGACCGTGCTCCAGCGCGAGGTGGTGTTGCGCGTGTCTATCAATACGCGCGTGATCGCTTCCGTGCCGTGATCGGAATCTAAAATCCTTACTTTGTAATCGGACAAATGGAATTTTTCGATTTGCGGATAATACCCGATCAGCGCTTTTCGCAGAGCAAGATCAAGCGCGTTGACGGGACCGTTCCCTTCGGCAGCGGTATGAAATAGTTCGCCTTGCACTTTCACTTTGACAGTCGCTTCGGCTAAAAGTCCGCGCCCCTGACGATGCTCCACGTTGACGAAGAAATCCACCAACTCGAACGGCGGCTTGTATCCGTATTCCTGCCGCTTCAACATCATCGTCACCGAGGCTTCGGCGGCTTCAAATGAAAAGCCGCGCGATTCCAATTCTTTGATCTCGTTCAACACAGGCAGAACTTCCGCGCTTTCCACTTCCACGCCATGCTCTTCGGCTTTGCTGAGCAAATTTCCGCGCCCCGCCAAATCCGAAACCACCACGCGCATTTTATTACCCACGAGTTCAGGCTCGATGTGTTGATACGATTGCGCGTTGCGCCTCATCGCCGCCACATGCACGCCGCCCTTGTGGGCAAAAGCGGACTTTCCAACGAACGGCAAATGCTCGTCGGGCGTAAGGTTCGCCACCTCCGCCACAAAATGCGACAGGTCATATAACTTGCTGATATTCCCCTTCGGCAAACACGCGTAGCCCATTTTCAATTCAAGATCAGCCATGATGGAAACGAGATTAGCATTACCGCAACGTTCGCCCACGCCGTTGATCGTGCCTTGCGCTTGAATAGCGCCCGCGCGAATCGCGATTAATGAATTGATGACCGCGCATTCAGAGTCGTTGTGCGTGTGAATCCCAAACGGATGAAGAACCGCCTCTTTCACCACGCTGACAATTGATTCGACCTCCCAGGGCATTGTCCCGCCGTTCGTATCGCACAACACGACAGTCTCCGCGCCGCCGCGGATGGCGGCTTGCAACGTCTCGAGCGCGTACACTGAATCGAGTTTATAGCCGTCGAAGAAATGTTCGGCATCGTAGATAACTCGTTTGTCATTGGCTTTGAGATACGCGACAGACTGCTCGATGATTCGCAGGTTGTCTTCATTGGTCGTGAGTAAAACTTCTTTCACATGCAATGTGGACGATTTGCCGAAGATGGTGCAAACGGGCGTGTGCGAATCGATCAGCGCTTTGATGTTGGCGTCGTCTTCGGGTCCGCCTTTGACGCGGCACGTGGAGCCGAACGCCGCGATGAGCGAATTCTTCCATTGCATATCGCGCGCGCGCTCGAAGAACTCCACATCTTTGGGGTTCGAGCCAGGCCAGCCGCCTTCGATGAATGCGACTCCAAGTTCATCAAGTTTTTGCGCGATGCGGATTTTATCGTTCGCCGAAAGGTTGAAGCCTTCGGATTGGGTGCCATCGCGGAGGGTGGTGTCGTAGATTTGGATGAGGGGTAAGGTCATAATCCATTCCGTGTTGCGTGATGAAGAGTAATTGGTAAGTAGTAAGTAGTAATTACCAATTACTAATTACGCGCCTTGTTCAAACGCCGCAATCTCTTTCTCGAATCCCATGATGTAGCCAAGTTCATCCACGCCATTGAGCAGGCATGTTTTGCTGAACGAATCGATTGGGAAGGTGAAAGAACCCGCAGGGAAGGAAACTGTTTGGGTAGCCAGATCAACTGTCAGTTCGGCGCGAGGCGCTTCGTCAAATAGATCGAGGAGCGTCTTGTGAGTCGCTTCATCCACGACGATGGGAATCAATCCGTTCTTCAAAGCGTTGTTGCGGAAGATGTCCGCAAAGGATGTGGAGATGACGGCGCGAAAGCCGTAACTGGTGAGCGCCCACGGCGCGTGCTCGCGGCTCGAACCACAACCGAAGTTATCGCCAGCCAATAAAATTTGCGCGCCTTTCGACTCGGGCTTGTTGATGATGAAATCTTCTTTCGGAGATTTATCGTCGTTGTAACGCCAGTGATAAAAGAGGACATCCGCCAAGCCGTTTTTATCCGTTACTTTGAGAAATTGCGCGGGGATGATCTGATCTGTGTCAATGTCGTTGACGGGGAGAGAGATCATGCGGGAGGTTAAGTTTGTGAATTGAGCCATAAATTTATTTCCTTTTCGACTTGATATAATCTTTATTACACTTTGCCAAGGAGTGAACAATGGCAATTGTCTATCAAAACAGTATTGCAGGAAAAATTTGCGCAAATCCTGAATGTGGCTGGAAACCTTTAAGCGAATTTGCTCCAGCACGATTATTTGGGCTCAAAGTTGGCGATGGGTATAAATCGCGTTGCAGAATTTGCTGGAATGCGCAAAAGCGAGCACAACGAACCGCCAACCCTGAAAAACACAGAGAAACTGCAAGAAAGTACGTCGAAGCTAACAAAGAGCGTATTCAAAATCTCAAACGTAAGCACCAAGCAGAAAACTCTGAAAAATATGATGAGGCTCTTCGCAAGTATCGTGAGACTCACCGCGAAGAAATCAATACTGCCGCTCGAGAACGCCGCCAACAAAACCTTGAACACTATCGAGAAATTGGTCGTAATTCTTATGAACGCCATGCCGAAGAACGTCGTAAATATTCTCTTGAATATTACAAGCGCTTTCCCGAAAAATCAGTAGCCGCAACAAATCGTCGGCGTGCATTAAAACTCTCTGCTGAAGGCGCTCACACTGAAGAACAATGGCAGGAGTTGAAGTCTTTTTACAACTTCAAATGCCTTCGATGCGGAAAACAAGAGCCTGAAATCAAGTTGACTCGTGATCACATCATTCCACTAACGCAGGGCGGTTCTGATTCAATTGATAATGTTCAACCTTTATGCGCTCGTTGCAACAGCAAAAAGAACAACAAACATATTGATTACCGTTAAGACATCATGGTTCGCGGATCGGTAACCATGCCATTAATGGCTGATGCCGCCGCAGTGATCGGACTTGCTAAGAACGTGCGCGAGCCTTTTCCTTGTCGTCCTTCAAAATTTCTGTTCGATGTGCTAACGCAATATTGACCTGCTGGAATCACATCGGCATTCATTGCGATACACGACGAGCATCCCGCCTCGCGCCATTCCGCGCCAGATTCTTTGAAAACTTTATCAAGCCCTTCTTGCTCGGCTTGCTTCTTGACATCCTGCGAGCCAGGGACGACCATAACGCGCGTGCTTTCCGAAACTTTTTTGCCTTTGAGAAATGCCGCCGCGAGACGTAGATCGGAAATGCGCGAGTTGGTGCATGAGCCGATGAAGACCACGTCCACTTTTTGACCGAGCAGGGATTGACCAGGTTGAAGCCCCATGTAATTCATGGCTTTTTCAAACGCGGCTTTTTGCGACGCTTCTTTGAACGAATCAACGGTTGGGATGCGGTCGGTGATCCTCATGCCCATGCCTGGATTCGTCCCGTAGGTGATCATCGGTTCAAGTTCGGAGGCGTTGAGCGTGATGGTCTTATCGTACGTCGCGCCTTCATCGGAGGGAAGCGTTCGCCACTTGGCGACAGCCTTATCCCATTCTTCACCTTTGGGGGCGAACTCGCGTCCTTTGAGATATTCAAAAGTCGTTTCATCGGGAGCGATCATGCCAGCCCGCGCGCCGCCTTCAATGGACATGTTGCAGATCGTCATGCGTTGTTCCATTGATAATCCGCGAATCGCTTCGCCCGTATATTCAAAGACATGACCCGTTCCCCCACCCACTCCGATCTTGGCAATGATCGCCAAGATAATATCTTTGGCTGAAACGCCGTTCGGCAATTTTCCATCCACGCGGACTTCGCAGGTTTTCGGTTTCTTTTGGAGTAGACATTGAGTCGCAAGCACATGCTCCACTTCGCTGGTGCCGATGCCGAACGCCAACGCGCCGAACGCGCCGTGCGTGGCGGTGTGACTGTCGCCGCAGACGATGGTCATGCCTGGTTGCGTGCGACCCAGTTCAGGTCCGATGACGTGAACGATGCCGCGATGCGGGCTGGTCATGCCGTGCAATGTGATTCCAAACTCAGCGGCGTTGACTTCCATCTGTTTGATCTGCGCCGCCGCCATCGCGTCGGTGATGGGGACATCTATCGGCGTGGTCGGGATCGAATGATCCATCGTCGCCAGAGTCTTATCGGGTCGGCGGACTTTCAGCCCGCGCTGGCGGAGCCCTGTAAAGGCTTGAGGCGACGTCACTTCGTGGACCAGGTGCAGGTCAATGTAAAGAACCGCTGGCGCATCCGCCTGTTCGGTGACGACGTGCGAATCCCAGATTTTTTGAAAAAGTGTTTTCGGCATAAGTTTCCTTTTATCCAAACCTCGTTGGTCGAGTAGTGGCGCGTGATCGTCGCGCCACGTATCGAGACCAACAGGTCACGAGAGATATTCTTGTAACTAAAATTACTTTACGGCGTGGTGGTCTCGATACGCCCTCGGCTATTGCCTCGGGCTACTCGACCACCGAATTACCATTTACCAATTACCAATTACTCAATCTCCAATCTCCAGTCTCTAATCTCTAATTCTCCAATCCTCTAATTCTCTCTCTTATCCAAGCATCACCCCAAAATCATTCGCCACGCGCTCGTGCGATTCCGTCTGCGCGATGATGAGTTTATTGACGGCATTGATATACGCCTTCGCGCTGGCGACGATGATATCGGTGTCCGCGCCGTGACCGCCATACACGCGCGGATAGTTCATTTCGCTTTGCGCGTCCATGGAGGTGTGACCGTTCGCGCCCTGAATGCGGACAGTCACTTCGCCGAGCGCGTCAATGCCTTCGGTGATGGCATGGATGTTAAACTCCAGCAATTCGCACGGCACATTGACGATGGCGTTGATGGCTTTGTACACCGCATCTACTGGACCAGCGCCGACGACGGCTTGCGTGTGAATCGCCCCATCGGGTCCGCGCAGACGCACGGTTGCAGTCGGCATTCCCATCGTCCCGCATGTCACTTGCATATCGTTGAGCAAATACACATCGCGCGGACGATAAAACTCATCGGCGATCAACGCTTCCAAATCTGCATCCACAATAACTTTCTTGCGGTCAGCCAATTCTTTGAATCGCGCAAACGCTTTATCCAATTCAACTTCATCGAGCGAGTGACCCAACTCTGCGAGCCGCGTGCGAAGCGCATGGCGTCCCGAATGTTTTCCCAACACCAACTTCGTTTGATTCACGCCGACATCTTCAGGGCGCATGATCTCGTATGTGGTTTGATGTTTCAACATGCCGTCTTGATGAATGCCCGCTTCGTGCGCGAACGCATTCGCGCCGACAATGGCTTTGTTCGGTTGCACAACGATGCCCGTGTAATTGCTCACCAATTTACTGACGCGCGAAATTTGTTTGGTTTCAATTCCAGTTTCCAATCCAAACACAGGATGACGAGTCTTCAACGCCATCACAACTTCTTCCAGCGACGTGTTGCCCGCGCGCTCGCCGATTCCGTTCATCGTCACTTCGGCTTGCCTCGCCCCCGCGCGAATCCCCGCCAGCGTGTTCGCCGTCGCCAATCCCAAGTCATCATGGCAATGCACAGAAATTGTTATGCCGTCATGCATCCCTGGCGTGTGCTTGATGATGCCGTCTATCAACGCGAAAAATTCGTCGGGCGTTGTATACCCGACCGTGTCGGGAATGTTCAACGTCGTCGCGCCCGATTTGATCGCCTCGCCCAACACCACATATAAAAATTCTGGGTCCGAGCGCCCCGCGTCTTCGGGCGAAAATTCCACGTCATCGCAAAACGACTTTGCATATGCCACCATTTCAGAAACGCGCGCCACAACTTCTTCGGGATCCATCTTCAACTTGTGCTTCATGTGGATCGGCGACGTCGCCAAAAACGTATGGATGCGCGGATGCTTCGCAGACTGCACCGCCTCCCACGCTTTATCAATATCGGATTTATTTGCCCGCGCCAACCCCGCGATGATCGGGACTCTCGCTTCAGGCGACGGGGAGGCTGGGTTGCCCACCTCAGCCGCTATCTGGCGGACAGCTTCCAAGTCGTCGGGCGAGGCGGCGGGGAATCCCGCTTCGATGATATCCACGCCCATCATCGCCAGCGACCGCGCCACCTCCAGCTTTTCAGCGGACGTCATCGTCGCCCCTGGTGATTGCTCGCCATCTCTTAATGTCGTGTCGAAAATCCTAACGTAGTTATTGGTTGTCATGGTCTCATCCTTTCAATGAAGAGACTGGAGACTAGAGACTAATCTCCAGTCTCTAATCTCTAATCTCTCTTGCCCCAATTCTCTGGTCTCAACGACCTCACCGCCGCGCCTGTCTGCCACATTTCCGAATCGCGGATGGCGGCGAGTTCTTTATCCAACTTCTCACGATAATCGGGTTTGCTGTTCGCCTCCAACGTGATCCGCGCTTCGTCTCCCGATGTAACACTCTTGTATAAATCGCTGAACACAGGCGCAACCGCATCGCGGAATTTGTTTTTCCAATCCAATGCGCCGCGTTGCGCGGTGGTGGAGCAGTTGGCATACATCCAATCCATGCCGTTCTGCCCAACCAAACGGATCAGCGACTGCGTCAACTCTTCCACCGTTTCATTGAACGCCTCGGAGGGAGAATGTCCGTTCTTGCGGAGTTCGTTGTACTGCGCTTCCATCACGCCCGCCAACGCGCCCATCAACACGCCGCGCTCGCCTGTAAGATCGCTGTACACTTCGTTTTGAAACGTCGTCGGGAATAAATATCCCGCGCCGATGGCGATGCCCAATGCAATCGTCCGTTCCTTCGCTTTGCCCGTCGCATCTTGATGGACTGCAAAACTCGCATTGATCCCCGAACCGTCGAGGAAATTCGTCCGCACACTGCGACCCGACCCCTTCGGCGCGACCAACGCCACATCCACATGAGGCGGAGGGATGACGCCCGTGTCATCCTTAAACGTGACCGAGAATCCGTGCGAGAAATACAGCATGTCGCCTTCGTTTAAATTTTCAACGATCTTCGACCACTGCGAGCGTTGACCCGCATCGGATAACAAATATTGAACGACAGTCCCTTTCTCCGCCGCTTCCTCCACCGAAAAAAGCGTCTCGCCTGGAACCCAGCCATCTGCCACAGCCTTATCCCAATTCTTCGTCCCCTCGCGCTGACCGACGATCACCTTGATGCCGTTGTCGCGCATGTTCATCGCCTGTGCAGGTCCCTGCACGCCATAACCAAGCACCGCCACCACCTCATCCTTCAACACCTCGCGCGCTTTATCCAACGAAAATTCATCGCGCGTAACAACTTCCTCTTCCACACCGCCAAAATTTATCTTTGCCATTGTTGATCCTCATTAATTTTTATATGTCGGTGGTCGAGTAGTCCCGCATGATCTTCGCGGGACGTATCGAGACCACCACGCTTCAAAAACACTTTTGTAACAAAATTTTGTATGCGTACTTGTGGTCTCGATACGCTCGCAATGGCGTCTCGGCGCCACTCGCTACTCGACCACCGAATTACTATTTACCAATTACAAATTACGCAGTACGCAGCACGCAACACTCTTTCATCCTTCATAATTCATCCTTTCCCCATCACGGCGTCATCTCCGCCAGGTCCATCACCTGCTCGATGCCATTCATCCCGATCCGCCGCACGCCATCGTGAACTCCGCGCGTCATCGAGACCTGCCCCGTGCGCACCATTTCAACGATTCCAATAGGGCGCAGCAACTCGATCATGCCTTCAATTTTGTCCTCTGTGCCGGTGATTTCAACGACGACCGAATCAGCCGCCACGTCTACAATGCGGGCGCGGAAGATCTCCGCCAGCCCATTCACCTCCGCGCGGCGCTCGGGAACGACTCGCACCTTGATCAGCGCCAAATCGCGGGCTACGGTAGATTGATGCGTTACGTCCTGCACGTCAATCACGTTGACCAACTTGTACAAATTGGCTTCGATGCGATGCGCGTCAATATCGCCGTTTGGGCATTCCGCAACGATCGTCATGCGCGACACTTCGGGATCCTCCGTCGTCCCCGCGTTGAGCGACACAATATTGAAATTACGCCGCCGAAACAAAGACGTTACCCGATTTAACACGCCGGGTTTATTTTCTGCCAAAGCAATAAACGTGTAATTCATAATTTTCAATTCTCCAATTCTCTTAATCGCCAATTACCAATTACTTGTATCTCGTAACTTGTATCTCGTAACTCGCAACTCGCGCGTCTTACGCCTTCACCGGCCTCTGCATCATCTCATCCAACGCCGCGCCTGCGGGAACCATCGGATAGACCGCTTCTTCCTGCTCCACGCGGAACTCCAGCACCACTGGACCTTGGGTCTTCCTCGCCCAGTCAATCGCTTCGTCCACTTCCTCAGGCTTGGTCACCCGCCGCGCAGGGACTCCGTGCGCCTCCGCCAGTTTCACAAAATCGGGCGTGAGCATGTTCACGGCTGAATATCTTTTCTCAAAGAAAAATTCCTGCCACTGCCGCACCATGCCTAGGTATTGATTGTTCATGATCGCCACTTTCACGTTCGCGCCTTCCTGCACGGCGGTCGTCAACTCGGCGGCGGTCATCTGGAATCCGCCGTCGCCCGCGATTGCCCAGATCTCCTGATCCTTCGCCGCGAACCACGCGCCGATCGCCGAAGGGAGACCAAAGCCCATCGTCCCCGCGCCGCCCGAAGTCAGCCAGCGATTCGGTTTCTCCAGAAAATAATATTGCGCCGCCCACATCTGATGTTGACCCACGTCGGTCGCTACGATGGCGTTTCCATCGGTGGCTTTCCAGATATCCGCGATCATGTGCGCCGCGTGTAATTTGCCGTCGTCTTCCCACTTCATAATACTGCGCGCGTCGGCTTCGGCTTTCCACGCGCCGATTTCCTCCTTCCACTCATCGTGGTCGTATTCATCCACCAGCGGAATTAGATCCGTGAGCACATTTTTCAGATCGCCGACCAGCGGCACATCCACAAAAACATTTTTATGAATTTCAGACGGATCGATCTCGATGTGGATCTTTTTCGCGCGCGGCGCGTATGTTTTCAGCGTGCCGGTCACGCGGTCGTCAAAACGCATACCAAACGCCAAAATCAAATCCGCATTTTGAATCGCCATGTTCGTATGCACTTCGCCGTGCATACCCATCATGCCCAAACTTAATTCATGCGAAGCGGGGAACGCGCCCAAGCCCAACAATGTGCTGGCAACCGGCGTTTGAGTCTTCACCGCGAATTGCATCAACGCCTCTTCAGATTTCGACATCAACACGCCATGCCCGCACAAAATGATCGGCTTCTTTGCCTTTTCGATCAACGACACGGCTTGGTCTAACAAATTTCTGGGTGAGCGCATCACAGGTTGATAGCCCGGCAATTTCACCTCTTCAGGGAAAACAAACTCGCACGATTCGATCTGCGCGTTCTTGCAAATATCAATCAGCACGGGTCCAGGTCTTCCACTGCGAGCAATATAAAACGCTTCACGAATCGTTTCGGCAATTTCTTCTGCGCGAGTTACTAAATAATTATGTTTTGTGATCGGCAAGGTGATTCCCGTCACGTCGGTTTCTTGAAAGGCGTCGCCGCCGATCAAATGCGCCGCCACCTGACCCGTGATGAAAACGGTCGGCACCGAATCCATCATGGCAGTGCAAATGCCCGTCACCAAATTCGTCGCGCCCGGACCCGATGTCGCCATCGCCACGCCGACCTTCCCGGAAACGCGAGCGTATCCGTCCGCCATGTGCGCCGCGCCCTGCTCATGCCGCACCAACACATGATGCACCGGGTAATTCAGCATCGCGTCGTAGATCGGCATGTTCGCGCCGCCGGGGTAGCCGAACACAACCTCCACGCCTTCGCGGGTCAAACATTCCCAAACAATTTCTGCGCCTTTTAGTTTCATATCTTCTCCTTTAAATAATCCGTTTCTATCCGTTAGTCCGTGACAGAGTCCGTTGATAAAACCGCGCCCGTATCCGCGCTCGTGACAAAATGCGAATATCGCTTCAACCACTTCGATGTTGTTTTGGATTTAAACTCCGGCAGCGCCTCCAGCCGACTTTGGATCTCCGCCTCGCTCAACCCGACGTTCAGACTGCGCGCCGCCAAATCAATCTGAATCACATCCCCAGCCTTCAACGCCGCTATCGGACCGCCCGCCGCCGCTTCCGGCGACACATGACCGATACACGCGCCGCGCGTCCCGCCGCTGAATCGTCCATCGGTGATCAACGCGACCTTATCGCCGAGTCCCTGCCCCATGATCGCGGACGTGGGCGACAACATCTCCTGCATCCCCGGTCCGCCTTTTGGACCTTCGTATCTCACCACCACACAATCACCCGCTTTCACTTTGCCAGCCAAAATTCCAGCCATCGCCTCATCTTGCGATTCAAAGATCACGGCTGGTCCCTCAAACTTCATCATCGTCTCGCTCACCCCGCCGACTTTTACCACCGCGCCCTTCGGAGCGAGGTTGCCGAACAGGATCGCCAGCCCTCCGCGTTTGGAATGTGCGTTGCCATATCTGCGGATCACTTCTTCGTCCTGAATATCTTTGCCCTGAATCGATTCGCCCAAGGTTTTTCCAGTCACTGTCAATCGGTCAAAATGCAACATGCCCGTCCCCCATTGGATCTCGTTCAATATCGCAGGGATTCCCCCCGCGCGATGGACATCTTCCATGTGCCACTTGCCTGCCGGGCTCACCTTGCAAATATGCGGAACCTTATCCGCCACCGCGTTGATTCTTTCTAATGGATAATCCACGCCCGCTTCGTTCGCCAATGCCAGCGTGTGCAACACCGTATTCGATGAGCCGCCCATCGCCATGTCCAACGCGAACGCATCGTCAATCGCTTCGGCTGTGACGATGTCTCTCGGCTTGAGGTCGCGCTCGATCAGAGTCACAACTTGAGCGGCGGCTTGTTTTGCTAACGCTTCCCGTTCAGGAGTCTTTGCCAACGCGGAACCGTTGTACGGCAATGCCAAGCCCAACGCTTCCATGAGACAGTTCATCGAATTGGCGGTAAACATCCCCGAACATGACCCACACGATGGGCATGCAAATTTTTCCAATATGGATAATCGCTTCTCGTCAATCTTGCCCGCTGAAAATGCCCCCACGCCTTCAAACACTGAGATCAAATCTATCGTCTCGCCTTCGGGAGTCATCCCCGCTTTCATCGCCCCGCCAGAGACAAAGATGGTCGGGATGTTGACTCGCATGGCTCCGAGCAACATGCCCGGCACGATCTTGTCGCAGTTCGGGATGCACACCATCGCGTCAAACCTGTGCGCCTCGATCATCGTCTCCACGCAGTCCGCAATCAATTCCCGCGAAGGAAGCGAGTACTTCATCCCCATGTGACCCATCGCGATACCGTCATCCACGCCGATGGTGTTGAACTCAAATGGCACGCCTCCCGCCGCGCGGACGGCGTCCTTGACCAGTTTGCCGAAATCCTGCAAATGCACATGCCCCGGCACCACATCCACATACGAGTTGACAATGGCAACGAACGGCTTGTTGAAATCGTCATCCTGCAAACCCGTAGCGCGAAGCAACGCGCGATGCGGCGCTTTATCGAATCCTTTTTTGACTGTGTCGGAACGCATATGACTCCTTGTTGACGATTGACCATTGACGATGGACGATATTTTATGGTCTACGGTCTATCGTCCATGGTCTAAGCAGATAACAAAAAAGCCGCCCGTGGTTAGGGCGGCTCTTTGCGTTTGTTTTGAGATTTACTTCACTCTCACCGTTGCCATCCTAACCGAAAATAGTCCTTTAATAATAAGGACTACAATAAGGATCGCAATAAGGGAGAGGGACAAAAGTGTGTTCATTTGGCTTTGGATATTTCGCCCGATTATAGGACGATTTGTAAATTCGTCAAGGGTCACGAAAACGACAGTGTGGTTTTCTCGTTATTGTTAGACAAAACCAATTTCTGTACGCGGATTGCACGGACGACACGGAACGTTCTGTGAAAAAACGAAAAAATCCGTTCACTCTGTACACCCGAGAGATTGAATCTCAGACTTTGAGAAAGCCATGCCCTTACTTTTTGAAATCGTTCAACCATCGAACCGCGCCAAGCCAATCGGAATCTTCGGTTTGAGTTAAAGCATGGTCAAGCGATTCGATCAATTGACTGATTGTCCAACGGCTTTGAACGGCGAGGAGAATTCCGTGATGTGTGGAATATCCTTTTGACAAGACAAGAAAATCGCGGACGTTGAACGTGAAGAGCGCGCGTCCCTGCGCGGTTGCGCCGAGTAATTGCGCTTTGTCGTCGGCGTCGAACGTTATCCAATCGTTGGGAGTGCGCATGACATCGTGACCGCGTTCGCGCAGCGCGTTGTACACAGCTTTGATGGACGCGTCTGCATCGAGGTGCAAACGCGCTTTAGCCACCCCTCAGCTCCAACGCGGATTCGGATTCGATGTCCGCGTCTATTTCTTCTTTGTGCGCATCGTAGAATGCCTGCGCTTCTTTCACCTGCGCTTCAGGGATGTTGAACTGGTCGGCGATTTCAGATGGAGATAACTTCCACTTGTCGGTGGCAGTCACGATGGTTTGGACGCGAATGCCGGTTCCGCTGAGAACAGCCGTCGGGCGGCGAGAGGCGCCGCGTCGGTAGGTGATGCGCGGAAAGTTGGGATCATCCACGTTCGAGCGGAGCGATCCCAGTTTTTCGGCGACCGCCCAAAGGATGAACTGGTTGAGCGAAACGCCCTGCCGCGATGCCCATTCTTCGGCTTCTTTCTTGAGTTGTTGGGGGAGACTAAGCGCATATCGTGACATACGACCTCCAGCGGCATCATATATCACATCGTATGCGATGTCAAGAATTTCCACCTTCCATCTTCTCATACGACATGATCAACTCACACGCGCTTGCTTTGACGTAATACACGCGATACTTTTCGCCTTCTCTGAACGTGTGGCTCATATTCTCTGTGAAGCCGAAGCGCTTCCTGCTCACTCGCACGCTACAGACTTCGGAAGTTTTCAAACTTCCGAAGTCTGTCTTTGCTATTCTTGGCGCTTTATAATTTTTTCGATTTGCCCCCACAGTTCGGGCGTTTCCATGAGTTCCGAATAATCTTTTACCCATCTTTTGATGCGGGCAAAGTCGAGATTGGTATATTTTGCCGCTAATGTTCGAATATCTTCCAAATCCTTTGGGCGACTGGCAATCGCTTTCATAATAATCAGGTCTTCGGGAGTAGGAAGTCGCACTTGAAGAGCGCCCTCAAACTCGCGCACCGAACTTCGTTCAATCACTTCCTGTTCGAAGGGCATTATTCCAAGCGATATATCAATATTGGTGTCAGTGACAATATGCCGCAAGAGAAGCACGCGACGCCTTCGCGCAAAGTCTGCCGCATTTTCGATTCTAGGCGCGATACCTTCTTGTTCGGCTTCATCAAGAAATCGTGGAATATCCTGCGTGGAAAGTAAAAACATGGCATCCACATCTTCGGTATATCTGGCTCGCCCCAAGACGCTGGCGGCAATGCCGCCGATGACGACGCCGCGATGATCGAAACGAGAAATCAGCCTTTGAACAGCCTCGAGCGGGTCATGGTATGTCTGTAGTTCTTCGGGAAGCTTCATATTTTTCCTTCAATTTAGCCCATCTCAGGAACACTTCCATTTCGCCATCGTCATCGTTACGCGACAACCCCAATAATTTGGCGCGGATCATGATCTCGTTTAGTTTCTTCCAATTTTGCTGTATTGTAGAGGCGCGTAATTCCTGCCGTTCGATCTCCTCGACGGCTTTCCAGCGACCGCGCAGATGGTAGCGGATTTCTTCGGCGTTCATAGGTTAATTATAGCATGGCAGAATGAACGTTCTACCCTTCCATCCTCTCATACGACATGATCAACTCATACGCGCTTGCCTTGACGTAATACACGCGATACTTTTCCCAGATGCCAAGACCTCACAGGTCTAACTCCCTTCCTCCACCTGCACATCCGTGATTCGATCCAAACGAAAACTGCGCTCTTCCTCCCTCAAATGACAATATGCCTGCAAATAGACGTAATCCTTCAAGCCCGTCACCTGTTTCGGCGTGATCCAGCGCTCGGTCTGTTCGCCGTCGCCGTCAACATATTTGATGAACATGCGTTTGTTGCTGTAGATCGCCTCGCCCAGTTCGGTCGGCAGTTCGATGCCCTCGTTGGGCCACGCGGGCGAGTTGTAAATGCCGATGTACTCATCGAGTGGCTTGTTGAACTCCTTCATCTGTTCCATCATCGCGAAGAAGATTCCCCGCGCCGCCAACGCGCCGTCGAGGGCGCGATGCTTTACCGTCATCGGCAAGTGAAACGACTCGGCGATGAACCCCAAACTATACGACGGCATCTCGTAATATTGACGCGCCAGCATCAGCGTGTCTATCAAATTGGGGATTTGGATATCGCGCCCAAGCCGCTTGAACTCGCTATCAAGGAATTGCAGATCGAACTTCGCGTTGTGACAGACGACCACCGCTTCATTCACCAAGTCGACGATTGATTCAGCCACCTCAGCGAATCGCGGCGCCAACGACAGCTCGGCATCCGTCAACCCGTTCGTGCTGACCGCCCCCACCGAAAGCGGACGTTCAGGATTCACCAACTGTTGATATTGTTGCTTGATCCGCTTCCCCTCCGTGACGACGATTCCCACCTCGCACACGCGGTCGCCAAACCACGGAGAGAGTCCTGTTGTTTCTAAATCGAGAAATGCAAAGCGAGCAGAGGAGAGATCGAACATGTTAGTTATAACTCCGAAGGAGTGAAATGATTATAAATTCGAGATGTTTTAACCTAAACCCCGAAGGGGTGTCATAAATTTACACAACCATGTCATCCCTTCGGGATTAGAAAACGCGTTGTCGATTTTCTACAATCCTACTATCCTTTCGGGATTGCTAGATTCTAAACCGAAAACGCATTTCCAACTTTATAAATTTCCACACGACCCTCGCGATACAACGTCGCCTCCCCCGCGCCGTAGACATTCCACATCCCATGTTCGCCGTCGTTCAACATGCCGGTTTGCTCGTCAATGCCGATCAATGTGACGTTGGGAATCTCTTTTGTGAGTCGCGGCGCCCAGCCTTTGCCGAACGTGTTGTGATGCGGCAGAACGAGCGAATTGTTCACCAGATTCAATCCCTCGTGAATTGTCCCTTCATGCGGATCATAATAAAACTCACACATCACCATCGCGCCCGCGCTGGAGCCTGCGATCACCGCTCCGTTTTCAAAGGCTTCGAGACACGCTTGCCATGCGAGGCTGTCTTTCAGTGTTTGACCGAGATAATGCGTAAAGCCGCCGAGCAGGTAGATCAACTTTGCTTCGCGTAAAGATTTCGCAATCGAATCATCATTTGCGCTGGCTTTGTCAATCAAAGGAATTGATTCAACATCCCTCGCGCCGAGTGACTCGAACCAGCGAACGCCAAAGCCTCCAGCGCGGACGTGGTTCCGATCCGGCGCGGCAGCCGCAGGGACGATGCGAAGCGGGGCGTCGAATCCGCCCGCCAGTTCGAGCGCGCGGAGATCGGGGTCCCGCATCCGCCCGCCGAATTCCGATCCGCCTTCTAAAAGCAAGAAGCCCATGACGGCATCATAACTTCTTTCAGAATTGCAGACAAGCGAATCATATCTCGGCTGTATAATTCAGCCAACAAAGGAGAGATACGCCATGCCAAAGCCAGCGGCTGGGGATCATTTCGAAAGTCTCTTTGAATACGCTCCCATTTCGTTGTGGGAGCAGGATTACAGCGGGATAAAAAAATTCCTCGACGAATTGCGCGCAAGCGGGGTCACCGATTTCGATTCGTTTCTCAATAAGCATCCTGAAGACATTGATCGAACGCTTAGGCTGATCAACGTAACGCACGTCAACCGCGAAACGATCAACCTGTTCGGCGCAAAGACCGAGCAGGAATTGCTCGCTAACCTCGACAAAATGTTCCGCGATGAAATGCGCGAGCACTGGCGCGCGGAATTGACCGCGCTGTGGAACGGCGAGATGAGTTGGTCGGGAGACGGCATCAATTATCGGCTGGACGGCGAAGCGCTTCACATCCGTTTGCATTGGCGCATTTTGCCCGAGTGCGAATCGAATTGGGAGTGCGTGCTGGTGGCGCTCGAAAACATCACCGCGTTGAAACAGGCTGAAAAACGATTCCGCAATTTGTTCGAGTACGCGCCGATCTCGTTATGGGAGGAAGACTACTCGGCGATCAAACAGGAATTCGACTCACTGCGCGCGCAAGGGGTTACGGATTTGAAATCGCATCTCAATTCGGACCCTCAATCTGTTCGCCGCTTCATGGGCATGATCCGCGTCCTCGACGTGAACCGCAAAACCCTCAGCCTGTTCGAGGCGATGGACAAAGACTCGCTGCTCGCCAACCTCGGCAAAGTTTTCCGCGACAGCATGGGCGAGCATTTCAAAAACGAACTTGTGGATATGTGGGAAGGCAAAACATATTACGAGCGCGAGGGGATCAATTATTCATTGACCGGCGAACCCGTGAACGTGCATCTGCATTGGACGTTGATGCCCGGTCACGAAAACGATTTCAATTGGGTGCTGGTGGCGCTGCAAGATGTGACCGCGCGAAAGAAAGCGGAGGAATATCTCCGCTACCTCGGCACGCACGACGTGATGACCGCCTTATATAACCGCGCTTTCTTCGAAGAGACTCTGCAAGACCTCGAGGCGAGCCGCAAAGACCCGATCAGTTTTATCATCGTGGATCTGAACGGGCTGAAGCTGGCAAACGATACGTTCGGTCACAGCACGGGAGATAAATTGATCCGCCGCACAGCCGAAGTATTGAAAGCCAGCATCGAAGATGGGACAATTGCCGCGCGCATCGGCGGCGACGAGTTCATCCTCATCATGCCCGGCGCGGAAGAACATGCGGCAAAGGAAATGATCGAGCGCGTGGAATCGCTGGTGGTGATGAACAACAAATATTATCGCGAGCCCGAACTCAGCGTGTCTATCGGCTCTTCGACGAGCGCGCCGGGCTTTTCGTTATTGAAATACATCAGCCTCGCCGACGATGAGATGTATAAAAACAAAGGCATCCACCATCGCCGCCGCAGGGATGATGCTTGACTATAGTTTGTATTCGTCGAACGGAACACCGTTCCGATGATTCGCCAACGCCTGCCGCACATACGGCACGGTGTTAATCGGCAAAGCGTCCACGTTCACCCAGCGCAAGTCGTCGCATTTATCAGGTTCGGCGTTGAACGGCTCGCCCTCCCATTGATCCACCACCACAAAAAAATCCACGCGCTCTTCGTCTTCGATGCGGTGCATGACGGTGGAAAACGTCATTCCGCTTAATTGGATTCGGACGCCCGCTTCTTCCGCACCTTCACGCGCCGCGGCTTCCATCACCGTTTCTCCCCCTTCCAAATGCCCCGCAGGGACGCTGTACTCGCCATCTCGAAATCCGGTGTTGAATCGGCGCAGTAACAGGATTTGATCCTCGCGGAAGAAAAATAAATGGACTGTGACGGGAAATCTGGCGCGCATGATTAGCTAACCTTGCGAAGGCTCTCAGCCTTCGCAAGGTTTATAAAAAATACCTTTCCCAAATTCTTTGCTTCTCAACCTCGGGAATGAACGACGCTTCATACGCGTTGCGATTGCAGGCGGCGATCTCATCCATGCTCATGCCGAGAACTTCATGCGCGATGCGATATTCGTTGTTGAGATTCGTTTCCAGCACTTCGGGGTCGTCGGAGTTGATCGTCACTTTCACGCCGAGATCGAATAACTTTTTGAGCGGATGCTCTTCAATCATTCGCACGGAGTTCGTGAGGTAATTGCTCCACGGGTTGACTTCAAGCGTGATGCCGCGTTCCTTGATGAGTTCCACAACGCCCATATCTTCAATCGCATGGATTCCATGTCCGATGCGGTCGGGGCTGGCAAGTTCAATCGTCTCTTTGACGAATGATGCGGGCGTATCCTCGCCGGTGTGGATGGTCACTTTAAAGCCTGCTTCTTTGGCTTTCATGATCGAGGGGACAAACTCGCGCAGTGGAAAATCCCGCTCACTGTCGGCGAGGTCAATCGCGGGGATGTGATCCTTATGCCGAATCGCCCAGTCTACTGTTTTGACGCACGACTCGGGTCCCAGACTTCTCGAGGTGATGGCAATGTAGCAGATCGCCATGTCGAATTCCTTCTCCGCGCGGGCTTTGGCGCGGAGCAGACCTTCGAGGCAGGCATCCCAGTCGAGGTTGTGCCCGCTAAACGCCCAGTCGGGAGAGAAGCGAACTTCAAAGAGTTTGATATTTTGCTTCGCCGAGTCTTTGAACAACTCCCACGCGATCCGCTCGACGGCTTTCGGCGACGCGATGCTGTTTTGAAAAATGCCGAATGCCTTCAACACGGTTTCCAGGTCGTGCAGTTGATCGTAGACTTTGACGTGCTTATCCAACTCATCCGCTTCATACGCCGGCAGTTTCAGGTGGTGCTCTTTGGCGATGTCAATGATCGTCCGCGTGCGGATCGAACCTTCGAGGTGGATGTGGATTTCGGTTTTGGGAATAGAGTTATATTTGGGGTCGAAGTTTTTCATGGCTTATTTTACCGCTGACAGATATAAACCATTCCGAAGGTTTTGAAGGCTCAACAGTTTTTTCAAAGATACCCTTCGACGGGCTCAGGACAAGCCTTCGGGACGTTTTGTAAGAAAAAGCGGAGGATGTCAGTCTAACCATCGCGTGATCTAATTCATACAGGTGACAGTCACTTCAAAAGTGACTGTCACCTTTCGAGGACAACATGGATTTCAAACTAACTATCTTCTCCGATTATATCTGACCGTGGTGTTATGTCGGCCAGGGTGTGGTCGAGAGGTTGAAAGAAGAATACCAAGTGGATGTGGAATGGCGTCCATTCTATTTGTATTTCGATACGCCGCCCGAGGGACGCGATCTGCCGGAGCATATTCGTCGCGCCCGCGCCAACGGTTCGGAGGAGCGGCTCGCTTCCATCGCTGGGATGTATGGGATGCCCTTCCGTTCGACGGATCGAGTGTACAACACGCGCCTCGCGCACGAAGCGACGGAATACGCGCGCGTGCATGGCAAAGGAAACGAGTTTCACAAAATACTTTTCCGCAAAGTGTATGCGGAGGGATGCGATCCGAGTCAATGGGATGTCCTTCGCGCCGCCGCCGAGGAAGCAGGCTTGAACGCGGACGAGATGCAGACCGACATGGAAAATGAAAAATACACCGCCGATGTAGTGGATAAAGTGCGCTGGGCGTATCAGATCGGCGTGACGGGCGTGCCGACATACGTGATCAACGACCGTTATGCGATCGTCGGCGCTCAGCCGTATGAAGTATTCAAAGACGCGCTAACGAAGATATTGAGCGAGAAAAAATAATCTTGACGATTTCGCGCAATGTGTTTTGGACGCTGAAGAACGCTGAAAACGCAGATTCAGGGCGTTTTCTCGGCAGAGTCCTCAAAATAATCTGCGTTCAAAAACAAAGTGTAAGGCAATCAGTGGCTAACCCTATTTTGTTAGAAACGTTCTGTTGTTTACATATTCAACAACAGGCCTACCGACTTCCATCGTTTCATGTGTCAAATACCTATAAATTCTTCTCAAGTTAGCGTTCTTTTCCATACCGCTCAATAACACTTCCAAAACTTCTTGTGTAAGCGGTGGAACGGTTCCCGCCCCGGCTGCCTTCGCTCGAGCCAGTGAAACAGATTCTGTTACCGTCTTGATGTGTTCCCAAATTTCTTTTGTTAATTCTACAAGAGGAGCCGATTCCTCTTTAGTGGTTTTTTCTTTTTCTACCAACTTCTTGAGTTTGCCTTCACTCTCATCCGTGAATAAGCTTGCTAATTTATCCATATCGCCAACAACATCCGCGAGGGTTGAATCCGCTTTGATTGATGTCTGGGCGCTCTGCGCCGTTTCCGCCAATTTCTTGAAGGCGTCCTTCGCTGTTTGGGGAACGCTTACTGGATCGGTACTGCCATCGGCGCTGGCCTTCAGAGCGTTGATTTGATCTTCAAATGCCTTGGCGGCTGTTTCGACATCGGTCAGCGGTTGTTCGATTTTATCGAGCGAGTCCACCAAAGTTTTGACTAGCGATTTGGCGTCCGGATCTTTTGTCGTTTCCTGGCTCAATACGCTGATGGCTGATTTCAGTTCGCTCAATTCAGAGAGTTTTTTCGATACGTCAACTTCTTTCATCTGCTCTGTAACTTTTTGCGTTTTTTCGTCCAAACCTTTGAAACGCGCCTGAAGGGATGTGGCGGCATCCACAGCATCTTTTAGAATATCATTGCCGGCTTTCACTTTTTCCAAGGCGGTGTCCGAAAGAACTTTAGATTCCTGAACGAGGCTAACCGCAGATTCTATATCCGACTTGAAATCTTTGAGCGTTTTATCCTTGTTCTCATCTTTGGCTACGTTATCCGAAACCTGCTTAACTTTATCCTGGGTATCCTTTATTTTGAGATTGGCTCTCAATGCCGCAAGTTGCGCGGAGGAGATTGGGTCTTCCGCTTCAGACTCGCCAATGGCTTTGGCCGCGGTGACGATTCGTTTGACACCGCCTGGTTCGTGCGCAGCATCCAGCAGGTCTGTTGCGCCGCGCAATCCCAGCGTGCGGAAGGTTTTTGCATAGGATTTATCTGGTTCGGCGCCCGTCGTTAGAAACAAAATGGCTTGATCCACCCAATCCACAATTTGCGATGTTGGGAAGGGAGTCCAGACAATCAATTGCGCAATGTCACAGGTCGCCAGTCCCTGCATGCCGATAATCCCTTCCTCTTCGATGCGTTCCACATCAAATTCATCCAGATCGTCCAGTGTCGCAAGTTCGTGGCGTGGAAATAGCCGTTTGGATAGGTTAGATCCCCATTCGGCTTTCCTATCCGAGTCGATTTGTTTTATCCATTTGTCGATCCAAGCCTGAATTAAGGCTTGAGCGCCATTCACAATTATCCCAATGGTTTTCAGGGGAAAAACACCCGCCAGAATGCCCCAAAAAATGGGCCACCAACCCGCCTCTTCTGTTCCAGTCGTTGGCAATGCCGTAACTACAAGGCCAATCAAGAAGGCCAACAACAATCGCTTGACCGCCTCCAGGAACGTGTTGGGAGTAATGTCGTATCGGCAATAACGGCGAACCATTTGATATACAACGAAGATATACGCCGTGACTACCGCGACCACCGCAGGTCCCACAGCGGCTATAACGTCTGAGAAATAAACGTGCATACCGGTCTTGCCGCCCGTCCCAAAAATCGCCGCGCTCACGAAGCCCGCGGCGCTCGCGGGCCAAAATACCCATGCAAAGTTGATCGAGAGGAGTAACGTCAGCACGACCAGCGGAAGAACGTACTCGTACCATCCAAATCTTCCGGCAATGAGTTGCTCGTACTTATCCGCGCGCAATGTCGATGCCTCTTGTTCTTCGCGCTTTTTTTCCGAGACTTGAAAATCCTGATATGAAGATGTTGCCAAGCCCCATTTTGATTCGGAAATCCCTTCCGGTGGGTTAGGCGCATCTTCGACTTCAGGATTCCACATCATCAGAGATTCGATCGCTCGAAAGATCGCGTCCTGTGATTTTTTTTCTTTACCATCTGATAATATTTTTTTGATTTCTTCTCTGTTTTTTGCCAAGCGGTTGAGGCGATTAATCTCCAATTCGGCTTCGTCGGGCGTGATACCCAGCTTTATCAAATCGTTCTTATGCTCTTTGGTTAACTTATCCGTTTGGTGAAATGCGAAACCGAAGAAAATGAAGGCGGGCAGCAGGATCAAAATACCCGCCATGGTTGCCAGAATTGCGAAGTACTGCGCCCCGGCTGATACGGCTTGATCTTTAAGACCAGAGGAATCAACTGCAGATGTTTGAACAACTGACGCAGTTTGTGTCGCTGTGGTTGTTGCGCCGGGAGTTGCCGTGAACTGGTTAGGGGTAGATGTAGGTTCTGGAGTTGCTGAGAAGTGGTAGTTAATGCTTTTCTCGGTCTGTCGCCAACCTACATCCCCCAAGAAGCCAAGCCCCACAAGGAATAAAAGCAAGAGAATTAATGCAACGACTTGCAACGAACGAGTGGTTTTCTTTCGTTTTTCATCCCATTGTTTTGCTTCATCCAGCCCGATCTCACCCCAATCCTCCCACCCCTTGGGTTCGTCATACCAACCATCTGAAGGATCTTTTGTTCCCATGCGAGCCACCTTTGTTTGCGACGAATAGTCGGCGTTTTGAAGCGTCTATAGATACTATACAACAAATTCTGCGAATTGCAACATCCAATTTCCGTTCAACCGAACTCTATTTGAATGTGCGGATTCTGTCCTTGCGGACGAGGAATCGAAATTGCTGAAAGACTTTACCCGCGCCGACGACGAGCGCGGGACGGGGGAAGAGTATGCGAGGGTTGCGGAGGAGTTGGCGGGCTGGGGAGTGTGACGGATTAGATTCTATCGGAAATATGGGGCGCAGAAGAACGCTGATCTCGCTGATTCAAAAGAAAGAAAGTTTCAACAGAAACCGCCGACGGTAGAGAACGTCGGCTACACCAATGGAGATGACAACGGCTCTCTCGGCACGGATCGCAGATCAATCTCGATTGCCGCGAGCAGTAACTGAATCCCCAGCAGGACCGAAAGCGTGGGGAGCATCACTGTCCCTGTGGGCGCGGGAATGTTGAGGCTGGCGTATTGAATCCATTTGACGGCGCCGAAGATCAGACCGAAGAGGAACAGCGGAGTCCCTACCAGAAGGTAAATGCTTCCCATCGTGAAATCGTAAATGAAGTTCTTGAGGATGACGCGCTTGACTAGCGTGCGGAATAACTTGGGCGGGAATTGGAACAGGATGCGATGGAGGAGCATGTTCGACACTTCGCCTCGGTAACGCGCGGGCATGGGAACGTCTTTCACCACCGCGCCGAGCAGGTACAGATTCGCCAACATCGAAGTTTCAAAAAAATAACTTTTATCAATTCCCCTCAACGGCAGTTGCGACAAGGCTTCGGAACGGATGGCGACAAACCCGTTCGTGGGGTCGAAGAGATTCCAGTAACCCGTTGCGGCTTTGGAGAGGAAACCCAGCCCCATATTCCCGATGCGCCGGATCAACGGCATTTGTTGCAGTGACTGAAAATCGCGGAAGCGATTCCCTTTGGTGTAATCCGCTTGTCCGTGAATCAGCGGCGCGATCAATTCGGGCAGGTGAGTCGTGTCCATTTGCCCGTCGCCGTCTATCTTGACGACGATCTGCGCGCCGAGTTCAAGCGCTTTGCGGAACCCCATCACCATGGCGCCGCCCACGCCTTGATTCGATTCGTGACGGATCAATGTGATGCGTTTATCTTTTTTAGCAATTGCCTCAACGATGTTTGATGTTGAATCAGGCGAAGCATCATCCACAACGATGATATGTTTGATGTATTTGGGAATCCCCTGCAACACGGATTGAATCTCCCGCTCCACGCGATAGCAGGGAACTACGACAGAGATGTTATATTTTTGAAGGGTGGGAGTGGATGGCATTTATCTTTTTGAACCGCGAAGCCTTGCACTGAGCTTGTCGAAGTGACGCAAAGATCGCGAAGTTTAATTTTTTTCTTTGCGCGCTTTGCGCCCTTAGCGGTACATATTACTCGACCGAAATAATAAATTGATAATGTTCCTGCCCGCCCTCTTGCACTTCGATGTCCTGCTCGCTGTATTTTTTGCGCATCACATCCGCGATGCGATTGGCTTCGGCGGGAGGCATGTCTTGTCCGAAATAGAAAGTGATGAGTTCATGCTCCGCCGCTTCCGCTTTTTCGAGGAAGACCGTGACAGCCTCTTCGACCGAATTGGATGAAGCAACCAGTTTGCCGTCGAGCAGTGCGATGACCTGACCCTCTTTCACGTTCACGCCGTCAATCTCCACGTTGCGGACCGCGACGGTGATGTCGCCGGTCTTCACGGCGGCTAGGGCTTTGATCATCTTCTCCGCGACCGAATCAACCTCCCCGTCGGGTTGAAGCGCGAGCATCGCCGTGAGTCCCTGCGGAACGGAGCGAGTCGGCACCACCGCGACCTGTTTTACCGTCACATCCTTTGCCTGGTTCGCCGCCATGACGATGTTCTTGTTGTTCGGCAGGATGATGACTTTATCGGTGGGCAAATTTTCGAACGAACTCAAAATATCCTGCGTGGAGGGGTTCATCGTCTGCCCGCCTTTGACGACCGCCGCCGCGCCGAGGCTGGCGAAGATGCGGCTCAAGCCGGCGCCCGGCGAAACGACCACCACCGCAATATGACCCGGCTCGACCGGCGCGAACGAGATCGCGCCCGCTTTGCTTTTTTGAATGTCGTCCATTTGCGCGAGCAGATTTTCCATCGCCACTTTGGTGATCGTGCCAAGCCCCATGATGTAATCAATCGGCTCATATCTTTTTTCGAGCGGCACGTGGATGTGCATGCGATACATGCCCTCGCCCTCGCCCACTTGAATGGACGTGCCCATCTCCTCGAGCCGCCCATAAAATTTTTGCAGATCAAAGTTTTGCGGCGGCATAAAATCCACGACCACTTCGTAATCTTGTCCCTCTTCCACTTCTTCGAGCGCGCCTTGCAAGTTCATCGCCGAGATCGGTTGCACGCTCATCAACGGCGCGTCGAGCGACTCGCCATACACGTGGCGCAGCATTCCCTCCAAAATAAAAAACAAACCTTTGCCGCCCGAATCGACGACGCCGGCTTGTTTGAGCAGAGGCAGGAGATCGGGAGTCCGCTGGACGGCTTCGTCTGCCGCGCGCACCGCCACTTCGAGGATGGTGATCGCGTCGCTCGTGGACTGGAGGGCTGCTTCAGTCGCGTCAGCCACTCCGCGTATGACGGTTAGAATCGTCCCCTCCACCGGCTTGACCACGCCTTTGTATGCCGTGTCGCGCGCTTCGGCGAATCCTTTGGCGAGCGACTCGCCGTCCAATGTTTCGCGTTCATGCACCGCGCGCGCGAACCCGCGCCAAATTTGCGAAAGGATCACGCCTGAATTGCCGCGCGCACCCATCAACGCGCCTTTCGCCACGCCTGCCGCCATGTCACTCACCTTACGGTGACTCGAATCTTTGATCTCGTTCCACGCCGATTGCATGGTCAGCGTCATGTTCGTGCCGGTGTCGCCGTCGGGGACGGGGAACACGTTCAGCGCGTTGACGATCTGCTGGTTGACGCGGAGCCACGTCATGCCAGCCTCCACCAGCCGCTTCATAGATTGACCGTTGATGGTCTTTTTACGCAAGCCTTCGACACGTTGGGTATCCACAGTCATGCAAGTATTCTCCTGAAACAGTTAGTAAATTCCTGTCCGCAGTTCAACTGCGGACAAATAAAAACTTTGATTGCCTTACACCTTCAGAATCGGGACGCTGATGAACGCAGAAAAACGCAGATTTTTTTCTTTTTGTCAGCGTGAATCAGCGTTCACACTTGCACCTGACGCAAGTGCAGGTGTCTGCGTCCAAAAAGGGTTCTGTAAGGTAATCAGACAAAAGCTCTTGTTAGGGATGCAGTTGTACTGCATCCCAGCCCGCAGTACAACTGCGGACGAACGAAGATAATTTACACTCTTAATCAGTGTCGCTCACGCGCAGTCCCGCTACGTGGACGTTCACAGAATTCACTTTCAAGCCAAGCGCCTTCTCCACGTGAAAACGGACGGTGTTCGCCACGCTTTCGGCGACACTGCTGATGCGCGTGCCGTATTCAACGATAATGTGGATCTCGATGTCAAGCTCTTCGCCGTTGTAGCGCACCGTGATTCCACGCGAGGGGTCGCGCGTAATGGATTTCATCAACCCGTCCGCGAGGTTGCGAGCCGCCAGCCCCACCACGCCATACGATTCGAGCGTCGCCTGGCAGGCTATCGTCGCCACCGCGTTCGGGGAGATGTGGATACCTCCCAATGTTGTCGTATCTTCGCCCATGATTACCTCTTGCTTCTATTTTAACCTGAGTTTCGGTGAAATTAGGGGAATAAAACCTCAGCCACAGATTACACGGATTTTGGTTTTTTCTGTGAGAATCCGTGCGGCGCGTGGCGCCATGGCGACATAATCCGTGGCAAAAGATTTTTGACTTTCGGCATCGCAAATGGCTTGCCTGCCATTAAGTCACGTGGTAAAATGCCGTGCCTTCAACAAGGCAAACGTTTCGGAATTATAGCAAGGAAAGGAAATCGTACGTCATGGCTAAGTGTGCAAACTGCGGAAAATCCACCACCTTCGGGCATAGTCGCTCGTTCTCACAACGCGCCACCAACCGCGCCTTCAAACCCAACCTCCAGAAGACCATCGTGATGGAAAAGGGTCGCGTGGTGCGCAAGGTGTTATGCACCAAGTGCATCAAGGCGATGAGCAAGTCTGTCGCGTAAGGATTTTATCCCCATAAAAAAGTCACGGCAAACGCCGTGATTTTTTGTTTAATACGCAGTACGCAATACGAAGTACTGCGTGCTACGTACTGCGTAATTTTGCTTGCAAACTTCGGATACCAGCCTTCGTCCCCTTCGGATGCTTGAACACCGCCGTCGCGGCGACGAAGACATCTGCCCCAGCCTTCTTCATTTTCGGGAGCGTCTCCGCGTCAATGCCGCCGTCCACTTCGATGCGCGCGGACGATCTTAGCGCGTCCAATTTCTTGCGGATCTCTTTCACCTTCGCCACAGCGGACGGGATGAACTTCTGACCGGAGTAGCCGGGGTTGACGCTCATCACTAGAATGAGATCCGCGTCGCCCAACACCGCCTCGATCGCGCCGACGGGCGTGCCGGGGTTCAAGGCGACGCCGGCTCCACACCCCAGCGACTTGATGTGTTGAAGCGTGCGATGAATGTGTGGACAAGCCTCAATGTGAACGGTGATATTGTCCGCGCCCGCGTTGGCAAACGACTCGAGGTGACGTTCGGGCTTTTCGATCATCAAATGCGCATCGAGCGGAAGTTTCGTGGCGCGCTTGCAGGCTTCCACGATGAACGGTCCCATGGTGATGTTCGGCACGAAATGCCCGTCCATCACGTCAATGTGGATCCAATCGGCTTTAGAGGATTCGCACGCGGCGAGTTCTTCGCCGAGGCGCGTAAAGTCTGCGGAGAGGATGGAGGGGGCAAGTAGATGTTTGGGCATGATAAGCAGGTCGGTGGTTGAGTAGTCCCGCATGCAATTCGCGGGACGTATCGAAACCACTAATATTCAAAATAGCTTCTCTTTCAAAATTATTTTTGAAACTTGTTGGTTTCGATACGGGCGAGACGAGCACTCGCCCTACTCAACCAACGAGGTAACACTAACGCGGGTTATACACGAAGTAAATATAGATCCAAAATGGGATCAGCCCGCCCACAGAAATGAGCGCGAGCAGGGCAAGCCCAATAGTTGCCCAATCAGCATCAAAGGAGGAAGATGCGGAGGGTGGGTAGGCAGGCCGAGGGGTGGAAGGAACCGGTTCGTAGGCTGGGATCGGTTCGGGCTGCTGGTAGGTTGTCACCGCTTCGGGAGTCAACGCCAGGGCAGGCGCGGGAGTCGATTCGCGTTGGGTCCCGAATTTGAGGAGGACGCGCCCGAGTTGGTCGGCGGTACGATACCGCGCGGAAGGTTCCTTCGATAACACCTTCATGACGATCTCTTCGAGCGCGGGCGGAATATCGGGAACGTATTCGTTGATGGGAATGGGCTGTTCTTCGAGGTGCATGCGGGCGAGTTCGTCGCTGGTGGGGGCGTTAAACGGCAGGGCGCCGGTCAGGATTTCGTATAAGACAATGCCCAGCGAGTACACATCGGAAGCTGGAGAGGGCGCTTCGCCAACGGCTTGCTCGGGTGAAAAATATTGCGGCGAGCCCCAGACCACATCGGCGCGTTCGTCTGGCATGATCGTGGAGAGGGCGCGGGCGATACCGAAGTCGGTCACTTTGAGGCGGTTGTCGGGGGTGAGGATCATGTTGTGCGGCTTGATATCGCAGTGGACAAGCCCGGCGCGGTGGGCATAACCGATGCCGGCGCAGGCTTGCACCATGATGGGAATCCCCTCCTCCACGCTGAAGCGTCCGCGCTGGCGCAGGATGGTCTTCAAATCTTTGCCAGGGATGTATTCCATGACGATGTATAACTGCCCGAAGTCGAAGCCGAAATCGTGGACGGTGACGATGTTCGGGTGCGAAAGGTTCGCCGCGGCGCGCGCTTCCATTTTGAAGCGCTCCTGAAAGGCCGGGTCCTGGGAGTATTTCTCGTGCAAAACTTTAATGGCAACGTTGCGTTCGAGCATCAGGTCGCGCGCGCGATAGACGTTCGACATTCCGCCCGTGCCGAGTTGCTCGAGCAGTTGATAACGTTTGTTGAGAAGCGCGCCGGATTCCATGATGAAAAGATTATATCATCTCAATTTCAACCAAAAGCCCCCGCAAAATGCGAGGGCTTTTGATATTGAATGCGATCTACATTGCGCGTTAGACGTATTTTTCTCGTAACATGGAGGAGATATAGTCCATGCTGGCGACCACAATAGCGATGGCAAGCATTTGCGCGCTGGCGGCGCGATAGTTGAGCAGGTTAATGTTCTGCTGTAACAGGAAGCCGATGCCGCCGCCGCCCACAAAACCGATGATGGTGGACATGCGCACGTTGATATCCCAGCGATACATGGTGTACGAAATATACGGCGGCACGATCTGCGGGATCACCGCATAGATGATGGTCTGCAAGCGATTTGCGCCGGTGGCTTGAATCGCTTCCAATGGACCGGGCTGGATACTTTCCACTTGTTCGGAATAGAGTTTCGCCAGGCTGACAATGGTGTGCAAGCCGAGCGCCATCACGCCGGCGAAGGGACCGATGCCCACCGCAATCACAAAAACGATCGCCATCACCAGCGCCTCGACAGAACGCAAGCCGTTGAGGATCGTGCGTGTCACATAATAGATGACCATGCCGGTGGAAAGCGTATCCTTGGGTTTGGTGATCAACGCTATAACCAACCCGAGCAAGCCTCCAACAATGAGCGGACCCCATAGCACATAAACGGACTGACCAATCTGGTACAACCATTCAACCAACCACCCAAATAGCCCGAACAGCGTCGCGCCGGCGAGGGTGGCAAATAGAATGTTGAGCAGACGTATCGCGCTGGGCGCCAGTCTTTCAGAAGCGCGCTGACCCGTCCGTCCCAGAAAACTGCTCAACGCGCTGCCGGTCGCCAGACCTCCCAGCACGGGGGTTGTGATTGCGATAATATCGCCAAGTTGGAACAGAAAGTTTCCCAAAAATGCCAGCGAACCGAGCCCGGCAATCCCCAACAAGCCTACATTGATCGCCAAGTGGGCAAGTTGGAACAAGCCGTAAAAGGCAACCAGCACTGTAATAAACAAGACGATCAGACGCAGAATTTGGGTTGTTTTATTCGGCTTGGAGGTTTCTTCCTCGGGCAAAGCCCAGCGTAACCCCAGAGAAGCAAGGATCGGGGTCAACACAACAAAAAGCACGTTGACGGGAATATTCTCCGCAAAAGGAGCGCTCAACGTTCCAACCCAACTCACCAACAAATACCCCACAGCAATTCCAAGGGGCCAGCCCAACAGAGATAATGAAATACTCGTCAGCGGGCTTCTCACAGATTTCATCAGGTTACGCGCGGCAATGAAACTAAGCGGGATGGCAAGAATAGTGCCGAGAGTGGTCGCCAATAAGGCGAGAAACACGGTTTCGATGATCTTGTTCCATGTGTCCCGCGCGGTTTGGGTGAACTGCGGGGTGCCCACATTTCGCCGCATGGTAACGCGGATAAATTGCACCTCGTCGCTGGGACGTTTAGGCAGTTTGATCGCCACGGCAAAACTTCCATCCGCGTCAGTGGTGGCAGTATCGTTGCCCAGTTCCACTACATTGGTCGGGTCGCTCCCCGGCACAAAGCGAACCGGTCCGCTGGAATTAGGGACGAATTTAAAACCCTCCACTGTGACCATTTCCCCCGGTTCCGCGCAGGACGGGGTGACTGTCACGTACGGACCCGACGTATCCGGCGCCTCGACGATTCCGCCGTCCGCCGGGCAAGTCACATAGACGGGGGCAGTGAAGGCTTCGGCAACCTGCTCGTATTCGAATATATCCGGCTGAGCCAACGCGCGCGTCACGCGCACGAGGCTTTCCTGGCGTCGTTCGCTGCGCAGTTGTTCAAGATCGATCTTGGTGATCTGGAAGCCGTACGCATAAACGATCAAGCCTGCCAGAACGGCAAGCCCCGTGCCCAGAGATTTCCAGGGGGATGATTTTTTCTCGTTCTTATTGGGTTCCTTCATGGCTTAACCCACCCTTTCCGCGTCGCGGCCATAAATATCTTTAAATTTTTTGTCATCGATCTCGCTGGGCAAACCTTCAAACACCAGTTTCCCCTCGTTCAAAGCGATCACGCGGTCGGCATATCGATGAACCAGATCGAGGAAGTGCAGGCTGCATAACACCGTTACGCCGTCCTTTTTATTGATCTCCTCAAGATGCTTCATGATGCTGTGCGCCAGGACCGGATCGAGGCTGGCAACCGGTTCATCGGCAAGAATGATTTCGGGGTCCTGCATGAGCGCGCGCGCGATCCCCACGCGTTGTTGTTGACCGCCGCTCAATTCGTCGGCGCGCTGGTTTGCCTTATCCGCGATGCCGACGCGCTCGAGTTGTTGGAGCGCCTTTGCCATATCTTCTTTTGGAAAACGGTTAAGGAGACTCCAGGCGGGGTTGACGTACCCGAGCCGCCCAGCCAGCACATTGGTCAATACTTTGGAGCGGTGTACCAGATTGAAGTGTTGAAAGACCATGCCGATCTTGCGGCGGATGCGGCGCATCTCCTCCGGGTTGGCGGCGGTGATATCCTCCCCGTTCCACAGAATTTGCCCTTCGGTGGGATCGATCAGGCGGTTGATACAGCGCAAGAGCGTGGATTTGCCCGAGCCGCTCAAGCCGATCACAGCCAGGAACTGTCCTTTGGGCGCGTCGAATGTAACATTGTTCAGCGCTTTGACGCCCCCATCGTATATCTTTGTCAGGTTCTTTACTTGGAGCATGGTGGGTTCTCGCAATCTATGATTTGATAATGAGCATACCAGCCTGTATTGCCCCATTATAAAAAGAAAAAGGTCTTTAATAAAGACAATTCGAGCAGGGAATTTTCCCTGCTCGAATTATCTTGCTGACGTAAAACTTTAGCGGAGCGATTCGATCGTGGTTCCAGATTCCACAACCAGCTTGCGGATGAAGTCATATTCCGCATCTTCGGCAGGTTGCATACCAGACCAACCATAGAAGTCTTCGCTACCCAGCGACGTTCCCCATGCTTCAGATTCGGCAAACGCCTGAAGAGCCGCTTCGATCTGGGCGCGCACATCGGCAGGGAATTCGGGACCGAAGGACATGGTGTCATTCGGGATTTCCGGGGAGAGCATCAGGATGCGCACCTTGGAGATCACATCCGGGAACTCTTCACGGATATTGGCGCGGGCATCGAGAACGCGGTAGCCTTCGCAAAGCAGTTTGCTCTTGTCTTCGTTGAGCGCGCAGGAATTCACATCTACCGGAACTTCAGGATCGTCGCCGATCGCCCACGGGGTGCCGCCTTCAGGAGCCGCCCAGGGGCTGTAGAACGCGGCGGCAAAATCTGCTTCACCGGTATACACAGCGCGGACAGCCTGCGGGTGGCCGCCGGCTTCGAGTTCTTCGCCAACCGTCACGCCCGCTTCCTTGAGCATCACGGAAGGAACGAGGTAACCGGAGGTGGAACCGGCATCGGGGAAGGCGAACTTCTTGCCGTTCAGGTCATCGATGGAATCGATGTCGCTGTCGCGGGCGACCACAAGCATGGTCCAGTACACGCCCCAACCGCGACGCACCGCTTTGAACGCAACATCCACGCCGCAGAGGTCATTGGCAAGCACATAACCGAAAGCGGGGATGAACGCCATCGTGTCTGAAGGCGAGGCGCACATTTCTTCGATCGTGGCGGCGTAGGAGGTGGGGACGACCACTTCGAAGTTTAGCCCCGTGGCTTCCTTCAAAGCATTCGCCATCACTTCACCGCCGGTGACAATTACGTTCGCATCTACGGAAGGAACGAACAACACCTTGATCGGGTGTTCCGGTGAACCAACGGCAGGAGGCGCCTCGGTAGCGGTCGGCGGAACGGCTGTCGGCGGAACCGCTGTGGGAGCAGGCGGCTCAGTGGCGACCGGGGTGGCGGGCGCGCAGGCAGAAAGCGCCAACGCGAAGACCGTCACCATGGAAAGAAACAGATACATCTTTTTCATTCTTCTTCTCCTTGATTAATATGTTGGGATATTGATTTTCCCATAGCGTGCATCATACAACCAGAAAACGATTTACACAAGTGCCGATTGGTTGAATTAATTACTGAGGGTACGCACCGTCCCGAAGGTTGGTTTGGCTCAACAAGGTACTTTGAAGGAAACCTTCGGGACGTTCTACGTAAGGTGAGTTAATCATGACTTACGCAGATCGAAAACCTTTTGCCGCGAATTTCACTAATTCACGCGAATTTTTAAAAAATTAGCGGAAATTCGCGTAATTCGCGGCTTG
>JAJTXU010000250.1 GCA_021462845.1 Anaerolineales bacterium
GACCCACTTCTGCGGCTGGATTCGCCTCAACGCCTCCCACGCGACGTTGAACCTGCGCGCTTTATCCCAGCGTCCGCTCAACTCTGGGGCGATCGTGCTGACTTGCGATGAGATCAATTTGATGCGCGAACGATGGAACGCGCCGCCAAGATCAACCTCCGCGCGTTTTTCGCCATACCATGAGCCGATAACGATTCGTCCGCTGAAGGTAGTCATGGCAATGGCGTCATCCAACGCGGAGGGTGAGCCAGTCAACTCAAAAGTTAAGTCGAAGTTCAGCGCGTAGCCAGATTGGGGTTTTTGGAGTGGAGTGGTTGCTATATCTAAATTGCTATCATTCAATTCAATGGGATCAAACGAATCGTCCACGCCAATTTCGCGCGAGGCTTTTCGTCGCAGTTCATAACAATCAGACGTGACCAATTTTTCAAGCGGAAACTCCTTGAGCAATGATGCGACGAGCAAACCAACAACGCCTTGCCCTAAAACTAAAACACGCTCACCGAGGATCGGAGCCGCATCTTGAATCAGATTTACTGCGGTTTCCATGTTGGGGAGGAAGGAACAGGCTTCCGCGGAGAGCGAAGTGGGGGCGAGAATCAAAGATGACGGATGACAGATAAATGCCGAGGCGTGCGGAGAAAATCCAAAAACAAGTTTGTCGCGTAGTTCTTTGTTTACGTGTTTGCCTGTATCCCTGATGATGCCGACGTTTGCATACCCATACGCCGACGGATACTGCAAATCACTGCTCAAGTTGTCGTGCGAATCTGTCGTGTGTGGAAATTGGCCGCGATAGACCAGCATCTCTGTGCCTGCGCTGATGGCGGAACAAACGGATTCGACCAGAACATCATCCGCGCCGAGGGCAGGCAGAGTCTCCTCGCGGAGTTCCACCTGTCGCGGCGCGGTGAAGTAGACGGTCTTGCGTTTCATCCCCCAATTTTACATCAAGGTTAAGTTCTATCCTTGCGAAGGTTGAGAGCCTTCGCAAGGATGTTTTCAAGATTTAGATTTATCAGCCCACAAGAACGCCATCAAAAGAATTTCGGCGGCTTTGGCGTAATAGCCTGTGGCGCTGGAGGTGCCAGCGACAAAATTTTTATCGCCCATGACGATCCATAGAACGATGGTGAGAGCGCAGTAACCGAACATGCCCCACCAGACCATTTTGTGATTCTTTTGGAACATATCCATCGGAGCAAAATACGCGGCGAGCAGACCGAGGTAGCCCGCTCCATTCAGTACGATGGGGTCGCCTCCCATTTGCGGATACAACGATAAATGCAAAAAGGCTGTGGCTAGGTTCGCGAGAATGATGCCGATCTTTTTCCAATCGAGGTTCATGGTCAACTCCTTTTGCTGACTAGATGCGTTTGCCGAACTTTATTTTACTTTGCAATACCGCGCCCCGCCAGAAGCAAACCGATTCCGCCGTTCAATATATCACGCGCACGCATGAGCAACGTGAGGCTGATCGCGGCGGAGGCTGGTTGACCGAACGCGCCGAGCGCAAACACCTGACTCGCTTCCAACGCGCCCAGTCCTCCGGGCAATGGCATGAGAAACGCGATCTGCATGGCGGTGAGCGCGGCAAAAACTTGAACAGCATTGATGTTCATTCCGAGAAATGAAACCATCATGAAATATTCGAATGCAATCCCTGCAATTGCCGCGAACGAAACTAGGATCGCGAGAAACATCGCGCGAATGTGTCTTCGACAAAAGAGCGAAGCCATTTTCTCGGCAACGATGATCAACCGCGCTGCCTTTTTTTTCTTCTGGATGAAAGGCTGGCGGTTTAGAATCTTTGCGAGGGGATGGATGCCGTTATTCAGCAGGATGGTATATGTCAGCGGCAACGTCAACAACACCGCCAGCCCGATCAGACTCAGGGTCAGCCTGGTTCCGTTTTCTGAAAGCAACCCCACGCGGACGATTGCCCACACGCCGACGCCGATCAGCACAAAATTGACGAGGAACTCCAGCAGTTTGTCCATGATCACCGTGGACGTGGCGCGGGCAAACGTGATTCCATGATTGCGTTGAAGATAAATGATTTGCAGAGGTTCGCCTCCCACTTGCGGACCTGGCGTGAAGTAACTCAGCCCGAACACGGATAGGCGATATCGAATCATCGGCAGAAACGGCATGGACGGATTCTCCGCGCGGACTATGATCCACCAGCGGGCGGTCATGCAGACGATGACGAACGCGTTGATGAGCAGAATCGAGCCGATCTGCCAGAGTTTTAATTTTGTGAGTGTGTTCCAGATTTCGGCAAAGGGCGCGTTGCGGAGCGCGAAGTAGAGGAGGATGATTAAGATCGAATAAACCGCAAAGACGCGAAGTGAACCTTTTCTCCTTAGTCCTGCCGCAGAAAGTTCAGAGGATGGATTTGCCATAGTCGGTTGGAGGATTCTCGATCAGCCGTTTCATCTCTGTCAGCACAACTTGATGAATCGCGTTAGTTTCCGTTGTCCCAAGTTGCCTGGCATAAATGGGATTTCCAATCTGCACGCGAACGCGGACATCTTTGATCTTGCCGCGCATCATCGTGAAGACTTGAAACGCGGCGGCGAGCGCTTCACGCTCCATGCGTGTTTTTCTAATTCGCGTGAGCGGATGGGTCATGGCTTTCTTCCATACCACGCCGCGCACCAGCACAGGCAGGATTGGCGTTTCAGGACTCATGCGTAAAAAGACACCAACGCTGTCTGTCCATTGTTGAAGCGACTCTACGGCGTCGGAATGGAAATCGGGATCGGGTTCGATGTGCCCGGCGGGATAGGTCAACACCGCGCCGCCATTTCGTAGAAATGAACTGACTTGTCGCACGAGTGTCATTCGTGACGATGCGCCGTCTGTAACGTAAAAAAGTTGTTTTGAAACGTTGGTCAGCGCTTCGAGGAATGGTCGTTGCAGGGCGATGATTTTCAAATCAGGTCGGTTTAATGCGGCAAACGTTGAGATAGAGTCTGCCAAGCCCGGATGGTTAGATAATGCCAGAAAGCCTGACATGGGGATGAGTTCCGAGCCGTGGACGCGCACATCGTTGAAGTGACGCATCAACATCAACCGCGCGCCTGAGGCGATTCCGTTTTTGCCGGTCTCGATGTCAAATTCTGTTAACTGTTGCGCGAAAGTCCGCGCGTATTTGTGGAATACCCGTCTCAGCAGGTTTGCAAGGAGAGAGCCATTTCGCAGACCAAAGGAAGATACCACGTCATCGAGATTGATCTGTGTGAGGTTGGCGAGTTGGGGGGAGGTCATTCAGGCTCGATCGTGAATTTCAATGGGTAGCCTGCGTTGTTGGATTCAAAATACGCCTTGTCAATTCGTTTCTTTGCCTCAGACTGTGCCAGCGTCTGCACATACGCGTTGCCGTTGATGTGGGCGGTCATCATAATTTCGGAAGCGCGGTCAACGCCGAGGTAGAAGATGGTTTTGAGGATATGCACAACAAAATCCATCGGCGTCACGTTGTCGTTGTGGATGATGACTTTGTAAAGCGGCTCGAGTTCCGTTTCGGAGTCTTCGAGAATTTCGATTTCAGGGAGGGTTTGCAAGTTCATTTTTAACCACGAAGGGCACGAAGGGACACGAAGGAGAGCGAAAAAATCTTTCCTCTTTCGTCTTTCATTTGCTCGTTAGCAATTCCACTTCTTCCTTCGTCAATCCAATCTCTGCCGCTTCGAAATTTTCTTTGATATGTTGCGGATCGAACGACATGGGTATCGTGATCACGCGCGGATGCGAGATAACCCACGCGAGCGCGATTTGAAATACCGTTGCGTTATGCGCTTTGGCAGTCGCTTCAAGAATTTTATTCGAGCGCAGGTTGCCCTCATCAACGGGCGAGTACGCAGTGAAAAGAATATCGTTTTGCTGGCAATAATCGAGAACGCCATTGTTCACATACGAACGATCTGAAATGCTGAACGGAACTTGATTGGTGAGGATCGGTGTTTCCGAAAGCGACTGCGCCTGTTTGAGTAACTTCAAATCGAAATTGCTCACGCCGAGATGCTTTACTTTTCCATCGCGCACGAGTTTGTTCAACGCGCGGAACGTCTCTTCGTAGTTTGTGCCAGTCCCGGGCCAGTGGATGAGGTACAGGTCAATGTAGTCCATGCTGAGTCGGCGCAGAGAACCCTCGCACGCTTTGAGGACATCGTCATATTTCAGATGACTCGGCGTGACTTTGGATGTGATGAACAACTCCTCGCGATTCTTTCCCGACTCTCGAACTGCCTCGCCGACTAATTCTTCGCTGTGCCCATCCGCGTACGATTCGGCGGTGTCGAAGTGGGTGTAGCCAACCTCAAGGGTGGAGCGAAGCGCGGTTAGCGATTTTGAGTCGAGCGAAGGATTTGGCGATGAGTTTCCGCCGATGCGCCATGCGCCAAATCCGATCTTGGGGAGGGAAAGTCCGCGCAGGGTTTCGTATTTCATGTTTCCCATTCTACCCCTTCATCATCCGTTATAGATCTTGCGATAA
>JAJTXU010000251.1 GCA_021462845.1 Anaerolineales bacterium
CCGATCCCCCTCCTCTTCGAGGTGCCGATCGAATTCTTTGCGGCGTTCTTCAGCGGAGCGTTACTCAGCGTGGTAAGTTGGTGGATCAAGGAAGACCTGCGACATTCCCCCGAAGAGGTGACGAGTATGTTCCGAAGCCTGTTCTTTAGCGGCGCCGAGAAAACGCTTGGTCTGCAAACAGGCACGGAGTGATCTACGGTATCGTGAAAGCTTTTAACGCGAATGTCGCGAATTTTTCGATCGTATTCGAGTCATTCGCCAATTGGCGTAATTTGCGTTAATCATGTGTCGCGAAATCATAATCTAGAAGCATGTCAGGCTAATTGCAGGTTAAAAATTAAACCGAGCAATCGGAAATTACCAGAGACCCCGAAGGGGTCAAATGATTATAGTATTGAAGGATGCGCCCCATTCAACCCCGAAGGGGTGTCAGAGGCGGCAAATTTATGTCATCTGTCGTCATGGCGCCACGCGACGCCTTCGGGATTTGAAAACCCATTTTGCCATTTTTAGAATCCTATCATCCCTTCGGGATTGGCTTTATGGCAAAAATCCATATCGGGTTTATTGCTAAATTTATTGGTTAATTTGCAAACAGCCTGACCTACGAATGACTTTCGCAAGAGGTCTAATTCAAGTTTCGATGTCTTGGCTCAAAAATCACCTTCACGGCTATAATCGAGTTATCAATCCTGGAGGTGACACATGTCCAACGTTTACGCGTCCGCGCACCCGCTTGTTGCTCACAAACTTTCCCGTTTAAGAGATAAGAACACTGAACCGAAAAAATTCCGCGAGTTCGTGCGCGAGATCGCCGCGTTGCTCGCCTACGAAGCGACGGCGGACCTCGCCACCACGCCGCGCGAGTTGGAAACTCCGCTCGAAAAAATGACAGGCGCGGAACTCAAAGATAAGGTTGGGCTTGTCCCCATTTTGCGCGCGGGGCTGGGAATGGTCGAAGGCGTATGGGGACTCATGCCCAGCGCCGAAGTATGGCACATTGGCTTGTATCGCGACGAACACACACTGCGACCCGTCGAATACTACAACAAACTCCCCACCGAGCCAACGGTTTCACTCTGTTTGATTCTCGATCCGATGCTTGCCACTGGCGGATCGGCAACCGCAACTGCGGATGTGCTGAAAAAGTGGGGCGTGAAGAAGATCAAGTTCGTCGGTCTGATCGCCGCGCCCGAGGGCATCAAAGCGATGCAGACAGCGCATCCCGACATTGACATCCACATCGGCGCGATTGATAGTCACCTCAACGAACGCGCGTATATCGTGCCTGGGCTTGGCGACGCGGGGGATCGGCAGTTTGGGACGGGGTGAAAGAAGAGAGAATTGGGGGATTAGAGAATTGAGATTGGAGAATTGAGATTGGAGACTGGAGACTGGAGATTGGAGAATTGAGATTGGAGACTGGAGACTGGAGATTGGAGACTAGAGATTGGAGACTGGAGGCTGGCATGGCAAAGGCTGAATTGAAAACCAAGGTCAACAAAGCGAGCGTGGAAGGTTTCCTGAATAAAGTGAAGGATGAGGCGACCCGCAACGACTGCTTCGAGATCCTCAAGATGATGAAGCAGGTCACAAAAGAAGAGCCGAAGATGTGGGGTTCGAGCATCGTCGGCTTCGGCAGTTATCACTACAAAGGCAAAAGCGGGCGCGAAGGCGATTGGATGCTCACGGGTTTTTCTCCGCGCAAACAAAATCTCACGTTGTATCTCATGGGCGGCTTCGACGAACAAAAAGACCTGCTGAAAAAACTCGGCAAATACAAAACCAGCGTGGGTTGCTTATACATCAAGAAGTTAGACGATGTGGATAAAAAAGTTTTGAAAGAACTCGTCACCGCGTCTGTCAAGCGGATGAAGCAACTCAGTCAATGACGATACGCACCGTCCCGCAGGTTCCGTTGCCTCAACAGAGTACTGCAAGAAACCCTTCGGCAGGCTCAGGACAACGCCTGCGGGACGTTTTGGGTAGATGAGTTAATCAATGACGATTCAAAAAGATACCGAAGGCAACGAGAAAAAGCTTCTGCATGAATTTGCGGATTTTTCGAATCGGTGCGTCTTGGAGATCGGAAGCGGCGAAGGGCGGCTGACGTGGCAGTACGCGGGCGCTTCATCCCTGACCGTCGGGCTGGACTCAGACCATGACGCGTTGCGCGTTGCTTCAATTGACGCTCCCCACGACCGAAAGCACAAGATCCACTTCGTCCATTCCGAAGCGGAGCATCTCCCATTCTCAAAAGAGACGTTCGACATTGCGATACTCGCCTGGTCGCTTTGATGTATCACACATGAGGGCATGGTCCATGCCCTGAGTGAAATTCATCGGGTATTGATTCCCAACGGGATTCTGATTGACCTGCGCCCACTGCTGAGTCGCTGGGAGGTGGAAGTGGCGTCCGCGCGTGAGACCAGGCTGACGGGGCGAGTGAACGATTTTGAAGTCGGGTTGAGAGACGACGCGGCGGCAAATCGCTCGATGGCGGAGTCGGAATCCAACGGATGGTTTATCCGCGAGCGCGAGGTTTTTTTTCCGTACGTCTACTCGTGGGACTCGCCGCACGAAATGGAAGAGTGGATTGACGAGGAATGGAACGACTTCATCGGCTTGGACGAAGAGGCGCAACGCGCCACGCGTTCGGCTTGGGCGCTCTCAGACGGCGACGCGCGCGCACAGTTGCGGATGAAGATGTTGATCGGGAGGTGGAGGAGAGGGTAGAGGATTGGAGAATTAGAGGATTGGTAATTGATATGCGTGGGCGTATATAATGCTGTTATGGGAATTAAACGAACAATTCGACCTATAATCTCCCCTACAGCGTCTTACACGGCAAAAACAGGATTAAGACATGTCAGGCATCTGCTTGGCTTATCTTCATTCAGTCTCAAGGATAAATATGTTGATTAATAAAGATTGGAATTTTGAGACAGCAGTTAATGAAATTAGCATTGTATACCGTCCAGGTGGAATAACCACTGGACAATTAAGAAACCGACAGATTGAAGCATGGGGGCAACTGGTTGGTAAAACGCGCTCAGTAAGGGAATTTGACGATGCCATTAAAAGATATGGTTCGTTATCTGCCTTTGGAAAAAAATACAGAGTAACCGTGCCAATATTACGACACTTTAGAGAGTTTTTTGAGAGCCTACCTGATGATAAAATTCCTGATAAGACAGTCAAAAGTGAAACAGGTATGATAAAAGCATTTATTTCGTATTCTTGGGATAATGATGACCATAAAAATTGGGTTCGAGATTTAGGTGCCCGCCTCAGGGGAGATGGAGTAAATATAACGCTTGACCAATGGCACTTAATTCCTGGGGACCAACTCCCTGAATTTATGGAGCGAGCAGTTCGCGAAAGTGATTATGTCTTAATTATCTGTACGCACAAATACAAAGAGCGCTCAAACAATCGTCAAGGTGGTGTGGGATACGAAGGTGATATCATAACCGCCGAATTTATGGCTGCCCGAAATCACCGTAAGTTTATTCCGATATTGCGGCAACAATCTTGGGCGGAGTCTGCGCCAAATTGGTTATCAGGAAAATATTACATAGATTTATCCTCTTCACCATATCCTCAAAAATATTATGATGATTTACTCACTACTTTGTTAGGAACGCGAGAAAAGGCTCCTCCTGTTACAGCCACCCCCAAAGTAGAAACACCAGAAAAGATAGCATCACAGTTTACAAAAATTGTTTCATCATCAGATTTTGATGAAATTCTCATCACAGGGGTAATTGTAGACCAAATTAGCACTCCTATAAATGATGGTACTCGTGGAAGCGCACTTTATAAAATCCCGTTTCGCTTATCGAAGCGACCACCTAGCGAATGGGCAGAATTATTCGTCCAAAATTGGAATCATCCACCACGTTTTTCAACAATGCATCGTCTTGGAATCGCATCTGTAGTTGGCGACACGGTAGTTTTAGATGGCACTACAATAGAAGAAGTCAAAGATTACCACAGAGACACGTTAGTCCTTGTTATTCAAGAAACAAATAAGGTTTATAAAGATTTTATCGAACGAAAGCGAAAAGCAACAGAGCTTGAGCAACAACGGGTTAAAACACACAAACAAAACGTTGAAGATGTTTCTAATCAAATCAAATTCCGCGATGATAAAGACGATGCCTACCAATGAATAGCAGAGTCAAGAGTTGAGGAAAAACTCGATCTAAAATGTCCCGTGTCCTGCAAAGGAGTCTGATCTTTCGAAAGTTCACCGAGTTGGTAAAGGACTAACAATGCCAGAAGAACAGCCAATGAGAAAAGTGGTTTTCGCGATCAACATCACGATAGACGGCTACTGCGGGCATGAAGCAATGCTCCCCGATGACGAAGTCCACGAGTATTTCACAGGGCTGTTGCGCGATTCGGGTGTTGATATTTTCGGGCGCAACACATACCACTTGATGTATCCG
>JAJTXU010000252.1 GCA_021462845.1 Anaerolineales bacterium
GGAATTTTCGTTCGCAAAACAAGATTACCACGCTTTACACCATTACCGCCTTCTTTTATCCAATCCAGTTAGCGGAAACTAAAGTTATACAACAGACAGCAAAATGCCCGAGAGATTGCTTCTTACTTTATGTCCACTCCCCAACCTTCTCCATCACTTTGTACGGATCGAACGCGTCGCGCAGACCGTCGCCGATATAGTTGACGGAGATGATGGTGAGGAAGATGGCGATGCCGGGGAAGATAGCGAGCCACGGATATTTGGTGAAATGATCTTGCGCGGTGTAAATGAGATTGCCCCACGAGGGAGTTGGTTGTTGGATGCCGAAGTTGAGGAAACTCAAGCCCGCCTCTTGAATGATGGCGTAGCCGAGTTGCAACGTCGCTTCGACGATGACGACGCCGATCCCGTTGGGGAGGATGTGACCCAGCATGATGCGTCCATCGGAGGAGCCGAGGGCGCGCGCGGCGGAGACGTAGTCCATTTCGCGGAGGGTGAGGAAGGCGGCGCGGACGAGGCGGGCGAACGTCATCCACGAGAGGATGCCGATGACGAGGCTGATGGTCAGCACGCTGTTGCGTTGAAAGATGGGGAGGTCCACCTCGCGCAGGATTGCCGCGAGAAGGATGAGGACTAGAAAAGATGGAAGCGACAGGAATGCGTCGGTGATGCGCATGAGGATTGTGTCAACTTTGCCGCCGTAGTAGCCAGCCAACGCGCCGATGGGGACTCCGATAAGGAGTGAGATGGCGACCGCGATCCCGCCGACGGCTAATGAGATTCGTCCGCCGTAGAGGATGCGAGTGAGCAGGTCGCGCCCGAGCGCGTCGGTGCCGAGGAGATACGTTGACGATGGAGGGAGATATTTTTCGGCGAGGTTTGATTTTTCAGAGTCGAACGGAGAAACGAAAGCAAACACACACAGAACGATGATAATGCTGATGATGACCATACCCACGATCGCGCCGCGATGACGGGTGAAGCGTTTCCAAATGATGGAGGAGAGGGTTGATGATTGATTCATTCGTGTGTTATTTTGATGGCTTGCGCTTCGACTGCGCTCTTTGCCAGACTTGGTTCCGTCCTGAGCGGAGTGAGGAGCGTAATTTGCGACGAACGAAGACGGAGGACGCTCCGCTCAGCGCGAAAAACCTACTCATACCTCACCCTCGGGTCGAGGTAGGCGTATAAAATATCCGCGATGAGGTTGCAGAGGATGATGAACGCCGCGCCGATGATAAGGACGGCGAGCAATAACGGATAATCGCGGTCAACAGCGGATTGGTAGTAGAGGCGTCCCATGCCGGGCCACGCGAAAATGGATTCGATCAACACCGCGCCGGTGAAGATATATGGCAGGTCGAGCGCGAGCAAGGTGACGATGGGGATCAGCGCGTTGCTGAGCGCGTGTTTGAAAATTACGTTGCGTTCAGTGAGTCCGCGGGCGCGGGCTGATTTGAGATAATTCATCGGGAGGATTTCGAGCATGCTCGAACGGAGAAAACGCGAGTACCAGGCGACCCAGCCCAACGTCCCGGTGAGAACCGGGAGAACCAGATGGGCGAGCCGGTCGGAGAGGGAGAATCCGCCGTCTAGGGAGGAGATGCCGCCAGCGGGTAAAAGGGGTTCTCCTGTCCAGGGATTTTTTAACCACGCGTAAAAGATGATGATGAGCAGAAGCCCCAGCCAAAATTCAGGGATGGCTTGACCCGCGAAGGAAAACGTTGTGGCGAAAAAGTCGAAGAGGGAATATTGTTTGATGGCGGAGTAGATGCCCAGCGGGATGGCGATGAGGAGCGCGACCAACATGGTGATGGACATGAGGTAGACGGTGTTGGGGAGGCGCGATGCAATTTCGTCCAGCGCGGGTTTGCGCGTGCGATACGAAAGACCGAAATCGCCGCGCAGGATTCCTTTGCGTAAGCCCGCTTCATCTTTGACGCCGTCGCCGTCGGAATCAATTTTTGTCCAGTCGTTGCCGATGAGCCAATAGACGTATTGGAGGGGGAGCGGCTGGTCGAGCCCGAACTGGCGTTTGAGTTGTTCGATTCTTTCCGGGCGCGGACGCCTGCCCGCATATGCGGTGATGGGTCCGCCCGGCGCGACGTTGACCAGCGTGAAGAGGATCACGCTGAGGAGGAAAAGTAAGCCGATAGTTTGAATGAGGCGGCGGAGGATATAAGTAGTCATCTAGTCCGATAGTTGTTTAGTCCGATAGTCGCTTAGCCGTACGGGCGGAGAAACTTTAACCGCGAAGGTGCAAAGGACGCGAAGATTTTAAAAAATTCTTTGCGCTCTTAGCGTGTGTCGCATGGCGCCATGGTGACACTTCGCGGTTAATTTTTTTGATTCTCTGCTTCTCCGTGACTCTTCAGAACTATTTCAACGTCCAATCGGCGATGTTCCATGTGACCAGATCGTTGACCGTGGACTGCACGCCCACCAGCCGCGCGGAATAGGCTTCGATGTTCGGCGTGGTAAAGAGGTAGACGAGCGGCACATCTTCGTTGAGGATGTCTGCAATGGCGCAGAAGGTTTCTTTGCGCGAGTCTTCATCGAGCGTGTATGCCTCGTCAATCAACGCGTCCACTTCGGGGTTGTCGTAGCGCATCACGTTGTACCCGCCGCCCGGCACGAGAGCCTCTTGCGAATACAATTCCCAGATGTAATCGGTGGGGTCAACGCCCGCGTAACCGTCGTCCCAAATGTCAATATCAAAGTTGCCGCTCTGTTCGATGCCGCCGTTCTCGGCTTGATCCCACAGGATACTGCCCTCCACAACGGTGATGTTCATCTTGATCCCGATATCGCCGAGCATTTCCGCAATGAGTTGTTGGGTCAGTTCAAGCGGTTCGCCGAACTCAGCGTAGGTGATGAACTCCATTTCCATTTTGTAGCCTTCCGGCGCGCCGGTCGTGCAACCGTGACATTCACGCACCCCGTCGCCGTCCGAATCGGTCCAGCCCGCTTTTTCGAGCATCGCTTTTGCGCCCTCAGGGTCGAACGCGGGACGCGGCACATCGCATTGATACGGCGGGCGGAAGAATTCCGTCCATGTGGGGGTTGTCAGCCCGTAGAAAACTTCGGAGGTGATGGTGTCAACATCCACAGCGGAGCGAATCGCTTTCCGCACGTTGACATCCGAAAGGATCGGGTGCGGAGTTGCGGACGCGTCCACGGTCCCTTTTTCTGCGAGATTGAAATACAGACGCATCACCCAACGGTCGGTCGGACTCAAGCTCACTTTTGCCTTCTCCGAACCCTCGAGGTCTTTCGCGGTGTTGACGTTGATCCACATGTCAATGTCCGCGTCGCCGTTCAACATCATCGTCTTGCGCACGGCATCGTCGGGGACGATCTGCACGATCACTTGATCGAGTTCGGGCTTTGGCGCGTCGTAATAATTTTCGTTTTTGTGGAAGGTCATGTGGTCGCCTTGCACCCAATCGTGCAAAACGAAGGGACCGTCGCTCAGCGGTTCGCGCCCGCAATCCCATGCGAGGAATCCCTGCTCGAGGTTGCAATAATGCGCGGGCCAAATGGCGAGTTGCTCGCCGCCGAATTGCGTGAGATAACCGGGATAAATTGTGTTGTAGTTGACAACAAAAGAATTTTGACTCAACTGCTCAACTGAATCGATGTAATCAATACCGGGGATCCAAGTGCCGTTGACCGGGTCTGAAATCGCATTCCACGTGAACAACACATCGTCGGCAGTCACTTGATTGCCGTCCTGCCACAAAATATCCTGACGCATCGTCCATGTGACCGCCATTGTCCCCGCCTCTTCGTCAATTGTCACGCCGCCGTTTTCAACCGTCGGTAATTCCGCGGCAAGTTCGGGGAAGACATTTCCGTTCGGATCAATATCCGCCATGCCGAGCAGAACGAGTTCCATCACGAGCGCGTCGTAGCCGGTGTCGGCAACCATTGGGTTGAACGATGGCGGATCTTCGGCAATAACGATGGTGATACTTTTTTCAGAACCTGTTGGAGATGTAGGTTCTTCAGTCGTTGAAGGTTGTGTTGGCGTTGGTCCGCATGAGACGATCGTCAACGAGAGTATGACCGCGAGGGTCAGAAAGAGCAACGTACGCTTTTTGGTGAACATTGGTCCTCCTGCAAATTTTAAATTTTTTAGCGCCGTGGCGCCATCGCGTATTATTGCACGGAATGCCCGCGATGTTAAGGTTTTTGGATGACGAATTTGCGGGTAAAATCTCTCCCATGAGAACCGTATTCTGGGAAGATAACAAAGTAAAAATGATAGACCAGCGGATTTTGCCCGCGCATTTCGAGGTCGTTGCATACAGCGATCATACATCTGTCGCGCGCGCGATCACCGACATGGTCGTGCGCGGCGCGCCTGCCATCGGGGCGACTGCCGCGTTTGGTCTCGCGCTTGCGGGATTCGAATCCGCT
>JAJTXU010000253.1 GCA_021462845.1 Anaerolineales bacterium
ATGCGCGTGTGGCAAATGTCTGGCGGCGCGTTTTTGCCGAACGAAGAGAAGACGCCCTTCCCCGCGATCTATTGGGAACTTTCGTATCGCAGGCAATTTATCGTCCGCGCGGTAGATGCGGACATTTGGAAAAAATATGGAAGCCTGCCGATGGACGCGTACGATTACGTCTATGGCACAGTCGAGACGCGCTCGGTCTATTCGCCTCCGCTGTTATTGCCGCAAGCGTTGGTCATGCGCTTTCTCGGAAGAAGCGAACGACTGCCTGCCCTGCCTGTGTATTACATCGTTCGCCTGATCGGACTCATCAGTTATACATTGCTCGCATGGTTGGCGGTGCGATTCATTCCGTTCGGCAAATGGATTCTCGCCGTCCTTGCCGCGTCGCCCGTCACCATCTTGCAAGCCTCCACCATCAGCGCGGATGCGATCTCGAACGGCGTCGCTTTTCTTTTCATCGGCGGCGCGCTTGCCATTGCACATCAAAAAGAAATTCGTTGGAAGGAATGGGGTTGGCTCGTTGCATTATTTTTTATTTTGTTTTTGGGAAAAGTCAACATCGTTCCTCTGGTTGTTCTTCCCTTCCTCATCATTCCTCCCTCGCGCTTCAACATGCGATACGGATACATCCTCCTGCTTGCAGCCACATTCGTACTTTTTACAATCGAAGTCGCTGGCTGGAATCTCCTCGCCTACTCACAACTGCTCACCGCGCCGGAAGGAACAAACCCTTCAGGTCAAGTGTTATTCATCCTCAACAACATTCCCCAATTCCTATCCACCCTCAGCGGAACGATTCGCGGCAGATGGTTCAGTTATCTTCTGGATTGGGTCGCCATCTACGGCTTTGCCTATTGGCCCGTCCCCGCATGGACGTTTTATCTATTCGCCGCCGCGCTGATCGCCGCCCTCTTCATCAATAACGATTCGATTCCAACTCAGACGCGCCTCGGCTTATTATTTATCTTCATCGCCTCTTACATCGGCACATACGTTCTGATGTATGTCACTTTCAACCCAGTGGGATTCAAATCCATCGAGGGCGTGCAAGGACGTTACTTCACGACGGTCATGCCGCTTCTTTTCGTCGGGCTGGCTGGTTCGCCCCTCTTCAAGCGGATTCGCATCCCCAGCGCTCTTCCCGTCATCTTTTCAGTCTTGAGTCTCCTCTTCTACTCGACAGGAATGTATCTCTCCTATCACGTGGTCTGCGGTTCGCAATTTTATCAAGGGGGGTTGTGTTACCAGCCCAACTACAAAAACTGGGCGCCCGATGAACTGTATTCAAACCCCGTTTCAACCCAACTGACTCTCAAGCAAGAAATCGTTTTGGAATGTAACGGCGCAAGCGAAATCCGAGTGTGGATGAACGCCAGCGAGGTAAATCCATCGGGAACGACACAATTTATTTTGCAAGATGTTGCTCACGGGCGCGAGATCGTCAACATGGCAGTCAACAACTCCGATCTCCCCATTGGAAGTTGGTACGCCATCCCATTCGACACCGATTGGAAATCGCTGGGCAAGTTCTATCTGCTCACCATTTCATCGAACGATACGGGTCCGCAAATCGCATACTCATTAAGAGCCGAATACCCCGCAGGCAAATTATACGAAAACGACCAGCCCATGCCACAAGACATGATCTTTCAGACTGGCTGTGTCGCAGGCTGGGACGCGCTCCGTCATTCCAACGCGCCTTGAATGATTAACACGTAGTGACGACTTCAGTCGTCATATTTATAGGGCAGATACGTGGGTCTCCTCTACAAAATCATCCTTGCGAAATATTCCCCACCAACCCCAACTCAGGCGCGATCCTCCGCATGGCTTGGATCACATTCCCCGTATGTTCCCACAACTCAATGCCAAATTCCTGCGCGGCGTGTTCCATTTCCGCGCGTGACGTTCCCGCCGCGAAGGCTTTATCCTTCCACTTCTTTTTGACGGAACTCGCTTCGAGATCGTACAGCGACTTGGACGGTCTCACCAGCGCGACAGCGGTGATCAACCCCGTGATCTCGTCACACGCGCAGATGGCTTTACGTCGCATTGTATCGCGCGGCAAATTGAGATGATCCGCATGACTCAAAATATCTTGAATGATATCTTCGGGAACTCCGCGCTCGCGCAACATCGGCGCGCCGTCTTGCGGATGCTGTTCCAGCGTCGGGTGAATCTCCCAATCGAAATCGTGAAGCAGACCGATCAACCCCCACGCTTCGGGGTCATCGCCGAACTTCTCCGCGTAAAATCGCATCGCCGCTTCCACCGAAAGCATGTGGCGCACGAGCCCTTCGTTTTTCACATGTTCACGAACAATGGATAATGCTTCATTTCGGGTCATGATTATCCTTACACGTAGTGACGACTTCAGTCGTCTCAAATTCAGCGACTGAAGTCGCTACTACAGAATTAAATGCTCGTCGAAGTCTCCAAACCATGTTGCGCGGCGAGTTCGTCGAGCAAGGACTCTACTTCATCGAGAAAATGATCGAGTCCGCTCACGCGCTGATCGAACCCGACCCAGCCCAAACCTAACTCGCCGCACGCGGATCGCCACGCTTCCAACGCATCATCGGGCAAAACTTCCGCGGCGAGAGTCCACGTGTGCAGAAGGGGCCACAACACGCAAACCGGCTTTTCACTCCCAAGCATCGCCGCAAACGCCTTCTCGTAATAGTTCACGCGCGTCGCATGGATGCTGGGATCGGCGCGGTTATTCTGCATCGCAAGTTCAAAAGCGGATTTCCACTCCGGCACCCACGCCTCTAATTTGGATGAGTCCAATGCCGACGCGCCCAGCAGACCGACGAGCGCCGCCTCCATGCCGGGACGTGAAGCCGCCTCCGCCCGCGCGGCAAAATCCAACATCACGCGCCTCTCCGCCAGCGGCGGACCCGACAACTCTGCCACCGCGTTGACCGCGTAATATAACGATTTCATGTATTGCAGAACATCCTTCGGCGCAACGACATCCTCAACTTCGAGTAACTCGCGCCAAATACTGCGGGCGTCCTTCAACAAGATTCGTGAACGCTGTAATGCGGGCGCGGGCGCGTTGAATTCAAAACCCGCGCGTAGACCAGCCTGCACGAATTCAAAAAATTTCTCGCGTTCATAAAGCAACATGGGATCGTACATTTCCCAGCCCAGCCACGGATCCAACCGCAACTCGCGCGGACGTTTGAACTCCGCCTTGGCGCGGTGACCGATGTCCACGTGGAAGTCGGGAGTCAACTTCACGAATTCGCGGCGGTGCTTCGGCTCATCTTTGTGAACGAAGATAATGTCAATATCCGCCGTTCCGCCGAGCATGGGGTCAGTCTCTTTTGAGACGAGCGAGCCGGTCAAATACGCGGCGATGATGTCGCGGTCGTTGAAGGCGCGTTCTTGCGCGGTCTCTTTGGCGATACGGATTAATGATTCACGTGTGACACGCATAATGATTAATGTGTTTTCGGAGCGCGGACTTCAGTCCGCCCTTTCATGTAATAGCAGACTAAAGTCTGCATTCCGAACAGGTCTGCATTCCGAGCAACGTCAAGGCAGGGGCAAAGACTGTTGAAACGGAGGCAGGCTGAGGCTTTGTCGGATGCGCTCTTCCACCTGCTTTAAATGCTCGGGGTTCTGGATGATGTTCAAATCGTTCGAGTCGATCGTCAAGACGGGCGTGTGGTCAAACGGCTTCGAGAAAAATTCGTCATACGCGAGATTCAATTCATGAATGTACGCGCGTTCCATTTGTCTTTCATACGGACGGTCGCGCAGGGCGATGCGCTGCATGAGCGTGTCGGTGGTAGCTTGCAGGTATACGAGCAGATCGGGCTTCTGAATTTTTTCGGCGAGCGCTTCATGCACTTTGTAATACATGTCGAGCTCGTCGCCTTTGATGTTGATGCGCGCGAAGAGCGAATCTTTGGCGAACGTGTAATCGGCGATGACGTTCTTGCCCGTCGTCACAAGGTCTGTGATGGTGCGGCGTTGTTGATGATAACGGCTCAGCAAAAAGAAAATTTGCGTTTGAAAGGCGTATCGTTCGCGGTCGGAATAAAAATCGGACAGAAACGGGTTCTCTTCGAAAACTTCCAAAATGATTTCGGCGTCGAACGCGGGTTGAAGCAGGCGGGCAAGGGTCGTCTTACCAACTCCGATGACCCCTTCGATGGCAACGTACATGCGGCTCTCCAAAATTGAGGTAGGGCAAGGATACCATAAAAGAGAAGGATGAAAGATGAAGAGTAAACAGGCGCGAGCGTAAGGACTTGTCCAAAAATAAGTTGAACACTATCAAACAGGATGGGGCTTGATAGTGTAGTTCCAATGCGGGAAACGGCGATGGAAATGAAGATTGAGA
>JAJTXU010000254.1 GCA_021462845.1 Anaerolineales bacterium
GCGACATCCAAAAAGTTGGACTTTGCACCCGGCTTAGTGATTCTTTCCCCTAGCGTCTGTTGACCTCTCCGCTTTTCTTCCGGTTTGCCAACAGTATCTCTCAAAGTCTGAAATTCGATCCCTCAGCTACGCGGAGTGAACGGATTTTTTCCGTTTGTTCACGGAGAGTTCCGTATCGTCTTACTTCTCGGCGAAGATTGGCGGATTAGGGCCCCCAAATGCGATTACTCTGGTGTTCAGGAAATAGCAAGAATCGGGTTGGTAGAATTGCGTGAGTTCCGTACAATGTTCTGCGCGTAATAATTTGCAAAACCGCTCCATCGTAATTCCATCGTCTTGCATCATTAAGGAGTTAATTTGAAACCAAAGCACTGGCTTGTATTCATCACCCTCGGCGCGATCTGGAGTTCGTCCTTTTTGTGGATCAAGATCGGCGTGCAAGATGTCGGTCCTATGTCGTTGACCGCCTTCCGCATGTTGTTCGGCGCGATCACCGCCGTTGCCATCGGCGTATATCAAAAAGTGCAATGGCCCCGCGACCTGCGGACATGGCTCATCTTCATCGTGCTCGGACCCGCCAGCCTTGCCATTCCCATCTTCTTCATCGCGTGGGGCGAACAGACGATTGACTCGGCTGTCGCATCCATTCTCAACGCGACTACCCCGCTCTTCACTGTCGTCATCGCCCACTTTATGTTACAAGACGATAAAATGACCGCGCAAAAAGTCCTTGGCTTGTTGATCGGTTTTGCCGGGACGGTTGTGCTCCTCAGCGAAGACCTGCTCGCCAGCGCGCACAGCTCGATCCTTGGGCAAGCCGCTGTGATCGTAGCCTCGATCTTTTACGCGGGGAGCGCGGTCTTTGCGCGTAAACTGACCCAGCATGTGCAAGGCACGGTGCGCGGCGCGATGCCGCTCATCACCTCTGCCATTGTCATGTGGATCGTCGGTCCCATGATAGAGAAGCCTTTTGAGATTCCGTCACTGCCCATGACCTGGATCGCAATCCTTTGGCTGGGCATTCTCGGTTCAGGCTTGGCAGTTCTCATGCTATGGTATTTAATTCACGAGATCGGTCCCACCCGCGCCACGCTCACCACATACCTCTTCCCGATTGGCGGCGTGATCCTCGGTGTGTTATTCTTGGACGAACATCTTTCATGGCAATTGCTGGCTGGCACGCTGTTGATCATCCTGAGCCTCGCGGTTGTCAACTGGAAACCCTCGATACAAACAAAGTCCGCGCCGAAAGAGGCATAACGTTCGATGACTGAAGAATCGGTTTTGAAGAAATACGAATTCATCATCCCGCTGGGGTTGTTCGTTCTTTTCCTGGCGTTCACCCTGCCGGGCATTGCCTGGGGCGCGCCGAGCATTTGGCACCCCGACGAGATCGTTGTCCGTTCGATCAAGGCGTTGTACGGCGAGTGGAAGTTCAGCGAATACAACTTCAACTACCCCGACCTGCCGCAGTATGCGATGTATTACCTGGGGAAGATCATCCTCGCGCTGGGATATTCAGATGGAGAGATCCTTCTCGCTTCGCGCGTCCTTTCGGCTGTGCTTGCAGGCGCGACGATTCCCCTCACGTACGGCATTGTCCGCCGCGCGGGAGGGAGCGTTGCCCTCGCAGGCTTAAGTGGACTCTTCCTGTTGTGTGTCAGCGAACTCTCGTTCAACGGGCGTTTCGCGCACAACGACACCTACACGGTTTTCTTCATCACGCTATCCATGTTGTGCATGGTCACGTATGTAATGAAAGACCGGCGCGGATGGCTGTACGCCTCGTTCATCGCCGTCGGCATGGCGGCCTCGAGCAAATACACGGGAATTGGACTCATCCCCGCATTGGTTTTGGTGTACATTATTCTGCAATTCAAAAATCTGAAAAAGGACTGGTTCGCCATCGGCGAGACTCTTTTCATCAGCGCGGCGCTGACCTTTTTGGGATTCGCCCTCGGCACCCCCAAAGCGCTCACGTGGATGGCGTATTTCTTCAAACGAGTCTTCACCGCGCTCGAATGGCAGGCGACGTGGGGACAACACGAGGGCAGTGTGCGCGGGCTGACCGGTCAATTCCCGATGATGCAGGGGACGCTCGGCTCCGCCTTGTATTTCCTTTTCATCGCCGCCGCGATCTGGGCGTGTTTTGTCGTGATACAGGCGTGGAGGCGCAAAGAATTTACCCGAACTTCGACAGCGGGATTCTTCGGCGTTTTGTTACTCGGAATTTTCTTCCTCGACCTGCCCATAACGATCTCATACAACTATCAACCGCGCTATGTGTTGACGTTCATGCCCTTGCTCGCCATCCTTGCGGCATATTTTGTTTCGGAGATATATTCGCGCGTCAAACAATTCGGAAAGCCGATCTATTCGATGGCAATCGTCGCTATCATTGGCGCGATTGTGTTGTATTCCTTTGCGCGAATGGTCAGTATTGCTTTGTTATTTATCAACGATGCGCGCATCCCCGCCACCGAATTTATGACAACCCTGCGCCCCGGTACATCGCTCGAGCATACGAATTATCCGCCCAACTATGCCGATGGATTCTTCAAACGCGAGCATAATTACCCGCTTCATATTCAAATGGGCGCAACGGACACGCCCCCGACCAACAAACCCTATGAGTTTAACAAGGCTGAACAAGGCTTGCTTGATCGCGGCACCGAGTATTTGATCGTGGATGGTTTCACCGCCAGCCGCTTCGACGATCCGTATGCCTGCAACCAACTCCCGAATGAATGTGAATTCTTCAAACAACTTGCCACAGGCGGGAGCGAGCATTATCACCTCATCGCGGAGTTCAGTTATTCCCTGCCGTGGTATCTGCCGCAAGTGCATGTCGCAATAGCCAATCCCACCATCCGCATCTACGAGAGAGTCAAATGAACGATTTCAGAACTGGTTTTATCGCGATCATCGGTCGCCCGAATGTAGGCAAGTCCACGCTGGTCAACGCGCTGTTGGGGCAGAAGATCGCGGCGGTGTCGCCGAAGCCGCAGACGACGCGTAAACGTCAGTTGGGGATCCTCACGAGCGAGAAATATCAACTCGTTTTTGTGGATACGCCCGGCATTCACAAAGCGCGGCACAAGTTGGGTGAGTTTCTGAACCGTGAAGCCGAAGATGCGTTCGAAGGCATGGATGTGATCCTCTGGCTCGTAGATGGATCCGCCAGACCAAACGAAGAGGACGCCCAGATCGGACTCGTGCTCAACAAACTCCCGCGTCGGACGTCGCTTGTGCTTGCCGCGAACAAAATGGACTCGGTCTCGGCTGAGGCGTTGAGTCGGAATCTCGAAGCGTATCAGGCGTCGGTGCGGAAAGAGGCGAAGGTCATTTCCATCTCCGCCACGCAGAATCAGAATCTGAATGAGTTGATCGAACTGCTCGTCTCGTTGAGCCCGTTCCGCGCGCCGGAGTTTGAGGAAGATCAAGTCACGGATTCATATGAGCGTGATATCGCCGCGGACTTGATCCGCGAGGCGTGTTTGCATAAACTGCGCGAGGAAGTTCCGCATGGCGTGGGCGTGCGCATCGACGAGTTCAAAGAGCGCGAGAATGGGATGTTGTATATCGGCGCGACAATCTTTGTGGAGCGCGAGTCGCAAAAGGGAATTGTGATCGGCGAGGGCGGGCAGATGATGAAAGCGATCGGAAGCGCCGCGCGCAAAGAGATCGAAGAGATGGGCGGGCGCCCCGTGTTTTTGGAGTTGCGCGTGAAGGTGTTGAAAGATTGGCGCGACGATGAGAATGCGTTGCAGAGATTAGGGTATCGTATGGGGAAGAAGAAGAAACGGAAATAGATTCAGACGGCTAACAGGATCTGAGGCGGATAAGACCCCTCTAATCTTTTACCCATCTTTCGTTATATGACCGAAAGTTTCGTTCACTCCGCGCGATCTGTGCGCGAAAGTTCCTAAGCCCCAACCCTGAAAAAGCCATGAATCGTCGCCAATAAGGCATTGTCATTTCTGAGACCCCTCGTTTATAATGTCAGTCCTTCGGGCGGGTAGCTCAGCTGGTTAGAGCACTGCTTTGACATAGCAGAGGTCGTAGGTTCGAGCCCTATCTCGCCCACTGGGTCAGTAATCAGTGACCAGTAAGCAGTGAACAAGTAAAAACGCAATGACCGAGACGAGTACGTGGTCACAGCCCTGACAGGGAGAAGAGAACAATGATTGAGAGTCTCTTCAAGGGAAGTCCACAGAAAACCACTCGCGAGCGTTGAGTTGAAAAGTGATCAGTGAAAAGTGGTCAGTGAGTAGATGAAACGGGTTGCTCCGTTAGAGGCTGAAGAGATGT
>JAJTXU010000255.1 GCA_021462845.1 Anaerolineales bacterium
CCAAGCCGCGAATTACGCGAATTTCCGCTAATTTTTTAAAAATTCGCGTGAATTAGTGAAATTCGCGGCAAAAGGTTTTCGATCTGCGTAAGTCATGATCTGATATCCTTCTTTAGAAACAGCAAAAATCCCACCAGCCGAATCCCCGCGCTGACCCATAACGCGCCAGAAAGCCCAATAAACCCAGCCAGCCATGTCCCCAGCAACGGGGCAAGGATCATGGACAGGTATTGAATCGACTGCGCCAGCGAAACGAACGTGGCGCTATATTCCGCAGGGACGGTCTTCATCAGTTCATCGAAGAACACCAGATCCAGCCCGCCTTGAAACAACCCGGCGAGACCGGCGAAGAGGATGATCAACTCCACATGAGTAGTGGAAGCGGTAAGCGCCGGGTGAAGGATCATCCCGAACGTGGTTGCCAGCAATACCACGCGCCCACCGTGACGATTGGATACGCGGGGCCATAAATAATATCCCACCAGCATCACCAGGTTCATCGCCATGCTCACCATGCCGATATCCGAATCGGTGGCGCCCACATTGCGCACAAGATACAACGGCATGATCGGCAGGCTGAGCGTTAAAGCAGAAAAGTAAACGAAGCGCTTCGATGCGAAGGATACAAAGGCCGGGTTCTTCTTCATCAATACGGCATAATTTCCCAGAGTTTCGCGCAACGACTCGCTCTTCGCCAGCGGAGCCGGGGGCTGGTCGGGGACGCTAATCCGACTGGAAAAATAGTAACTAAGGAAGCCGCCCAACGAGAGCACGAGAAACATCACCCCATAGTTCAACGGGAACGCCATCAAATCGATGAGGCGTGTGACGATGAATGTGCCAACCACGCTCGTCAGGCCGAAGATCGCCCAACGCCGGCTGAGCAAGGCATAGCGACCCTCCGGACCGGCGACGGCGTTCATGACTACCGAGAACGCCACCGCGAGCGCGGTCTGCGGCAGGGTGGCGAACGCCCAGATCGCCAGCGTGGACAGGATGACATACTCGCGAGAAATCAGCAGGGCAAGGATGCCAGTGAGCGCAAAACATAAGATGACTAACAAGCGCGAGAGGCTGTACCACGGCACAATATTCCGCCGCGTTTGCAAAAAGCGACCGACTACAAGAGCAAGCAATAATCCGGTGACGCCGGGCATGGAGGAAAGAAGCCCCACTTGAAAGTTCGACGCGCCAAGGCGGGTGAGAAAGACCGGCAGGAACGGCGACGCCACGTTCGAGATGCTCACGCCTACCGCGTCGATCTGAACGTAGCGGAAATTCTTCTTTTGAGTTTGTTGTTCTTCTTCGGTGATCGGGGTCATGGACGTGCCGATTATAATGCCGCAGGAGAATCCACCGCATGATTCAGATCCGCCCCATCGAACCACATGAATGGAATTTCGCCAAACGGCTGGTATATCGCGTTGCGCATGATGTCTTCCGGGAGGCAAGGCCGTTGGACGAAGCAATCGCCGAGTACGAGGCGCGCGGCGAACTCAGCGACATGGACGATATTCAAGCCAGTTACTTCGAGAACGGCGGAATATTTCTCGTGATGACACATGACGATGAAATGATTTGCACAGGCGCAATCCGCCGCCATGCCGATAATGTTTGCGAACTCAAGCGGTTGTGGCTAGCGCCCGAGCGTCACGGCAAAGGGCTGGGGTATCGAATGATTCAAGAATTGCTTGCATTCGCTAGAAGCGCGGGCTATCGGCGCATCAGGTTGGAAACAGACGCGGCGCACCAAAAACGCGCCATTGAGTTTTACAAGAGATTGGGTTTTAGTGAAACTCCCGCGCCCAACGCAAGCGACGATGAAGACATTCTGATGGAAATGGATCTATAACTTCACCGCGCTCAACCAATCGGGCAGTTGCGCGATCAACTTTTGCATGATCTCTTTCGCGCGCTCATTGAATATTTCGATATTATCGTACGCCTCGCCTTTTTTATCATTGACAATATCGCTGACGGCGCGCAGGATGAGCAGGCGCGCGCCGTTCTTCCGCGCCACCCACGCCAGCGCGGCTGATTCCCAATCTGCCGCGACCGCGCCTTTCGATTTGAGGAGCGGAATCTTTCCCGGCGGGAGGTCGCTATCCGCGGAGGCGATGAGGGCTCGGCGGGCTGGATGAGGCGGAGGATCGGAGAGCCAACTCAAATCGAGGGAAGAAGCGTAGTAGTTGGCAATGTCGAGGTCGCCCATCAACTCCACAATGTCATACACGATCGTCTGTTCGACCAGAATGACATCGCCTTGATTCACAACGCCCTCGAATCCGCCGCAGGTGCCGAGATTGACGATCAAGTCGGGGGCATAACGGTCGATAAGATATTGCAGAGTTCCGGCGGAGGCGATCTTTCCCCATCCGCTGTAAAAAAATTGAATCTCGCGATCGGAGATTGTTGCAGTAAAACATTCGCCGTAGGGAAAAAACTCGATCTTTGAATCGGGAAACAACGGCTTGATGCCCACCCATTCGGCGATGGCAGAGATAATGACGACAATTTTCAATGCAGACTCCTGAATTTTTACGCGAGGATTTCCCGCAATGAGCGCCCTGCGAGTAATTCTTTCGGCAGGTTGTTGATGTTATACACTTCCCACGTCTCGGTGTGGATGATATCCATCTTTGGCGCAAGTTCCACAAGCGGACCCAGCGTTTCAAGTTCCAGCGCGCGCGCGTCGGTATACACTTCGCAATTACTTCCGAAGTCCGGGTATTCTTCGTCGCGGCGCACGCCAAAGCGTTTGACGAACATCACCTCATGGTATACGTAGCCCATCCAACCATGCGGGTTGAAATATCCAAACTTGAAGGGACCCGTCGTGGAAGTTGATCGCACAGTGACGAATTCGTCGCCCGGCTTCAACCGCGAATCGTCCCAGCGTGAAAAGGGCCATAGAGCAAAACGGCGATTCGGCAGGAGACCGTCAGCATCCACATTGCCGACTTGTTGCGGCAGGATCGCCACACCACCGGGTCTGAGCATGGTGATCGCCCACGGCGCGAGTTTGATGGTTGCCTTTCCGAAATTTTCGAGGCGATGCTTGACGATGACAAATGGCTGTTCTGAGCCAACCTGCACTGAGACAGTCTTTCGCAACCCACTGCCCGGCTCTACCACTCCAATCATTTGAATTCCATTCTCAATTTCTTTTACTGCGGCGCCCTCGTCATCCGGAACATAACTCTTCGAGAGACTTTCAGGCGCGACCCAAAATCGATGCCCGCCGTAAAAATGATATTCGCCATAGGGAGCGTTCACGGTGAACTGCGGCGTTTCCGCAAAAAGGTTTTCGCCTGTCCACTGAGGAATCAGCCTCACAATGCGGGGACCCGCCTCCGCGAGACTTTCGATGCGAAAGAATTTATTCTCAAGCGCCACAGTCTTTAAGCCATGAAAGTTTCCAGAGTGCATAAAACAATCTTAGCCGCAAAATGAAATCTTGTAAAACGAAAATCGTTTTGGGTTGATACCATCGAATATAATTTCAACATGAACATCAAACAACCCAACTCGCGCATGTGTTTCATCTGCGGACTCGAAAACCCGGTCGGCTTGCACCTGCATTTTTACGAAACGGAGCCGGGCGTGGTCGAAACAACCTACACCGCGCCCGATCACTTTCAAGGGTATCCCGGCGTTTTGCATGGCGGCATCGTCGCCTCGATGCTCGACGAGACCGCCAGCCGCGCCCACATGGGAAGCGACTTGCAAAATCCGCGCTTTCAGTTCACTGCGAAACTCGAGATCAAATATCGCCAGAACGTGCCGATCGGCAAACCGTTGAAGATCGTCGGCAAGGCGGGCAAAACAAGAACGAGGGCGGCGGAGTCGTGGGCGGGCGTATACGATGCGGAGACCAACGAACTGCTGGCGGAAGCCAACGCGTTGTTTATCAATGTGCCGCAGGAACAATTCGACATGTCGCGCTTGAATGAGTTAGGGTGGAAGGTGTATCCAGAAACGTGAGTTTGACCGCTTCTTCTCGTTGACAAAACATCGCTTCTTAAAGCGTTGGGATCTTTTCAACGCGAATTCCACGAATAGGCGAATTCCGCAAATCAAGCCCCTGTTGGACACAGACCCTTGCGCCGACCCCGCAAGGATAGGTGAAAACGCCGATTTCGCTGATCAAAAAAACATGACTTACGCAGATCGAAAACTTTTTGCCGCGAATTTCACTAATTCACGCGAATTTTTAAAAAATTAGCGGAAATTCGCGTAATTCGCGGCTTGGTA
>JAJTXU010000256.1 GCA_021462845.1 Anaerolineales bacterium
CCCTTTGGGGTTGGCAGTCTGCTAAAATAGCCCGCTGCGTGAGTGCGCACACGGCTCGGTGGCGGAACTGGCAGACGCAGGGGACTTAAAATCCTCCGAGGGCAACCTCTTGTGGGTTCGATTCCCACCCGAGCTACTGAATTTACCCGTAAAAATGGCCCTCTAGACCTGCCTAACGAGGTTCGCCAGGAAAATCGGGTGCAACCGGGTGCAACCGCTAGCGCCCCTTAACAACTGCTTCCAGTAAGTCTGCGACTTGGTTTTGGATATTGGGTAGCAAGTGACCGTAGAAATCCAGGGTGATGCTTGGCTTTGCATGGCCTAAACGTTTCGAAGCTATCAACACATCCACGCCATTGTTCAGCATGAGCGACGCCGCCGTGTGCCGTAGGTCGTGGAATCGGATTTTTGGCAAGCCAGCTTTTTTGAGAAGTTTGTGCAAGCCTCTGTAGGCTTCAGCTGGTTCTATCGCCAGGCCATGCTTGGCTGGAAAGACATAGCCGAAATCCTGCCAATCATTGCCCGCCTTCACTTGCCTTTCAGCGATTGCGGACGCATGCGCACTGAGCACCTGACAGGTTTCTAGCCCGATTTTGATTGATCGCACAGATGACGGGGTCTTGGGCTGCCTGGGTTGCAGACCTTGGCCAGGTACCCGCTTCAAGCTGTACTTGACTTGCAGAGATCCTTTTGCCAAGTCCACTTCAGACCAACGCAAAGCCAACAATTCACCCTGACGCATGCCGGTCACAATGGCGAGATAGTAGAGTGCGTAGCTTCCATCAGTTTCTAACTTGGCTGCTTGCAGCAAACGCCTTATCTGATCCTCGTTGAGGATTTGCATCTCTTTTGTTCTGGTCTTTGGCGGGCTGGCTGCATTTGCCGGATTGTGAGTCATTAAACCCATCTTCTTTGCCGAATTCAGTGAAGCCCGAAGTATTGCATGGGTTTTTTGAACTGTGCGTTCGCCAATGCCTTTGTCTAGCTGGCTGTTGTAAAGGCGCTGGATGAGAAGCGGCGTGAGCTCCCGAAGTTTTACCGAGCCAAGGACTGGTGAGATGTAGCCTTTGACCAGTTGGTTATAGCTTCGCCATGATTCGAAGGTGAGACGGGTTTTTGCTGTTTTCAACCAGTCGGCCAGAAATTCATCAAGCGTTACCCGTGCTGCTTTTAGCGTTAGCCCGCGTTCTACCTGGCTCCCCATTTCCACCAGCCAGGCTTGCGCCTCTGCCCGTGTTTTAGTGGTTAAACCAAGCCTGCCACCATTCACAGAGATTTGAGCTCGCCAACTCCCGTTGGGTCTTTTGTAGATGCTGCCTTCTTTGTTGCCGCGTTTTCTAGTCATTCCTGTTCTCCTTTTGTGTGGAGCCAGGAAAGACAAGGTTTTTTCTGCGTCGATTGTTAAGGTGCAGGTGGATAGAATCATTGTAAATCAACCCGCCCATAATTTGAATCCCCGACCCAGTAATAGCGAACCAGTGAACGTGAACTCCATTTCTGTGATGACCTCCATTCAGAAACTCCACCCCCCTGCTAGTATCGGGGGGTTCTTGCGTTTTCAAAAGGCGAAAACGCGTTCGAGAGTGAGCGTTTGGGCACCCTCCCCGCCCTGGGGCGGGTCCCCTCCCAAACGCCACACTCAAAAATGAGCTGATGGCTCTATGCTGTTGTTCAGTACCCTTTTGGGTGATTTATCTGGGGCGGATGGCCGTCATCGTCTAAGAACCAGAAGCAGACCATGACGGCGCATTTGGCCGCCCCTGCTGAGCTTGTAGAAAGAACTGGCTGGCCGCCAGTTACGCTGCTGGAAAACGCAGCGTGTCCGTCTCGCTCCTGCGATAGGAAGACCAAAGGCCTATCGCATACCGCTCGCCGGTATCCGGATGGCAAAGTTGAGTAGGTAGCCGAAACTATCTGCCCTATTGCCGACAACTATTCAGTTGTGTTTGGTCCATGAATTCACTACGGCTTCCACCTGACCAACTAGGCTGCCGCTTGGTCGTATCTTTTTCAGTACACGTCCGACCTTGTATAACGTGCCTGGCTCAAAGCTATAGCACTATTGAGTAAGAACATAATAACAATGAGGGTCTGCCGTGTCAATTACCGCAGCTAGATTTGCTAAGGTATAGACGGAATAGACATATTACGAATAATCTGAAGGCATTTACTTCTCCCGTTCCGTTGCTTACAGCATCCTTTTTAGGTTATTGGGGAAGAAATTACAAAAAGAAGCTCGTGCGAGTGTAAAATTATGTGGGTATGCTAATCCTAGATCTTATTGCCGAGAGGGGCCAATAAAAGTTATGCAGACAGACAGACAGACAGGGCGATTAGATGCAGCCCTCGCCTGGGTCTTTCCAAGTCAAACCCGCTTCGCCCGCTATGCCTTACTGGCGATTGTAGTTGGCTGGTGGATCGCTCTTTTTTATGTGCTCGGCCTTCCCGGCTACGACTTGGTCTATTATTATCTGCCAGCCCTCAGCAGTGATTCAGGCTTCTTTTATCCATACTGGGTTCGCTGGTTTATCCAGCCTATTGCATGGATCCAATTTCCGTACAACTATTGCATATTGATGGGGGCTAGTACGGCGGCTATTATTCTTGCCCTACGTATCTCAAAGGGCAAAGCCCTTAAGCTACTCCTTGGGTTCCCTTTCATTTGGAACATATGGTATGCACAATTGGAAACTTTCTCAGCCGTCGGTCTACTGATGCTCTGGCACGGGCTGAAAAAGCAAGATTCCCGAATCTTGAACCTTGGTTTCATACTGGCAAGTTTTAAACCCCACATCACTTTTCCTGCTGCCTTACTGGTTTGGCTCTGGTTGCCTAGTTGGAAAGAGCGCCTAAAAGCTATCTCGGGTTTGTTGCTTTTGGGGCTTCTTTCCCTTCTAGTGTTCGGGCCGCACTGGCCAATTGAGTGGATCAACACTGTGCGTCAAGCCCCCTTCTTTGAATCTTATAACAACTCAAGTCTCTTCCCTTTCTTGGGCTTTGGGGCGCTAGTCTTGTGGATCCCGATATTCATCATTCCGTTGCGCAAAGAAGATCGCTTCTTGGCAGCCATTGCCACAACGCTGCTCACCATACCTTATGCACCGGTATACAGTCAGCTCGCGCTGTACTTTTGGGCATTCCCTTGGTGGCTGTGGAGTTTTGGGCAACTTGTATGGCTTGAACCATTTCTCTCAGACATAGTCTACAGACTTTGCGCTCTGTTCCCGATTGGTTTACTGTTAAGAATCTATCTCGTTCCCTATTTGGCAAAGCGCAGGCCAACTGGTATAGACCATAGTAAGTGAAAAAAAACATAACTTTCCTTGGCTTTGCCCTCTCGGGCATTTCACTTGACAAGCTGAGCCTCTCGCTACAGTTAAAGCGACCAGAAGAAAGCTTGTAGCGAAGGAAAGGATATTCCTCTATAATCTACTTGGGAGGAACACGCAATGGCGACCATTGAGCATTATGAAAAAGAAATACTAAAATATCTGGTAGCCTCAGAGAACGGATATAGTGAACTGAAGGATGTTGTTGTAAAATTTAGATTCACTAAGAAGCAAACTGACTTATTAGTTGATAGGCTCTTAAAGAGGGATGACATTCGCGCTGAACAAGGGATGGGCAGTCATTATAAATATCAAGCTATCAAAATCACTGAAACTGGCCGTGCGAGAATAAGTCAAGATACTCAAGAAGGTGAATAGCCAAACCGCCTTTCCCGCCACCTGCTGCAAATCTGCTGCAGTTAATCTGGAAACTATTTAAAAACTAGTTTCTATTTACTGTTATTCCCCGAAATTTACCTGTAGATTCTACTCAGAAACACGCCATAGACAGTATTTACAACCTCTATTGCAGTCCAAAGTCAGTCGATCCTTCAATACCATCATAACAAGAAGCGCACCTCACGGTGCGCTCTTAATCCATTTTGCCATTCCCTTCGGGTGCAATTCGGGTTACTTGCCTTTCTGAACAAGTCCTTGTCTTTCCTGGCCAATGCGTGGTGCAACCGGGTGCAACCCCGATAGACAGAGTAGAAATTATCGTGTCTATTTGAAAGGATTTACTCGTCTTTTTGGTCCAAGACAGAGCTTTCCCTTACATCATCCTCCTTGGTGTAAACTTAAAATCCTCCGATCGCAAGATCTTGTGGGTTCGATTCCCACCCGAGCTACTAAACTGCCCTTAAAAATCGGCGCAGCGAGATTAGTCAGCCCTTT
>JAJTXU010000257.1 GCA_021462845.1 Anaerolineales bacterium
GTCATGTGCGGTTTGTGTTCGAGCGCGGCGCGGATGTGCTTGAAGTATGTGACCTTGTCCTCGCCCTTGATCGCGTAGGTGGGAATCTCGAACTGGTTCACCAACGCCGCGGCGACATCATCCTGCGTCGAAAGCGGATTCGACGCGGTGAGGACAATGTCCGCGCCGCCGTCTTGCAATGTGACCATGAGGTTCGCGGTCTCAGTGGTGACGTGCAGACATGCCGACACGCGCAAGCCTTTCAGCGGCTTCTCCTTTTTGAATCGCTCGCGGATCTGGCGCAGGACGGGCATCTCGCGCTCCGCCCAATCCATGCGGCGGCGTCCGCCCTCGGCTTGACTGATGTCTTTGATATCGTAATTACTCATTTATTGCTCCTTCTGGATTGCGGACTTGAGTCCGCCTTATTTGGATCGCGGATTTTAATCCGCTTTTGGTTAGTAAGCGGACTGAAGTCCGCGCTCCGTTTTCTTAACTCAACAATCCAGTCAATTTCCCCTCATCTTCAAAATGCTTTCTAAATCGCTCAACAAAATCTTTCCGCGAATACGAATGGCTCTGTGGGCCCTTCTGCTCCAAACAATAGACCGCCGCGAGCGAGCCGATCTCGCCGCACAACTTCCAATCGAAGCCGCGCGAGTAGCCCGCCAGGAATCCGCCGCGGAAGGCGTCGCCGACTCCGGTGGGGTCTACGATCTCTTTCTCAGGGACAGTTGGGATGTGCACCGATTCTCCGCCCATGTACAAGTCCGCGCCGTGTTTGCCGCGCGTAACGACCAGCACTTTCACATGCCCAAGGATTTGATCCAAACTCCAGCCTGTTTTCTTCGAGATCAATCCAAATTCGTAATCGTTGCAAAACAGAAAGTCCGCGCCTTCCATATCGCGCGCCAACTCATGCCCTTCGAGACGAAGCACTTGCTGACTTGGGTCATACAAGTACGGGATTCCCAACTCGCGGCTTTCGGCGGGGAACTTCATCATCGCATCCGGCGCGGACGGGGAGACGATCACCAAATCTGGTTTTTTATCCAACTCTTTCAGCGACTGTGTGGATGAGTGCGCCATCGCTCCGGGGTAGAACGAAGCAATTTGAGCGGAGGTTTGATCCGTCGTCGCGAAGAAAGAAGCGGTGAACTCGCCGGGGACGACTTTCATCAACGATGTGTCCACACCTTTGGATTCCAGCCATTGACGATATTCGCCAAAATCCTCGCCGACGGTCGCCATCACGCGCGGTTTTGTTCCAAGCAACGCCATCGAATAAGCGATGTTCGGCGCGATGCCCCCGCGCTGTTTCGACATGGATTCAACAAGAAACGAAAGACTGATCGAAGCCAATCGTTCGGGAAGGATCTGCTCTTTGAAGAGACCTGGGAAGGTCATCAGGTAATCGTAGGCTACCGAGCCTGTGAGAAGAATGTCCATTACTTTCCTCGCGCTATCGAAGCGCATATTGTTCGCGATGTATTCGCATCAAAAGGCGTGACGCGGGTTGCGTCACGCCAATGTCAACGGGCGAAAGTTTATCACGTGAGGCGGAAGATGTAAAGTTTTCGAAGCCTCGATCAACTGAAAGGGAATTTGTATGGCAGGCTTATTCAAGCGCGTCAAAGCCCAGTGAAAATCGGATGGCATCGAGAATTTCGCGCATTCGCATCGGCGACAAGCTCGCGATGAACGATTCAAGGTTGTCCTTTTGTACGGTTTGAATATTGTCGGTATTGGCAACACACGTTTCAGGCACGCCGTCCTCCTCCGGCGTTAATAGGACCTCGGAAGGGATATCTCGGATTGTGGTGGTTAAAGGCGCGACAGTGATTCCTGTCAATAATGGGATTGCAGAAGTTCTGGTAAGAAGCAAAACAGGGCGACGTTTATCGGGAGCGCGAAATCTGTACCAATACACATCACCCTGATTCACGATGTACCCCATACCTGCTCAGATTCCCATTCGCCAGCCTCGTCCTTTTTGGAGGGAAATTTAGCATATCCTTGCGCCTGTCGTTGTTCAAGTAACATACTTTTTTGGCGATGAGCCGCCCGATGGAGCGATTCCTGGGTAGGTTCCTCTTCTAAAATCGTGACGATGGCTCGCCGCATTTTAGGTAAATCCACAGAGTCAAGCACCCGCAGAACCCCTTTTTCGTCAACTATCGCTTCAATAGTTTGTAGCATGATACACCTCTCGCGAAATATCCGTAGTCGTAACTATACAGCGTTTTTCAGGACTTTGCAACCTTCCTTAGAGAGTGTTTCTTATCTTCTTTTTTAGACACGGACGCCACGGATTTCACTGATTGTCACGGAAAGAACCTTTAAAAAATTGCTTTTTCCGTGTGCTACGTGGAATCTGTGTACAAAAGAACGAAGTTTCAGACTTAAGAAACAGTCTCTTTAGTGTACTTTGTGCCCTTTGTGGTGAGGTTCTTTCACATTTATTGCGGAAGACTCCAAATTTTCTCATTCAATATCCGCCACCGAAGCGGTTTTGCAACGCCTGATAACTTTGGAATGCGAGGAGTCCGAACAGGAGCGCAGTGTACGCGCTGTGGAATAACACGAAGCCTGCCAACGCCATGAGTCCGCCAGCGATGACAGACAGCCACAGCGATTTGCGCACGCCGCCGATCGGGTCATACAAAAGGAGTACATTCCGCGCCACTTGACCGCCATCCAGCGGGAAGATCGGCAGGAGGTTTATCAAACCCCAAAAAATATTGACCCAAAGGAACAAAGTGGCGAACATGCTAGGAACGATCCCACCAAGCGGAATAATCGCGTTATACGGAATGGGAAACAATCCAAACAGCCAATTGACAAGTATCTCGCCGCCCAGCAAGTGAACAACGGCAATGACCAACCCAGCCAACACGAAACCCGCGCCCGGACCAGCCAGCGAAATCAAAATTTGTTGAACGGGACCGATCGCAACGGTTGCATATCCACTCCCCCACGGTGTCGTTTCGGGGATGGTCAACCCGCCGGAGAAGTGGAGCAAAATCTGCGAACGCAAGCCGTACCAACGAAATGCGAATGCGTGACCCAGTTCGTGTACCACGATGGAAACAAAAACAACAAGGATCCAAATCACGATCTGAAGCAGGTCGCCGTTTGAACCCAGCAGGAGCGCGATGAGCCAAAACAGCGGATGCACGCGCACAGGGATTCCCGCAATGGAGAAGCGGAGATCGTACCGGCTCGTCAGGGTAGGCTGAAAGAATGTCATGAATTACCTGTTACCACTTTTTTCAGATTGACATCGAACGGCGGATACGCGATCCCGTTTTCAGTGACGATTGCCGTGACCAAACGATTCGGCGTCACATCGAAGGCGATGTTGCGCGCTTTGGCATTCTTCGGCGTGACGCGCTCGCCTTTGAATTCCAAGCCGAGCACTTCCTCCGGGTCGCGTTCCTCGATGGGTATTTGGTCGCCATGCGAAAGCGAGAGGTCAATCGTGGAGGTCGGCACGACGGGATAGAACGGCACGCCATTATCTTTTGCGGCAAGGGCAAGCATATACGTTCCAATTTTATTTGCCACGTCGCCATTTGCGGCGGTGCGGTCGGAGCCGACAAAACATTTCTGCGCTTTGCCTGCTTTGAGGAAATATCCCGCCGTGTTGTCGCTGATGATCTCAAACGGGATTCCATATTGCTCCAACTCCCACGCTGTGAGACGCGCTCCCTGCAAACGCGGACGTGTTTCATCCACCAGCACGTGAATCTTCTTTCCCTGCTCGTGCGCGGTGCGGATGACGCCGAGCGCGGTTCCCCAGTCCACTGCGGCGAGTGCGCCCGTGTTGCAGTGATGGATGATCGTGTCGCCGTCGTTGATGAGCGTCGCGCCGTGTTCCGCCATGCGCTTGTTGATCTCCACGTCTTCATCGGCGATGCGTTGGGCTTCGTTCAACACTGCCTCTCGCAAATCATCTGCCGAACCTTTTACGGAGGACGCAGTACGCAACACTTGATCAACAGCCCACGCGAGATTCACTGCGGTGGGACGCGAAGCCTTCAACGTGGACGCGGCGGCTCGAAGATCGGCGAGCAGGTCGCCCGTCGAGGTGGAAGCGGATTCGAATCCCGCAAGCGCGAGACCAAACGCGGCAGTCGCCCCGATGGCAGGCGCGCCGCGCACGACCATGTCGGTG
>JAJTXU010000258.1 GCA_021462845.1 Anaerolineales bacterium
GGATGGATGCGCAATGACGTTAGTGTAGCCGGCTATTCTTCTCTCACAACGCAACTCCTCATTATCTTCCAAACCGGGTTGGCGTCGTTCATGAAAGATTCCGCCGCGCGGTAGAGTCGCATTTCGATTTGCATGTCGCGCAGAGTTGTTCGTTCTTGTGGCGTGTAGCCTTCGTATTGATACGGTAAAAAATTATCGGGATGAAGAGCTGATAACAGTACTTCACCCTCAATGGCAGGATCTGGTCCCGGTGGAACCTCGAAACGCTTGATGTATTCGGCAATGTAGCCGTTGTTTTGACAGAGCGTAGGCGCGCCGAAGATCAGCCGTTTTTCAGAAAAGTGGAAATCGGGGTACATTGCCTGTGCTTTCTCAGCAAAGTCTCGCGGATACGTTAGGGAGAATGGTTTTTGATAATTCCATGCGGCTTGTATCACGAGGGCAACCAAGACTCCCTTTGTGAGTTTATCGCCGAAGGAAAAATCCTGTTTCAACTGCGCTAATCCGCCGGCGGCGAGAAGAATAAAAAATGGCATCATCTGCCGCGCCAACCTGCCATACACAACAAAAGCCTGCAAGGCTGTGGCTGGAATGGCGAGACATAGATAGATTGCAATCAGGCAGGTCAACCAAAGCGTCACATCAGGCTTCTGCTCTACAACCCCTTTTACAATTGCATAACCCGCAAGCAGGATCAAAAGAATGAACGCGCCATGCTCTGCATGCCAGAAATATTCAAAAGGAAGGCTCCAGCCCTCTTCGAAACTTCCCTGGCTGACGGTGGAGGAAAACGAGCCGTATTCGGCGAGCAAGTTCGTCCCTGCAAGTGCGGCAAGCAGGAAGAGCAGGATTGCGGGAAGCGCAAATCCCGCCGCGGTTAACCATGCCCTGCGAATCAGACCGCTACCGTTGCGTTTGTTTTGCAGGATGTTGACCAGCATTCCAAGCCCTGCCAATGCCCAGTATCCGTTGTATGTGATGAAGCAGAGAAATGCCGATGCGCCGCACAGCAGGGATGTTGCCCGCGATGGTGTTTTCGATACGGCAATGAGAATGGCAAGCAAGCCAAAAGTCATGGCGGGATCGTACGGAACAAGGTGCCGCGAAAAGTACAAAAGCGACATGCTGGATGCGGCGAAAACGAGGGCGAAAAAAGATTGTTGTTGGGTCGCGCCGGTCTGCTGTGAGATTTTGTAGATCAGAAAAAGATTCAAAACAGAAAATACGCTAAAGAACAACGTCGGCAGGACGAGGCTTTCGCGCGTCACGTGTTCAAAAAACGCCGGGATGACCCCAAGGAGTTTGAAGCCCAGATGTTCGGGCGCGGTGAACAATTCCGCGAACGCTGAAGACGAATCCCCTGAGAGCAGGAAATCGACGAACGCCCGTGATGTTTCGTAGCGCCCTTCGTCCGAAAAATAATACTGTCCCCCGCGCAAAATAAGCGCCCAGCGCAGGGCAAGGGAAATACACAAAATAAGCGGCGCGCTCCGCGAGCGATTCGCCGCAACGGTGTTCATGGAACTGGATTCCCGCATCGCCCGTCTAACTTTCCAACCTGCCGACCGCTTTCACGCATGGGCGGGTGAATACATCCTCTTCATGCGGCGCTTCGGGAAGTTCGGAGGTGAGATCCTGCCCGGGGAAGTGTAGATTCTCGTGCAGATCGAGCCGCCATTTCGGGCAATCGGTCACATCGTAGACGACGCCTCTGTACGCGATAAATTTTCGCGCGCCGCGTTCGCCGTTGTGTTTGCGCAGTTCGAGCGCGGATATGACGTGTTCTGGAATATCCATGCGACGATTATAAAGGGATTTTGAATCAGGCATCTTCGCTGGTAAAATGTCTGTGCAATATCGACTGAGGAGTCATACATGGCAAATCTCATTGGACCAGATGTCAGTTTCTATCAGGATGCCGAGACCACGCCCCAGGGAATAAACTTCGCAAAAATGAAGTTGTCGGCAGGGTATGTGGTCATTCGCTCCGGGCAGAACGTGTGGGTTGATTCCGATTTTAGAACCAACTGGACGGGCGCCAAAGCGGTTGGCTTGCCGCGCGGCTCCTATTGGTTTTACGACAGCCGCGCCAACCCCACCGAGCAGGCAGACCTGTGGTATTCCACGTTCGATGGCGATCTCGGCGAACTGCCGTTATTCGCCGATTTTGAAGAAGCCTATGGCGGCGCATATACCGGCTGGAAGCATTGGAAAACATTTTTAGAGCGGATCAAATCTCGCGTCGGCAACCATGAGATCGGAATTTACACAGCATACTATTATTGGGTGAGGAACGCGCCCAACGCCACCACCGATGCGGCGAACCTCGCATATTTCAAACAATACCCCTTGTGGGTTGCAAATTATGGCGTGACCACGCCGCTTGTTCCAAAACCCTGGGATGCCAATGGCTGGACGTTTTGGCAATTTACCGACAGTGGCGACGGCGATCAATATGGCGTGGAAAGTTCGCGCATCGACTTGAATTATTTCAATGGAGACATCGACGCATTCAACGCGCGCTTCAAATTGGGGACCCCGCCTCCACCGCCGCCGGGACCTGTGTGGTACAAGGTTACCGCCTCTGCCCTCAACGTGCGCTCTGGCCCCGGTACCACGTATGGTGTTGTCGGGTTGTTGAAACAGGACGAAGTGGTGGAAGGACTCGCCATTTCCGCCGATGGAGCGTGGGCGAAGATTAAGCGCGCGGCGGATGGACTCGTGGGCTGGTCTTCGCGTCAATATCTGATCATTACGTCTGCTCCTCCGCCTCCGCCGCCTCCGCCGGGGGGCGAGGCGTGGTTCAAGGTCACCGCCTCGGCGTTGAACATGCGCGAGGGCCCGGGCACGGAATACCGCTCTCTGGGCTTGGTGTATCGCAATGAAGTTGTGCAACGACTCGACACTTCGAGCGACGGCAATTGGTACCAGGTGAAACGTTCGTACGATGGGTTTACCGGTTGGGCGTCGAAAGATTACCTGGAAGCCACAACCGCCCCTCCTCCTGTTTCGGATGAAGCCTATGACTGGTATCAGGTGACCGCATCCACGCTCAATGTTCGCGAAGGTCCCTCGTCGTCCTATAAGGCGATCGGATACATCACAAAAGGCGAGGTTGTGAAATCGCTGGAAACTTCGTCCGGCGGCTGGCAGAAGATCCAAAAGGCGGATGGGTTTACCGGCTGGGCTTCGGGGCAGTTCCTGGCGAATGTGGGAAAGACGCCCGCTACCGCGATGCAGAAATTATTCAAAGGCGTGCTGTATTACCGAAAGACGCGCTCCAGCCCGCGGCGATTGGTCTCTCACACGCTCGTGCTGGACTTGAAAGGAGCCACGTTTGAGTTCCTCGTCACGCCGCCACTGCGCGCCGCCGAACCGTTCTTGTGTACTCAAACCACTTCGAAGTTCCTTGATAAAAATAAACTGCACCTTGCCATCAATGCAGACGGTTTTTATGAGCTCGATCCTGCCGCCTATCCGCCGGCAACGTATTGCGCGGGTGGCGGCCTGCCTGCCAAACTTGTCGGCTTGGCGGCTTCGCGCGGGAAGCAGTATTCGGCAAAAGCGCCGGGTCGCCCGATCATGTATATCAGCCAGAAGAATGTGGTTTCATTCGATAAAATCACGGGCGCTCCGTTCAACGCCATCACTGGCGATCGCTATTTGGTGACGAAGGGCAAGAAGGTTGCATCGCTTGAATCTAACAGCAAGGATCCGCGCACAGCCATCGGCGTCAGTCAAAACGGACGTTACCTCGTGATCGTGGTGGTGGATGGGCGCGAATTCAGCGAAGGCGCCACCTTCCCGGAACTGGCAGACATGTTGCTGGCGCATAGCGTCTACACGGGCGTTGCCCTGGATGGCGGCGGCTCCTCGGCGATGATCGTCAAAGGCGCGGATGGCAAACCGCGCGCGGTGAACAAGTTGATGAACGATAACATCCCCGGCAACGAAAGGGAAGTTGCCAACCATCTAGGCGCGTTCATCAAATAGAACCAGCGCGGCAGGTGGTTTTGCGCGTTCGTCGCGTTATTCAGAGTAACTTAGGACTTACGCAAAACCCCAATACCAAGCCGCGAATTACGCGAATTTCCGCTAATTTTTTAAAAATTCGCGTGAATTAGTGAAATTCGCGGCAA
>JAJTXU010000259.1 GCA_021462845.1 Anaerolineales bacterium
GACCCAAAATCCCAGTTCATCGAACATGGACAACGCATGGTCGGCGCGGTCGGTGATGAAGAGGATCGGTTGCTTGATATCTTCGAGCAACGCCGCAAGCACAGGCAGACGCGCAGCGCGAGGAAGTCCTAGCCCCGCGATCTGTTTCCCCGCTTTGAGTTGGGTCAGGATGTTCTGATATTGAGGGAGGGAGCGGATGTTATTGAGAATCAATTCCATAAATACGCTGTTACAAGGCAACTCCGAAGGAGTGAAATGAATATAGATTTTGCGGAAGGTTGTCTTCAACCCCGAAGGGGTGTCATAATTTCAATGTAATCATGTCATCCCTTTGGGATTTGGGGTACGGGTATGCGGAGTCTACAATCGTTTCATCCCTTCGGGATTTGGGGTACGGGTGTGCGGAGTCTACAATTGTTTCATCCCTTCAGGATTTGGGGTACGGGTGTGCGGAGTCTACAATCGTTTCATCCCTTCGGGATTATTGTCGCAGTGGTCTCGATACGCTCGCAAACTGCGCTCGCTACTCGACCACCGAGTATCAATCTCTTGCATCGCCATTAAACTTATTCATTGCGGCAGTCAAACCATTCACCACAAATTCAAGCGCGGCATCGGCGGCGCGGTCGAGGAGTTCGGAAAGGGATTTCAGATCGTCGCGCGAGAAATTTTGCAGGACGTAATCGGCGGGATCCATGCGACCAGGCGGGCGACCGATGCCGAGTCTCATGCGCGGAATGTCTTTCGTGCCGAGTTTCTCCAAAATGGACGACAAGCCGCGCTGACCGCCAGGTCCGCCCGAGGCGCGGATGCGGATGGTGCCGAACGGTAGATCGAGATCATCGGAGAGGATCATCAGGTTCTCGTTGGGGATTTTGTAAAAGTGAGCCAGCCCCTGCACGGATTGACCCGACAAGTTCATGAACGTTTGCGGTTTGGCAAGGATGAGTTTACGGTCTTCGTATTTTGAGTCCATCACGATGGCTTTGGATTGCACCTTCATTCCGCGCGCGTTGAGTCGCACCGCGAGACGGTCAATTGCCATGAAGCCAAAGTTATGGCGGGTGTTGGCGTATTCACGTCCTGGGTTGCCGAGACCGATGAGGAGGAAGGGGGTTGTCATAAAAAATTCCGTAAGTGGTAATTCGTAATTAGAGATTGGAGACTGGAGATTAGAGATTAGAGATTGGAGACTGGAGATTAGAGATTGGAGAATTGGGAGAATTAGAGAATTGGGAGAATTGATGGGTTATGGTTGGCGGAGGCGGAGGAGGATGAGGGAGAAAATGAATAATGCTAGGATGACGATCGCTCCACGACCGAGGCTGGAGAGGATGGTGGATTGAGTCAATGAGGCGGGGTTGGGCGGCAATGGAGTCGGTGTGGGGCGCGGGATGTCGGTGGGAGTTGGCGAGGCGGCGAGGAGGAATGGGGTTGGGACTTGGAATCCGATGGAGGATTCGGGCGTGGCGGTGACAATGGGCGTTGGAGTCAATATCGGCGCGTCGTTTTGGATGGTGATGGGAACTGTCGCTTCTTGGAATGTGCCGTCGGCGAGGCTGACACGCAGGCGCAGGATGTAGTCGCCGTCGGTGATGGAGGCGGTGTTCCAGAGGTAGAGAGGCGAGTTAAGCGCGGGCTGAGATAACGTCGCTAGGGGGAACCAGCCATCCCCGTCGTCTGAAGCGTATTTGAAGTCCAGATGAGCGGAGAAGAAGTTGGGAATATCCGTCGAACCGATGATGGTTATTTCTCCATGCACAATTTCTCCAGCCGCAGGGGAGGTGATCGCGACGGGCGGCGAATCCTGCGCGGCGAGGAGGAGCAGAACGAAGGGGAGAAAGAGGCGAATCTTCATCAGTCGAACGTTCAAGTTTAACACGAAGGGAAATGAGGGTCAAACTTCATGGTGAACGAAAACCTTGCGAAGGTTCTTAAGCCTTCGCAAGGTTTGGCGTAGAGAAGTATGGTAAACTGTGGCAGATAATTTTAGGAGAATCGTCATGGCAAAATCCCGCGCTGACCAGATCGTGGACCGATTACGAAACATGCAAGCCGCCGCGCCCGATATCGAGGCTTCGGCGGTTGTTTCTGTGGACGGGTTGATCATGGCGTCTGCCCTGCAACAAGGCGTGGAAGAGGATCGTGTGTCGGCGATGTCGGCGGCGATGCTCTCGCTCGGCGAGCGGATCTCCAACGAGTTGGGACGCGGCGGGTTGGAGCAGGTGTACATCAAAGGCGATGCGGGTTCGATCGTGTTGACGTCTATTGGGCAGGAGGCGGTTTTGACCGCCATGGCGCGGCATGAAGCAAAACTCGGTTTGATCTTTCTCGAGATGCGGCGCGCCGCTGAAGATATTGTGAAGCTGGTCGGATGAAGTCGAAGAACTGCCAGAACACACAAGATACGCAATCCCCGACGGGGAGGGCTGAAACGCCCTCCCCGTTTCGTTTAATGGTGTGGTTATTTGTAGTGGCGACTTTAGTCGCATTCACCGAACGACTGAAGTCGTTACTACAATTCGCACAGAATTGGAGAATTTTATGACCACGAAATATTTATTTTTTACAGGCGGAGTTGTTTCTTCGGTGGGGAAAGGCGTGACTGCGGCGGCGACGGGACTTCTGCTCAAGGAGCGCGGATTCAAAGTGGCGGTGCAAAAATTGGATCCCTACATCAACGTGGACCCTGGCACGATGAGTCCATATCAACATGGAGAGGTGTACGTCCTCGACGACGGCGCGGAAACGGACCTCGACCTGGGTCACTACGAACGATTCATTGACATCCGCCTCAGCCGTTCCTCCAACTTCACGAGCGGACAGGTCTACGCGGAGATCATCAGCAAAGAACGGCGCGGCGATTTTCTCGGCGGGACGATCCAGGTCATTCCGCACATCACGAATGAGATCAAGCGACGGGTCGCGTCGATTGGCAAAGAGACGAATGCCGATGTTGTGCTGGTCGAAGTGGGCGGCACTGTTGGAGATATCGAGTCACAGCCGTTTCTCGAAGTGCTGAGGCAACTCCGCAACGAGGTCGGGCGCGAGAACGTGTTCTTCATCCACGTGACGTGGTTGCCGTACATCAAGGCGACGGGCGAGATCAAGACCAAGCCAACGCAACATTCTGTGGCGGCATTGCGCTCCATCGGTATTTCGCCGAACATGATCATCGCGCGGTCGGATTATCCCGTTGACAAAGACATCTGCGACAAGATCGCATTATTCTGCGATGTGGAAAAAGAAGCCGTCGTGCCAATGATCACGAGCGATGTGTTGTACGAAGTCCCGTTGTTGCTGGAGCAGGCGGGCGTTGACGATTATCTGGTCGAGAAGTTGAATATGAAATCCACGCGCAGGGCAGATATGAAGCCGTGGCAGAATTTGGTCGAGCATGTTAGACAACCAAAGCCGACAGTAAAGATCGCGCTCGTCGGAAAATATGTTGAACTTCAAGACGCGTACATGTCGGTGCGCGAGGCGTTGAAACACGCCGCGCTCGCCAACGACGTGGAAGTGGAGATCGGCTGGGTGCACGCCGCTGACCTCGAAAAAGACAAAGGCTGGGACGTGGTGCAAAACGCGGACGGCATCCTCGTCCCTGGCGGGTTCGGCTCGCGCGGCATCGAAGGAAAAATTTTGGCGGCGCGATATGCGCGTGAGAAGAAAGTTCCGTATCTCGGTCTGTGCTTGGGGATGCAAGTGATGTGCATTGACTTCGCGCGGGGCGTGTTGAACCACGAAGACGCGAATTCATCGGAGTTTGATCGCGGCTCAGAATATCCCGTCATTGACTTGATGCTCGACCAGCGTTCGATCACAGACATGGGCGGGACGATGCGGCTCGGCTTGTATCCATGCGAGTTGCAAGAAGGTTCAAAAGCCGCCAAGGCATACGGCGAGAAAAAGGTGGAGGAACGTCACCGTCACCGCTTCGAGTTCAATAACAATTACAAAAAGGATTTTGAAAAGGCGGGGATGGTCTTCTCTGGCATGTCGCCCGACGGGAAACTCGTGGAGATCGTTGAGATCGAAGATCATCCCTTCATGGTGGCGAGTCAGTTCCACCCTGAGTTTTTGTCGCGCCCGATGAAGCCGCATCCGCTGTTTGCGGGGTTTATGAAGGCGGCGAGG
>JAJTXU010000026.1 GCA_021462845.1 Anaerolineales bacterium
CGAGTCGATTCGGGGAAGAGCGAGAGTCGGTTGGTCATCCAAAAAGGATTAATGTTCGCCAAAGAACAAATCCCACCAGGTTTGAACGTTCGTCATCTGAGTTGGCGTGGGCGCGGGCGTGTTGAGTTCGATGGGCGCGGCGCCAGGCTGACCAATCGGCACGATCGGCAGATCGCCTTCTTGCACGTAGTGACCATCGGTGCGCGCCCATTCATCCACGGCGCCGTCGGAAGCCGCAAACGCCACCTGCGTTTGAAGCGCGGTTTGAGTTTGCACTGCCTGCGTGGCTTGCTGTTGCACAAGCTCATATTGCTTGTTGAGCAAATTCATTTCCTCGAGGCGGCGATTGAACTCGAGCACAATGAACACCAGCGCGATAACGCCGATGATTGTGGCAACTCGTCGCGCATTGAAAGGGAGGGCGGGCATATCTCAATCTTAATCGCTCTCTGATTCTCTGGCAAGCGGATATAATCGGACTTAAGATCTTGCTACGGAAATTTAACCGCGCAGGGCGCAAAGAACGCGAAGATTTAAAAAAGATTTCTTAGCGACCTTCGCGGGCTTAGCGGTTCAATATTCTTGTCGGAGAGTCTTATGCCTCACGTCAAACAGATCAATCACGTCGCTGTTGTGGTAGATGATATGGACAAAGCCCTGTCGTTCTGGCGCGACGCGCTGGGGCTGGAACTGCATGAACTGCGCGACGTGCCCGCCGAGAAATCGCAGGTCGCTTTTCTTCCGCTTCAAGGCTCGGAAGTCGAACTGGTCTGCCCGACTTCGGATGACTCGGGCATTGCGAAATATCTCGCCAAGCGCGGACCCGGTATGCATCACATCTGTCTGGAGGTTGACGATATCGAAGGCATGATGTCACAGTTAAGAACAAAAGGCGTGCGCCTGATCAATGAAGAACCGCGCACCGCCGCAGACGGAAAGAAGTACGCATTCATCCACCCTGAAAGCGCGTCAGGCGTGCTGGTTGAACTGTATCAAATCTAGTTCATAACAGACACAAAGAACGCGCAAAGGGGTTAGAAATCACCAGCGTTACAACCTTTGGGCCCAAGACATATGACACTCTGGCAACAATATATCAAACCCAAGACTCTCGCCGAAGCCATGGACGCGTTCGCAACCGCGCCGCGTCCGTTGCTTCCCATCGCCGGGGGAACCGATTTATTGCTTGATCTGGAACAAGGTCGTCATTCGCCCGTCCAAACATTGGTGGATGTGACAGCGGTCGCCGAGATGACTCTCATCGAGATTCGGGATGATCAACTCTTCATCGGCGCCGCCGTGTCCGTCAACCGCGTCGCTCTGGACCCTCTAACTGTCCGCCATGCGGAGGCTTTGACCGAAGCCTGCGACTTGATCGCCGGTCCGCAAGTCCGCAACGTGGCGACCCTCGGAGGCAACGTCGCCCACGCCCTCCCCGCCGCCGACGGGACGATTGCCCTGCTCGCGTTGGATTCTTACGCAGAGATCGTAGGGATTGACGATCCAATGGCGATTCTTGGTAATGGAGACTCTGCGAAGTTGCACCGTTTTCACCGACTTCTTCCGTTGAAGGATTTATTCCTCGGGCCTGGCAAATCATCAATTAAGCATGGCGAAGAGTTAATTGTAGGATTTCAGATCTCGTTATCAAAACCCCATCAAGCCTCCTGCTTCAAGAGAATTATGCGTCCGCAGGGTGTGGCGCTTCCTATTTTGAATTGCTCCGTTTGGCTTGAACGCGAAAACGGCCTCATCAAAGATATTCGCATCGCCGTCGGTCCCGGCGGTGGGACTCCCTTCCGCGCCACGCAAGCCGAAGATGTTTTGCGTGGGAGATCTCTCACCAAGTCAACATTTGAATCTGCGCTGGATGCTCTGCTCGCCCAAGCCCAATTCCGCACGAGCGCGAGGAGAGCAGGGGCAGATTACCGCAGGCATATTGTCAGCGGGTTGTTTAGGGATGTGATCGAGTCCGCGTGGATGCGAGCAGAAGGGAAAACCACGGAGACACGGAGACACTGACATCGCGCCTGCAGCGGGTGCAAGTGGAAAAGAAATTAAAAACTCCGTGACTCACATGTCCCGATGATTTTCGGGAGCGACTCCGTGGTTCAAAATTAGGAAGTGACCCATGACTAATCAAATCTCTCTTACTGTCAATGGTATTCAACATACCCTCGAAGCCAGGGCGAATGAAACGCTTTCAGATTTGCTGCGGTATCGTCTGCGGCTCACGGGGACAAAGATCGGCTGTGACGAAGCCGAGTGCGGCGCGTGTACTGTCCTCGTGGATGGCGAGCCTGTGGTCTCGTGCATTTACCCAGCCGAGCGGGCGGAGGGGAAGACGGTGGTGACGATTGAGGGATTGGGGAATGAATTTACCGCTAAGCACGCTAAGAACGCAAAGGAGTTAGAAAAGAAAGAGGAAAGAAGAAAGAATCTTAGCGACACTTCGATAAAACTCAGTGCAAGTCTTCGCGCTCTTAGCGGTTTAAATGCTCTTCATCCCTTACAAGAAGCATTCGTGGAGCATGGCGCGGTACAGTGCGGATTTTGCATCCCTGGGCAGATTATGACGGCGTATGCGCTGCTCGAGCGGAATCCGAATCCGACGAGGGATGAGGTGCGGTTTGCGTTGAAGGATACGCTGTGCCGTTGCGCGGGGTATCCGACGATTGAAAATGCGATTCTTGCGGCGGCAGAATCGTTGCGGACGGGTGAACCTGTCAGGAAGCCGAATATTCCCGATTCGATTCACGTTCATCAATCGGTGGGACATACGCATCGGCGACCGGATGGGATTGAGAAAGTCAATGGTCAGGCGATATACACCGATGACCTTGTCTTCGATAACATGTTATTCGCAAAAGTAAAACGCGCGATGATTCCGCATGGGTTCTTGAAGAGACTCGATGTTTCAAAAGCCAAAGAGTTGAAAGGTGTTGTCGCCATATTAACTGCCGAAGATATTCCTGCTGAAAGGAATCATGGACTGATCGTCTACGATTGGCCCGTGATGGTGGGTGTTGGAGAACGCGTCCGCTATGTGGGGGATGCGATCGCGCTCGTAGCGGCGGAAACGCTTGAGATTGCGAATCAGGCGTCGGCGTTGATCGAAGCGGAGTTCGACCTCCAGCCTGTCATCACAAATCCCGTGATGGCGCGTGAGGATGGAGTCCCACAAATTCACGAAAAGGGAAACTTGCTCAAGCACATCAAAGTCCGCAAGGGCGATATGGAAAAAGGATTCGCCGAGTCGGATGTGATTCTCGAACATACATTTCATACGCCGACGTATGACCACGCGTTTATTGAGCCTGAATGTAGTATCGGCGTGCCGTTGCCCGATGGGCGCATGGAAATTTATTGCGGTTCGCAAATTCCGTATCAGGATCGAACGCAAGTGGCGCGTGTGATGGGTTGGGATGAGTCGCGCGTGCGCGTTGTGGGACAGCTGATGGGCGGAGGCTTCGGCGGCAAAGAAGATGTGATGGGACAGATCCACGTGGCGATGCTGGCGGACGTGACGAAGCGACCAGTGAAACTGCTGTTCGACCGTCATGAAAGTTTGCTCGTGCATCCGAAGCGGCACGCGACGCAGATCCGAATCAAGATTGGCGCGAAAAAAGATGGACGCATTATGGCGAGCGAGTCTGAGCTGTATGGCGACACGGGCGCGTATGCGTCGCTCGGCGAAAAAGTGATGACCCGCGCCACCACGCACTCGGCGGGTCCGTATGATGTGCCGAATGTGCGCGCCGATTGCTACGCCATGTACACCAACAACCCGCCTGCGGGTGCGTTCCGTGGATTCGGCGTGACGCAATCGGCGTTCGCGGTCGAGTCGATGATGGATATGCTCGCCGAGAAGTTGAACATCGAGCCTGTTGAACTGCGTCGCATCAACGCGCTGCATGTCGGGAGCATCACCAACACGGGACAGGAGTTGCGCGAGTCGGTGGGATTGATGGAGTGCATTGATAAAGTGTCAAGCGCCATGTGTCAGGTTTCAGGTTTGTCGGAGAAGGATTTGTTTAAGCCGAGAGTAGTTTCTGATGTTGACGAAGTGGACTTAACCGCTAAGCACGCGAAGAGGAAAGAAGAAAGAAGAAAGAATCTTAGCGGGCTTCGCGGTCTTAGCGGTTCAAATTATCTTGTTAGAGCATGGGGCTTTGCCGCCGCTTACAAGAACACGGGTCTCGGTGGCGGCGCGCCCGATATATCCAACGCGGAAGTTGAGTTGTACGATAACGGCATGTTCGAAGTGCGGAGCTCGTCCGCCGAAATGGGGCAGGGACTCGTCACCGTCATGCGCCTCACTGTCGCGGAGGAAATGTCTGTCCCTCCTGAGCAGGTCAACGTGTTGGTGATGGATACGGATTTGACTCCGAACGGAGGTCCGACGACCGCATCGCGTCAAACGTTTGTGACGGGGAATGCCTCGCGGTATGCTGCGAAGACTTTGCGCGATGCGATTACAGCGACGCTCGCTGAAAAATATGACGTCAAGCCTGAGCAGATTCGTTTTGAAAATGGAATCGTCCACGCCAATGGACATTCGATGACATATGCCGAAGTCGCAAAAGAAATGAAAGCGATGGGACAACATCCGCGCGCGTTGTACGAATACGAAGCGCCGAAGACTCAACCTCTTGGCACAGGCGGCGACATGCACTTCGCCTTCTCGTTCGGCGTGCAAGCCGCCGAAGTGGAAGTGAATAAGTTGACGGGCGAAGTGCGCGTGCTGAGAGTCATCTCTGCCAATGACGTGGGCATGGCGGTCAATCCGCTGGGCTTGCAGGGACAAGTCGAGGGCGGCGTGATGATGGGGCTCGGCAACGCCATCACCGAAGAATTCCTCATGGACAATGGCTATGTGGTGAGTGACCGTCTGGCGCGTTATCGCATCCCTGGGATTATGCTCACGCCTGAGATCACGTCCATTATCGTGGAGCATCCCACCGCGGCGGGACCGTATGGCGCGAAGGGAGTTGGCGAGATATGCAGTATCCCAACCACGCCCGCGATCACGAATGCGATTTATAATGCAGTGGGTGTGAGGGTGGATAAGTTACCAGTGGATCAGGAGTCCATTGCGCGGGAGATATGGGAGAGGGAGGAGAAATAGAAAGTGGAAACTCGTAATTGAAAACGGACTCTCAAGGTTTCAAGCCTGAGAGTCCGTTTTGGGTGTAGGTTCCACGTCTACTCCGTTCGAGAACGCAACCATGCAATCACATCTCCCGGCGTGCCAATTTTGAAAGACAGGTCATTTAAATTGGCGTTCCCGATGAAATGTTCTTTATCGTGGCTGACAAACCAGTCGGGTTTTGCAGAGATAGCCTGCGCCAAGACATTCGCGTCTGGCTGATATTCGATCAAAGATTTTGCTAGATTCATTTGTTTTGCTGTCGGCGCATCGCTAACTTCAATGTTTGCCTCATCGAGTAATTGCGCCAATAAACCCAATAAATGAGGAGCTTTGCGTTGCAAGACTTCTTCGGTTTCCTGCAAAACTCCTTTTCCCACCGTGAGATGAACTGTGTTTGCTTGCGATAGATGAAACAAAAGCCGCGCGCCGCCTGATGGCGACATGACCGCGGCAATGATCACACTGCTGTCCAGAAAGATTTCAGGGATTTTTTGCGGCATACTCAGCCCGGACTTCGCGCAATGTCTTTAGCATGGACTCTAATGATTCGCCGCGCGATTCCAAATCGGTGCGGATCGTATCGGCGAGTTCGTCTATGCGCGAGCGTCGGGGGGAGAGCAGGAAAGAGCCGTTGCCCAAGTCAATTAGATCGAGCGCTTCGCCTTCTTCCAATCCATATTTGTCGCGAAATTCTGCGGGCAGGGAGATTGTCCCTTCCTTGCGGATTTGAATTGTGGTCACCATATTCTTGCTCCTGTACTGATGCCGAAATTATACACTTTTCTTGATCACACTTTTCACTTAGGTTCGTTTTGTTGACTCTTTGGGATTTCATGGCACATCTCCCTCTTTTATATCGGGTAAAATCAGCGCATGGATAAATTCCTCGGTTACCGCTGTTCGCTGTGCGGAGCGGAATACTCCCCCACCGAAGTTGCCTATACCTGCCCAAAAGACGGCGGCAACCTCGATGTTCTGCTTGATTACCCGTCGCTTAAGAAGAAATTTCAAGCCGAGGATATCACCAGCCGCGGAGATTTCTCGCTATGGCGATACCTCCCCCTCCTGCCAGTGAACGAACTTGCAGGCGGCTCCACCCCTCTTCACACCGCAGGCGGGACGCCTGTTTTCAAGTTACCGACTCTGGCAAAACAACTCAACTTGCAAAACTTATGGCTCAAGGATGAGTCGCGCAACCCGACGGCTTCGTTCAAGGATCGCGCTTCCGCCATTGTGGTGGCGCGCGCGCATGAGATCGGCGCGGAGGTGGTGGTCACCGCTTCAACCGGGAACGCCGGCGCGGCTCTCGCAGGGATGTCTGCCGCGGTTGGGCAAAAAGCCGTCATCTTTGCCCCAAAATCCGCGCCGCCGGCGAAGGTGGCGCAGTTGTTGATCTTCGGCGCGAAAGTCATTCTCGTGGATGGCACGTACGACGACGCGTTCGACCTCACGATCAAATGCGCGGACGAGTTCGGCTGGTATTGCCGCAACACGGGCTACAATCCGTTCACCGCGGAGGGGAAGAAGACCGCCGCCTTTGAGATCTGGGAATGGTGGCAGGACGCGCACGCCAAATGGCACGAGGAGTTCGGCGAGGGGTTGGAGCATCCGCCGTTGACGATTTTCGTCTCGGTGGGAGACGGCAACATCATTTCGGGAATCCACAAAGGTTTCAAAGACCTGGTTGAACTCGGTTGGATGGCGAACACGCCTCGCATCATCGGCGTGCAAGCGGAAGGGTCTGCGGCGATCTCGAACGCTTTCCACGCGAATACCGAAGCCATCAAGCCTGTCACTGCAAAGACGATTGCCGATTCAATCTCCGTGGACCTGCCTCGCGATGGCGCGCGAGCGGTCCGCGCGGTGAAGGAAACGGGCGGCACGTACGTTAATGTATCAGATGAAGAGATCCTCAGCGCCATTGCCGAACTTGGCAGGGTGGGCATCTTTGCCGAACCCGCCGGGGCGGCGGCGTATGCCGGGGTAGCGCGAGCAATTTCCACTGGGGTGATCGGAAGCGAAAATCCCATCCTGGTGCTAAATACCGGGAGCGGATTGAAAGACATCCGCGCGGCAATGCAGGCGGTCGCCGAGGCGCCGATCATTGAGCCCACGCTGGATGCCGTGAAAAAGTTGTTATGAAACATGATACAGCCTGGAGTCTGACATTCCGCTACACAGCGGGGATCATTTCTTTTCTCGCCTTCGTTGTTTTTCTTTTCTATGCGCGTGATGTGGCGCGAAACCTTGTGGTTGCCGCATTCATCGCGTATTTGATCAACCCGGCGGTCGTATATCTTGTCAATAACACCAGAATATCTCGCAATGCGGCGGTGAACATTGTTTATTTCACATCGCTAATCCTTCTCGTAGGCGTGCCTGCCACACTCGCGCCGATCTTCTATGATGAAGCGCAGGTGGTTTTCAAAGACCTGCTCAACCTTTCAAGTCAATTAAGCGCGGTGTTGATGCAACCCGTTCAAGTGGGCAACCTGGTCTTCCACCTCGAGGAATGGGGGCAGAGCCTGGCGCAACTACAGGGCGTGATCACCACGCCATTGCCCAAAGATGCGTTGCACCTGCTCGAAACAACCTCTGTGGGCGTGCTATGGTTCCTCGTCATCCTCGTGGCGGTCTATCTGTTCTTATCCGAATGGACAGGCTTGCGCGAAACCATGTTCGACTTCGCCCTCCCAGCGTACCGCGATGAACTCAGGGAGTTATATCGCCGCATCCGGCGCATTTGGATGGCATATCTGCGCGGGCAGATCGTGTTGATGGTCATCGTCGGCGTAGTGTTCACCGTAACCTGGCTCATACTCGGTATCCCCGGCGCGCTGGCGCTGGGCTTGATCGCCGGCTTATTCACGCTCGTGCCAGATGTGGGCCCGTTCCTCGCCGCCGTGATCGCGGCAAGCGTTGCCCTGCTCGAAGGTTCGACATGGATCGACCTTCCAAACTTCTGGGTTGCGGTAATCCTCGTGGCTGTCTTTTTCGCTTTGATGACCGTGAAAAATCTTTTCCTGCGCCCGCTCATCATGGGACGCAGTGTGCATATGCACGAGGGTCTTGTGTTCATCGCCATCATCGCCGCCACCGTGCTCGAGGGCATTCTCGGCGCATTGCTTGTGGTACCGGTGCTGGCATCGGTCATCATCATTGCAGGATATCTCCAACGCAGGATTTTAGGCTTATCTCCCTTCGAAGACGACGGCAACACACAATTTGTAGCGCCGCCCGAAAAAGTGAACCCGCCCCGGCGCGGCTCGCGGAAATTTAAACTACTGGATCAAGCCCGCGCCTCGCGCGACCATTCGTTTGGCTCGTCCACCTCAACCACCTCCACGCGTGGGAAAAAAAACAACCGAAAGAAAACATATCCATGAAAATTATCTTTTCGATCATCGCACCCATCTTCAATGAAAAAGAAAATCTGCCCGAACTGTACCGCCGCGTGAAAGAGGTGATGGAGCAAACGCGCGAGTCGTGGGAGTTGATCCTTGTAGACGACGGCTCGTCGGATGAATCGAGCGACATGATCCGCGCGCTGGCAAAAAAAGATCAGCGTGTGCGCCCGGTCATCTTTGCCCGCAACTTCGGTCATCAAGTGGCGGTGACCGCGGGACTCGATTATTCGCGCGGTGACGCGGTCGTGATCATTGACGCGGACTTGCAAGACCCGCCCGAATTGATTCTCGACATGGCGAAGAAATGGCGGGAGGGGTACGAGGTGGTCTTTGCGGTGCGCGCCGAACGCGAGGGCGAATCGTGGTTCAAGTTGTGGACCGCTTCGCTGTTCTATCGCCTGATCTATCGCATCACCGATGTGAAAATTCCGCTCGACACGGGCGACTTCCGCTTGATGGATCGCAAAGTGGTGAACGTGATGAACCAGATGCGCGAGCGGCATCGCTTCTTGCGCGGCATGAGCGCGTGGGTCGGATTCAAACAGATCGGCGTGGAATATAAACGCGCCGCGCGCACGGCGGGCGAGACGAAATATCCGTTCCGTAAAATGCTCCGCCTCGCCATCAACGCGGTGACAAGCTTTTCGTATTTTCCTTTGCAAGTGGCGACGGTCTTCGGTTTCTTCTCAGCGGGGATTGCCATCCTTGCTATGCCGGTCGTCATTTATCTTCGCGCAAGTGGATCGCAAGCATTTTTTGGGCAAGCGTCTACCTTGCTCGCTGTGTTGTTTCTCGGCGGCGTGCAGTTGATCTCGCTCGGAATCCTCGGCGAATATATCGGGCGGTTGTACGATGAAGCAAAAGGAAGACCGCTGTACATTGTAAGAGAAGCGCCCGAAGACAAATAAACGCAATACGTAGTACGGAGTATTCACTGTACTGCGTATTGCGTACTGCGTAACTGCAACCCATGAATTTTCTCAAAGATAAAGAATTTTTACGCGCCGCGCTGGCTCTGGCTGTGCCGATCGCTTTTCAACAGTTGATCACCGCCGGGCTCAACATGATTGACGTGTTGATGGTGGGTCAGTTGGGAGAAACGGCTGTCGCCGCGCTGGGGTTGGCGAACCAGATCTTCTTTCTGCTCGTCTTGTTCGTTTTTGGCGTGACGAGCGGTATGTCCATTTTCACCGCGCAGTTTTGGGGAAAAGGCGACACGGAGAGTATCCGCAAAGTGTTGGGGATTTGTCTCGTCGTCGCGGTTTCGGTTGCGGTGATATTCTCTCTGGCGGCGGTATTCATCCCTGCAACATTGATGTCGGTTTACACCAAAGATGCCGAGGTTATTAAACTCGGCAGTGACTACCTCCGCATTGTGGGGTTGAGTTACGTGTTGATGGCAATCGCATTCTCGTATATTTCGATCCTGCGGAGCATCACGCAAGTGGCATTGACCGTCGTCGTGTCTGTGGTGGCGTTGGGGTTAAAAACCATCATCGGATACACATTGATCTTCGGACATTTTGGTTTGCCCGCCCTGGGCGTGCGCGGCGCGGCAATCGGCACAGCCACAGGCTGGGCGTTCGAATGCGTGCTGTTGCTGATCCTTGTGTATGCTCGAAAAACCCCGCTCGCCGCCAACCCGCTGAACTTCTTTCACTTCAACCGTTCTTTTCTATTCAACGTATTGCGCACGTCCATGCCTGCCGCTCTAAATGAAGTCATCTGGTCGTTCGGCATCACCCTCTACAACGCAGTCTACGCGCGCATCGGCACTGATGCCATTGCCGCGATCAACATCAACGCCACGATCGAAGAGCTCATGTTTGTCTTATTCATCGGCTTGGGCAACGCCTGCGCGGTAATGGTCGGCAACAAGATCGGTGAGAAAGAAAAAGAGACCGCCTTCGAATACAGCCGCCGATTTACCATCATGGCTGTGGCGTTGGCGCTGATGGGCAGTGTGATCGTGTTCCTCTCGCGCGGATTTATCGCAAGTTTATATCAGGTCTCCGATTCAGCCATATTCGATTTGAAGAACATCATGCTGGTCTATTCGCTCTCCGCGTGGCTGCGCGTGTACAACTTCATGCTATTCATTGGCGCGTTGCGGGCGGGCGGCGACACGCGCTTCGCCATGTTCACCGAATTATTTTCGATCTGGCTCATCGGCGTGCCTGCCGCGCTCATCGGCGGATTTGTTTTGCATCTCCCCGTTTATTACGTGTACGCGCTGGTGTTGATCGAAGAGGTCGTCAAAGCGATCGTCATCACCTGGCGGTATCTCTCGCGCAAGTGGATTCACGACCTCGTCAACGCCACTGCGGACTGACATCCGCTTCTTTCCACGCCCGAACCTGTTCCCTGATACCCCGCCAGCCCGCCCCCGCTGACGTTTGCCAGCAGCGGCAATTTTCGCCACTACGCTGGTGCCGATCATTTCAAAACTTTGGTGAAATACAAAGCCATATTGTCACCCACGATCACTTGTTCTCCGTAAACTAGAAAATGATCCTTGTAATGCAGTCCGCGCCCATCGGGGATATAGCCTCTTAACACATACATTCTTTGCGCCGCGCCATAATCGGGAGTCATGCCCACGCCGATGCCAGCCATGTCGCTGACTTTTGCAATTTCACATTCGGCTTTCTCCATAAGCGCCGTGCCAATGCCCTGGCGGCGAAATTCTGGCAATACATTGAAATCGGTAATCTCAGGAATGTTCGCCTCTCGAAAAGGCGGATACGGCGAACTCCATTGTATCGTCAGATACCCTGCGAATTCACCCTCCACAAACGCGACATGGACATTTCGCATCCCCGATGCTTGCTCCTTGAGGTAACGTTCATATTGGCTTGCAGGTTTATTCCAACCCAGTTTTTGGAAGGCTTCGGCAATCGTTGAAATATCCCTTTGTTCGAGAAAACGGATGAGTGGTTCAACCTTTGGCATGGCGCCTCCATTTCTGTGTGATTGCATTATAAATTGCGAATATAATCCCATGATAGCCCGCCTCACTTTTCTCCTCCTTCTGTGTTTAACTGCTTGCGCCGCTCCTGTACCAACCCTCGAAGAGACGACCTCCATGCCAACCATCCGTTACCTCGCGCTAGGCGACTCCTATACCATCGGCGAAAGTGTGGACGAGCCCGAACGCTGGTCCATGCAACTCGCATCCCTTATGGAATCCTCCCCCCAAATTGCGAAGCGATTTGGGGGGACTGAGGGGGGTCGGGTAGAGGTCACCATCATCGCCCGTACCGGCTGGACCGTGGACGAACTCTGGGATGGAATCCAAGCGCAGAAGATCAATCCGCCGTACGATTTGGTCTCGCTTCTGATCGGCGTCAACAACCAATATCGCGGGCGCGACCTCGAAGAATATCGCGAGCAATTCATTTTCCTGTTGAACAAATCCATCGAGTACGCAGGCGGCGACGCGAACCGCGTCATCGTCCTATCCATCCCCGATTGGGGCGTGACTCCATTCGCAAGCGACCGCGACAGTAAGAAAATAGCGGACGAAATCAACCAATACAATGCAGTCAACCGCGCAGAGACCGAAAAAGCAGGCGCGCATTACATTGACATCACGCCCATCTCACGCGAAGCCGTGAACGATCCGTCATTGATCGCTGGCGATGGTCTGCACCCCTCTGGCAAAATGTACGCCGAATGGGCGAAACTTGCCCTGCCTGTTGCCTTGAAAATCCTCACCGCTGAACCCTGATCACTGCTCACTGATCACTGATCACTCGTAACTCGTAACATGTAACTTGCACCCTGCCCACTTTCCACTTTCCCCAAGGAGCCCCTCATGCCAAAAATCAACTACGACAAACTGCAAGACTACCTCGCCTCCCTCGTGCCGCCGCGCAACGCGGAAATGCAAAAGATGGAAGAATATGCCGCAAAAAATAAATTCCCCGCCCTCGGCGCGGCGTGCGGATATTATTGCTATCAACTCGCGCGCATGATTGGCGCGAAATCTGTGTTCGAACTTGGCTCAGGCTATGGATATTCCACCGCGTGGTTTGCGAAAGCCGTCCGTGAAAATGGAGGCGGCGTAGTGCATCACACCGTTTGGGACGACAAACTCTCCGCGATGGCGAAGGAGCATCTCACGAATCTCGGCTACTCTGACATGGTCACATTTCACAATGCCGAAGCGGTCGAGTCGTTGCGAAAAACATCGGGTCCCTTCGACATCATCTTCAACGATATTGACAAAGAGGGCTATCCCGATTCGCTTCCCGTCATCAAAGAAAAACTTCGCTCAGGCGGACTGCTTATCATTGACAACATGATCTGGCACGGGCAGATCCTCGACTCGAACGACCACGAGGAAACCACCGAAGCCATCCGCCGCTTCACCCGCGACGTGACGACTGACTCGGACTGGATAGTTTCTCTCGCCCCCATCCGCGACGGGATGATCGTGGCGTATAAGAAATAATCGGTGGTCGAGTAGTTCCGCGATGCTCGTCGCGGAACGTACCGAGACCACCAAGTTTCAAGAAATATTACTTTTGCATGTGGCTGGTGGTTTCGATACGCGCCTTTGGCGCTACTCAACCACCGACAAAGGAACCTATGCCCTTCAACTTCGATATCGTCCCTGACCGTCGCAAACCAATCATTAGAGGCAAGTGGACTTCCTACCCTAAAGACGTGCTTCCCATGTGGGTAGCAGACGCGGATTTTCGCGTCGCGCCGCAGATCCAACAAGCCCTTCAAGAGCAAGTGATTCACGGCGTCCTTGGATATGAAGAACCATCGAAGGCGTTTTATACGATTGTTGTCAAACGCTTGAAGAAATTGTATGACTGGAATGTTGATCCCGATTGGCACGTTTACACTGCGGGCGTTAATAACGGATATAACATTGCCGCCCGAATTTTGTGCTCGAAAGAAAAAGGATATTTGATCCAGACTCCCGTCTACAACGAGTTTCTTGACACGGAAAAGAAGACGAGCGGAAAGCAGTATGTGGCTCCATTGGCGAAAAAAGTTGAAGGAAACCGAATCAAATATGAGGTTGATTTTGACGCGTTTGAGAGGGGAGTCAAAAAATCGGGCATGTTCTTGCTGTGTCATCCGCATAACCCCGTTGGGAAGATTTATTCGCGCGCAGAATTGAAACGCATGGCGGAGATTTGCATCGAGCATGACGTCGTCATGGTTTCGGATGAGATCCACAGTGAGTTGTTGTTGGGCGATGCGAAGTTTATGCCGCTGGCAAAAGTTTCGCGTGAAGTGGAGAAACACACGATCACGTTGATCTCGGCGTCGAAGGCTTTCAACGTGCCCGGGCTGGCGTGCGCGTTTGCGATCATCCCCGATGAAGGATTGCGGAAAAAATTTCACACAGTGGCGAATGGAATGTCGTTTGAGGTGTCCACACCGGGACTCACTGCCGCGAGCGTGGCGTATGCGGGCAAAGCGGACGCGTGGTTGCGCGCGTTGCGCCGTTACCTCACAAGCAACCGCGATTTTGTTTTGAAATATGTTGAAAAGAATTTACCAGAGATTCGAATCACGAAACCAGATGCGACGTATTTGAGTTGGCTCGATTGTTCGGCGCTGAACCTCAAACCGTCTCCTTACGAGTTTTTCCTCAAGCAAGCAAATGTTGCCCTCAGTGATGGCGCGAAGTTTGGAAAAGGCAACGAGCAGTTTGTCCGTTTGAACTTCGGCACTTCGCGTAAGTTACTCAAACAAGGACTTGATCGGATGCGTAAAGCGTTGAAATAAAAACCTAACTCGTCATTGCGAGCGTAGCGAAGCAATGACGGGGCGTTATTGGTAGGTCAGGCTTGTAGCCTGACGATTAAACAAAAGGACGGATGGGGAGCACCCATCCGTCAAAAATTCTAAAGTCCGGTAAGGAGTGGGGGAGTTGCCTCTTCTTTTTCGTTCGGAGAACGTTTGGAATAAAAGCCAAGGGCTTTCACCAAGTTAGGGCATCCCAGTCCTTCCTTCTATTGAGTTGTCAGGCGGGGTCTCTATGGCTACCTCCTTTCACTTGCACACATCATACACCTCGTAAATTTGTTTTGCATTAAAAACAACCTACGCTTTCGTTAAAATTTGATTCTTGAAACAGATGTGCGTAATTAATTTCACTATCGCTCAGTTGATTTATTTTTTCTTGATCTTGGCTAAAAACTTTGCGATTAATACACCGGCAGGCGCGGCGAGAACAAAAGCGAGAATACCCGCAAGTATCAAACCGATTCCAGCGATCGCGCCTGTCCATAGAAATCCATACACAACGCGATCCTCTTTTACCACATCGCCGTTTGAATCCACGCATTGCATCACATACGCGGTGCTGGGTTGTGAATTGCCGAACTCGTCAGTTGTAGTCGTTGCGTAGGTGCGAGATTGGGCTGACGTGCCTTCCGGGCAGATCAACGGCGCGACCGTCTGCATCGCAAAATCCGTCACGGATGTGGCTCCGCCGATTATCATTGAAACAGGCAAGATGCACATAGAGATCGCTCCAAACGCAATCACCCAAACCAAACAACCCGAAAGCGCGCCCGCTGATGTTTGTTTCATTTTGGTCTCCTTTACTCGGCGAGTATAATTCATTCAACAAACGAATTTTCTCAGGAGTGACTAAATGACCACCATTGACCTGACCGTAGACAAATCCCGCCGCGCGCGAGCCATCCAACGCGCCAAAGAAAAAAATATCGTCATCCCAACGTACGCGCAAATGAAAGACCCGTCGAAGATTCCCGCCAAAGTGAAGGATGAGTTGAAAGGCATCGGGCTCTGGGATATTCATCCGCGCAACCTCTTTCGGATCAACTGGCACAACCAGCCCACCGCTTCAGGCGGGACGTTTGGCGGAGTCAACTTCGTCGAGCTTCCCTCCTCTTTGACCGGCGTCCCTGCCCGCATCATAGCAGTCGTGGGGAAGTGGTTCCCGACGGGAGCGCATAAGGTTGGGGCGGCGTTTAGTTGTCTCGTGCCGAGGCTGGTCACAGGTCAGTTTGACCCGACGACGCAGAAGGCGGTCTGGCCCTCCACAGGGAATTACTGTCGCGGCGGCGCGTATGATTCCGCATTGCTGGGGTGTGAGTCTATTGCGATCCTGCCCGAGGGGATGTCGAAGGAGCGATTCGAATGGCTGGCGAAAGTCGCAGGTGAGACGATCAAGACGCCCGGGTCCGAATCGAACGTCAAGGAAATTTTCGATAAATGCTGGGAGTTGAAAAAGTCTGGTCAGGATTTGATGATCTTCAATCAATTTGAAGAGTTTGGAAATTACCTCTGGCATTTTGAAGTGACGGGTCACGCGATGGAAGAGGTCTTCAAGCAAGTCGCGGGCAAGCATGGGCGCTATCGCGGCATGGCGTCTGCGACGGGTTCGGCAGGGACGATCGCCAGCGGCGATTACATGAAGAAGTTGTTCCCCGATTCGAAGATCGTCGCGAGCGAGGCGCTGCAATGCCCCACGCTTCTCGAAAACGGATTCGGCGCGCATCGCATCGAAGGCATCGGCGACAAACATGTGCCGTGGGTTCATAATGTGAAAAATACCGATGTTGTCACCGCGATTGACGATAACGCCGTCGTCAACCTTGCGCGTCTGTTCAACGAAGAATCGGGACGACAATATCTCGTCGAACAAGGCGTGCCAGAATCTCTAGTCTCCAATCTCGACTTGTTTGGTTTCTCTGGCATCTCAAATGTTTTGTCTTGTATCAAAACCGCCAAATATTACGAAATGGACGAGAACGACGTGATGATCACCATCCTCACCGACTCGATGGAACTCTATCGCTCGCGCCTGCATGAGATGCATCAAGAGTTTGGCGAATACACCGAACGCAACGCCGCCGCCGACTTCGCCCGCTACCTGCACGGCGAATCCACTGATAATATGCTCGAACTCCGTTATCCCGATCGCCGCCGCGTGCATAATTTGAAATACTACACCTGGGTCGAGCAACAGGGACGCACGTATGATGAAATTCAAAAGCAATGGTATGAGCCAACTTATTGGACCGATGTGCAAGTGCAAGCCGATGAGATTGACGAGCTGATCGTTGAGTTTAACAAGGAAGTTGGAATCGCATAATTCCTTTGCGATATAATGAAAATCATGAGCGCAGTTTATCCCGCATTCAAGTCTCGGTCAGTAGATGAGATCCTGAACGAGTCGGAGGCGTTTTTCATGAAAGAAGGCAAAGTTCACCTTACCCTGAAACGTCTCACGCAGGCGCTCCAAGCAGAATCCATTCCTTATGCGATTATTGGCGGCATGGCGCTCAACTTGTTGGGATATACCCGCGAAACTGTGGATGTGGGCATCCTGCTCACACCGCAAGGACTGGAGCGATTCCGCGAGCGGTTGGTGGGTAGGGGATACGTTCCAGCGTTCAACGGGGCAACCAAAAGTTTTCTGGATGCAGAAACTCGAGTCAAGGTGGAGGCTCTTGTCACCGGCGAGTACCCGGGTGATGGCAAGCCCAAACCTGTTGCCTTTCCTGAACCAGACTCGGTTAGTGTGGAGCGCGATGGTTATCGCGTGATCACACTTGAGAAATTGATCGAGCTCAAACTTGCATCGGGTATGACCGCGCCGCACCGCCTGCGCGATCTCGCAGATGTGCAGGATTTGATCTCCCTCCTGGAATTGCCGCTGAAGTTAAGCGAGCAATTGGACTCTAGCGTGCGGAATGAGTATCGGCGGCTATGGGAAACTGTGCAACAAGCGCGGGGGTAGTTTTTAACTCTCTGCAAAAAATGAGAGTGATCGTAGAAAAGGAGTTCGCATGAAGGATGAATTATTCGACAAGTTGATTGCCAGTGTGCGCGAAGGCGGCAAAATCCTGCGCGGTAAAGCAAAGCCCTCCCGCGTATTTGTTATTAGAGCATCCAAAAACAGAAAAGCGAGTGCAAAACTTCAACTTGCATAGAAGCACAAACGAATAGTTAGGTAAAACTGGCTGCGGTTAAGTACTACAATCAATCCATCTAATTCACGGAGGTTGACCATGGCGCTGATCCAATTCACCCGTAACTACCGCGACCTAAGCACGGATGCAGGTTTCCAGTTCGAGTTCTTCTGCGACCGTTGCGGAAACGGCTACCAGACCGAATTCCAAGCCTCGGCGATGGGAACCGCAACCAATATTTTAGATGCCGCAAGCAATCTCTTTGGCGGAGCGCTTGGCAAAGCCGCGAACGTAGCCCGCGGAGTCCGTTCGGCGGGATGGGAGAAGGCGCACGATAACGCCTTTGCCGAAGCTGTAGAGGAAGCCAAGCCGCACTTCCACAAGTGCAAGCGGTGCGGCAAATGGGTGGACGATGATTGCTGGAATAACGGACGTTCCTTGTGTAAAGACTGCGCCCCCGACATGCAGGAAGAGATGTCGTCCATTCAAGTGCAAGCCGCCATACGCGATGCGCAAGAAAAAGCCGACACGGTGGATTACGTTTCCGCCGATCAATTCAAACAAACCATTGTGACAACTTGTCCGCATTGCGGCGCGAAAGCGAGCGGCGGAAAATTCTGCCAGGAGTGCGGCAAACCTCTCGCGGCGGAAAAGTTCTGCAAGAACTGCGGAGCAAAAATGGAAGCAGGCGCAAAATTCTGCGCCGAGTGCGGAACGAAGCAGTAAAACCCGCGTTATCCAAAATCATTAGTGGAAAGTGGAAGGTAGAAAGTAGAAAGTAGAAGGTAGCAAGCATGCCCGAGTTAAGTCGAAGGGTAGCGAGTAGAATCTACCCACCACTTTCCACTTTCTATCTCGCCCTCCTCAATCCTCTAATCCTCTAATTCTCTGCTCTTCCAGTCTCCAATCTCCAGTCTCCAATCTCTCCTCCTCATGCCCATCTCTCCCACTTCTCTAATTCTCGTTTGCCTCTTACCCTCTCCTCGAGATTTGGAAATCGCACGGCTCCTCGGCTGGTATCGAATCCCACTTCGCACCGCGCCGAAAGTTGTGGCAGTGGATTACCTCGCTTTCTATCAGCCCTCCGCGTTTGGCGATCACAGCGGACAGATCGAATTCATCGCGCAAGTGAAGGGACACGAACTCACCACGCGCGGCGAACTCCTCAAAGATGAGGCGGATCATCCGCGCGCGAAAGAGGAGTATTTCAAAATTCAACTCGGCGGGCTCGAGAAATTGAGCGAACCCATCCACTCCGACAAATGGAAGCGTCTCACCTTCCTCTACACAACGGGCGAATATCTGCTCAATGCAAAAATGCTCAACGACCTCGTCGTTCAAAGCGAGGAGCGCGACCTGCTGTGGAAGAGTCTGCGCGAACGCGCCGAGAATGAGCAACTCTACAAGGTTGATCTGCCCGAAGCCGACATCCCTCCCGATGTGTTGATCGCGTTGTTGGGAATCAAAGAATCGCAGGAACCCTATGGCGACTCTGATTAAGAACGGGACTCTCGTCACCGCCGAAAAAACATTTCAAGCCGATATATTGATTCAGGATGAAAAGATTCATCGCGTCTCTCCGGGACTTGAGGCTGATTCGGCGTTGACGATTGACGCGTCGGGCAAGCTGATCCTCCCCGGCGGCGTAGACCCGCACGTCCACCTCGACCTCCCCATGTTCGGCACCGTCTCCTCCGACGACCATTACACCGGTCACAAAGCCGCCGCCTTTGGCGGGACAACTACAGCGATGGACTTTGTAGTTCTGGAAGATAAGGGTTTTAAGTATTCTGTTGACCTCTGGCTCGAAAAATCCCAAAAAGCCGCGATTGACTATTCCTTCCACATGAACCTCACACAGTTCAACGACAACATCGCCAAACAGATTCCGTCCCTGCGCGAGATGGGAATCCAAACCATCAAAGTCTTCACCGCCTACAACGGACGCCTCCGCCTCGACGATGGCAGTATCTTCAAAGCCTTGCAGATCGCCCGCGACAATGGAATGTTAGTCATGGCTCACTGCGAAAACGGAGACGTGATCGAAACGCTGGTCACTCAAGCGCTGATGGCTGATCACCTGACCCCCGAATGGCACGCGCTGACTCGTCTCGCGTGGGGCGCAGTGGAAGCAACCTTTCGCATGGCGGCGATGGCTCAGCAAGCGGATACGCCCGTCTACATCGTCCACATGAACGCGGGCGGCGAAGTGGACATGCTCAAGTACGCCCGCGAGCGCGGCGTCAAAGTGATGGGCGAGACCTGCCCGCAATATTTATTTTTCACGATTGATAACTTGCGTCAGCCCGATGGCGCGAAATGGATCTGCTCCCCGCCGATGCGAACAAAAGAGGACAACGCGCGCTTGTGGCAAGGATTGACCGAAGGCATCGTGCAAACCGTTGGCACGGATCATTGTCCCTTCTTCTTTGATGGGACGAAGCCGATTTTGTATGAAGGTGAAAAAATTGCCATCCCCGGCAAGGAATTAGGCAAAGACGATTTCACAAAAATCCCGAACGGACTACCCGGGATTCAAGATCGCATGCCCGTGTTATGGACGACAGGAGTCCGCGCTGGGAAAATTACCGCGAATCAATTTGTCGCATACATGTCCACAAACCCCGCGAAGGTTTTCGGCTTATATCCGCGCAAAGGCGCACTGCTCGAAGGCTCCGATGCCGACGTTGTGATCTGGGACCCCGAAAAGAAAGTGAACTATGGCGTTGCCACGTCGCATCAACGCACGGACTATAACTTGTATGAAGGCTGGGAATTAACAGGCTACCCCGAAAAAGTCTTCCTGCGAGGCAAATTAATCGTGGATGGAAACGAGTGGAAAGGGAAACGAGGGGAGGGTCAGTTTTTGAAAAGAGGGGAAGGTCAAATGATCTAGGAGAGAACCCGGATTCCGGCGAGATATCCGGGTTCTCTTTTAGTTGCAATTTTAGAAGCCTGATCTCTTTGTGAAGTTCCGCAGTTCCCTCTTTGCGCGATTGATCTGTTTCAAATGAGGTTGCTTTTTGAGTGTGAATCCCACTTCCTCGGCAACGGGTTGCAGGAGGAGATAGAGCATATCATCTTTGATGAGGATTTCTTTGGGCGGGAGACCCTCCGCTAGTTTCTCCACGACGATGGCAGGGATGTCAGACCACATATCGTCGATGGAGGGAAGAGGAGTCAGCATGTCAACGCCCACGATCATGCCGCTTTCGTGGTCGGCAAGCATGAGCATAAATGGGAAGAACGGCCGTTCGTTTCGTTTTTCCTGAACGGGTTCTTCCATCATATAAAAATCAATTTCCAGGGTTAACTTTCCCGGCATCAAGGCGCGGAGATATTCGAGCGCTTCCTCATTCATCTTGAGGTCGAGTATCTTTTCCTCGCGAAATACGATCTGTTGTACGCTGTCTTCCCACGCGCCGTTATTTCTTACGCGTACCAGATAGTCCTGGTCAGTTACGGGCGTGAAAAGATTTGGGTTTTCTTTAAAGCGCGGCGCCATTTCCAACACTTGTTCCAAGGCGCAGATAAGAATCTTCGCTTCATCCCTTTCGATAAACCAGGGGAGGCAACCCGGGCGATAACTGCGGAATTGGGGCCAGGCTTTCGCGCCGCGATATTTGAGACCCAACTGTTTTATAACATCACGGTCTTCCTTGGCGATTATGTCTCGATCTTCGAAGGATGCCTGCAACTGTGGAAATTGTAATGCGAACTCGGGTGTGAGTTCGGGTCCTCCTGCGTGCATCTGCCAAAAGCCGCTCAATCCTCGTACTCCCTGATAGACGGCGACGGCAAGATGCTCGCCCAGCGTCCCCATCACGCTGATGAATCCTAACTCTCCCGTCTCTGGCATCTGGATACCAAAGATATCGTCCTCCTCCATCCACTCCCAGGGCGCAAGGTCCTTGAGTTGCGCCATTAGATCGTAAAGTTTTCGCCATTCCTCAAGAGAGGGTGTGTGTTTCATAGTTTCCATTTCATTGCCTCTTTTCCTTTTTGAGCAGATTCTTCAATCGGGCGCCTGCATACGCCCTTCGTTCATCCGGTAGTTGAACTGCTGGCTGAACCCTCCAACAACTCCCTTACCCTCTCATGCCCTGCATACACCCCGCGATACTTTTCAGGCAACAGCGCCGCGATTCTACACATCACTTCATCTGTCGCTCGTTGAACGGCGGCGATGGTCAATTTGTATAGCGCCAAACGATTTCATCTCTTCGCGTGATGCAGACGATCTGTCGCCTCTTCGGTAAGCGGAATATACACTTGAATCCTCGTACCTTTCCCCGGCGCAGAATCGATATTGAGCAAGCCGCTCACCAGTTCCGTTCGCTCGCGCAGGTTTACCATTCCCAGACTGCCACGCTTATCGTAGGATCGGTTCACCGATTCGACATCAAAACCCAAGCCGTCGTCCTCGATCTCCAGCAATGCGATCCCGGTTTCAAAAGGTCTTAATCGCACCCAAATATGCACCGCGTTGGCATGTTTGCGCGCGTTGTTCGTTGCCTCTTCGATAATATAGAAGATCACACCTTGCTTGCCCATCTCCATGTTTTCGAGCATCTTTTCATCGACATTAATGACGACGTTCTGTTGAAATGTCTCACGCATCTTTTCCGCCATCGCTTCGAGGGCGGCGGTAAGCCCTTGCGACTCAAGGATGAGCGGGCGCAACGTAAACAGCATGTGACGGATCTCCTTTGTGGTGCGATGCGCCAATTCTTCGATCTTCTTCAACTCATCCGTCGCCTCGTCGACATTTTTCGTCATCATGCGTCGCGCAATATTGATTCGCATCGCCATTGCCGCCACCGATTGCGTCGGGCCATCATGCAGGTCGCGCGCCAATTTTTTACGCGTCTCCTCCTGCACTTCGACCATGCGTTCTTTTTCCTCCACAAGGTCCTGGTATAACCGCGCGTTCTGCACCGCGATCACCGCCTGCCTGCCGATAATATCAAGTAAGCCGCGGCGTTCCGGCGTAAAATAATTCTGGTCGGGGTGGGCAAAGAGCATCATGCCATACACGTTGAATCCGCTACGGAGGGGAAAGCAATACGCCGCGGTACAGGACCGTAGGGCAATGATACGACCGAGTTCGGGATCATACCCCACGTCGGTGGAAAGAAGCGGCTCGCCATCATCAAAAATTTTCTTGAGAATACCTTCATTGCCGTGCAGGTTAACGCGCATATCCGCGTTCGTGTACCGCCGCGCCGAACCGACGCGCAATTCATTCCCGCGAAACAAATAGACGGCGCTCACCAGCCGCTCGTCCAGTTCAGGTTCATCGGGATCGGCGGTAGGATTCAACGCCGAGTACCCAAGGTCAAGCGCAGAATCGAGCACGCGCTTGTAACTCAGCGTGGCTGTCAGCGTGGAGGTCAATTCATAGATGGCGCGCAGGCGTTCGCTTTCCATGTTACTGCGGCGCTCCTCCGCGTCCAACCGGGTGCGGCGCTGGAAACGTAAACGCCGCATCAACATCCGTCCCCCCACCCCGCACACCAGCGTAAACAACACAGTGAGCGTTAATCCATTTGAAATGGAAAAAGTAAAGCCATTCACAAGCGAAGCGCGCGAAACAAACAACTGCCACGCGATGAACAAGGCGCCCGCCACCAACGACCCCATGAGTTCAAAATACACCGCGCCGGTGAGAATTGGGTACAACCCGGTCCATATCGAGGCGTTGCCCAGCCCGCCCTGCAAATAGAAAAATAAGGCGGCGAGCATAAAATCAACAGCCAGCACAATGTACCGATGAAAGCGGATGCGCAAGTTCATCCCCGCCACTATGCTCATGGCAATATTCCACAACGCCATTAACAGAACAATAGTCAGCGAAACCGCGTTGATCAAATCGCGCAATCCCAATGACACAAGCAATCCTACCAGCGTCACCCAACGCAGGGATACCGCCAGCCAGTCTGCCACATACGGCGTTTCAAATTTACGCATGTTTCCAATGATACTCGAAAAGTATTAGGATATTTCCGCCCGAGTTTGCAGATAGATTACGAACTATGCCTCATACCCCATCTTCAACAAATAGCCGCCCATTTTCTCCTTCAACACCGCCTGCTGTTCGGCAGAATAGGATTCGCGGAAGCGTCCGATCTTGCCCTTGAAAAAATGCAGACCCTGTTGCCCTTCGCCTTTTTCTGGACGAAAAGCCTCGATCACTTTCTGGACGTCAGCTTGGTTCGCCCGTAGGCGGAGGAACTCGACCAGTCGAGTTGCCTCGCTGTCGTAATTCGTGAGCAAGTCTTCGTAACGCGCGATGAGCACATTTTTCTCGCGCGTCCACTTCTCCCAAATGCGGACGTAGTCCATGATGAACGCGAGACTCTTGTCGAAGTCGGTGAGATGCGAGAAGGCGTTGGGTCGTCCCTTTTGTAATGCGCGCTGACCGAAGTCGAACGCCGAGAGCATGGCGTCGCGGGGGTCGCGATAAATGTAGGTGATGTGAAGCAAGCCCACCCGTTGAAAGAGGCGGCTCGTCGGTGTCGGTCCCGCGTGCGCTTTGATCACGAACGTGTTGCCCATCAACGCGGGGATGGCAGTCATCCCCAACCGCCGCGCGGACAATACGCCGATGTTGCAATTCACTTCGGTTAATATTTTTTGTAATTTAAATTTTTCGCGGATGTCGCGCGCGTCGGCGCAACCCGTGGTCTTCATCAGGTCGTGGATGAGGTTGAAGTGCCAACCCGAACCCGCGCGCGGCATACCAACTGAAAGAACGATCATCATTTCTCCAATTGCTCAGCCGCCGAGGACGGCGTTGGGAGCAAGTCATTTGATTCTAACGCAAACGCCATCACACCCGCAAGAATTCCGAGGTTGATCCAAAGATTCGGCGTGGCAAACGAATCTTGCGTAATGTTGTAGATGGCAATTGCGATCCACGAGAACAAGCCCGCAATGCCGAGATAACGCGCATAAGAATTTTTATGTTGCATGGCAGTCAGCGAATCAGCGAGAAGTGAAAACAAAAACGCGATGAACAGGATGAAGCCGATCAATCCTGTTTCAGCAAGCAAACGCGCGTATATGTTCTTCGGATTCGGATAGAGTTTGCTTTCAGGGTTGAGTTGTTTTGCAATTTCAGGGACGACCGTCAACGACCAATCGGGGAGATGATCGTACATGTAAAATCCGCTCGCGCCCAAGCCCACGCCGAACACGGGACTCTCCTCATACACGCCCAACGCGCTGACCAGATACGCTGAGCGCGCGCCCGCCGAATTTTCGACGACGAATTCCTCCACGCTCTCCGCATCCGACTCAAACATGCGGGCGATGTATCCCTTTTGAGCGAGGAACAATCCCGCGCCGAGGAGCGATGCGATCACGAGAGTCAAAACCCCGAGGCGCAGAATCCAACTTTTAGAAACAAACCACTTCCACGTTGAGCAAAGTTCGCCACGACCGACGAGTAGAAACGTCAGCACAGTTGCCGCGCCTGCGGTGAGCAATCCGCCGCGTGAGTAGGTGGCGAGAATTAACACGCCAGCGAATCCCAACAAAATAATTTCAAGCCATTTGAAGCGCGTGACGCGCACGCCCGTCAACAGCGACGCGAACAGCCACGGCAGATACACGGTTGCGATCTGTCCCGCCAGCCACGCGGGTTCGTACGCCATGCCAGAGACTCGATTCGTCTTCACCAGTTCGCGCATCGAGAAAGCGAGTTGCCAGTGCGTGACAGTAACCTTCGGAAGTATCGGCGTATAAAACGCGAGCGCCTGCACGCCGCTCCATGCCACATCTAACGCGAAGCCAGCGAGAATCCATCGCACCGAAAATTTCAGGTCGTCTTCGTTGCGATTCATCCACACCGCGGCGATGAAAAAGGATATGCCGATGACCAGCGTCGCCCACGCGCGGATAACGCGCCCGAAATATTCCTGTCCGCGCAAGGGAATCGGATCGAGCCACGCCCCGAAACTGCTGGCCAACAAAACGATCAGCACAAATCCCGCAAGCGGAGTCAACGCCCCCGCGCGCGGAAACGATGTTCTTCCACGAAGCCATTGAACCAACAATAACGGCAACAACAACGCAATGGGATAAAACGCCAACGGGCGGACGAGCGTCCCTTCACCCATGCCGGGGAAATAACGAAAACTCGTGACGGGCAAAGCAATCAATGCTACGCCCCAGAGGAGGCGTGTCAACTTCGCCACAGAGACTCCATGCGTAACGACGTAGTAGCGACTTCAGTCGCTTTCACGGCAAGTTGACGACTGAAGTCGTCACTACGTGTTTTCCATTCAATGGGAGTCGAGATCACGCGACATAAATGTCGCGGTGCGTGAAACTTCATTTTGCTTTACCAAAAAACAAAACCACAAACGCGCTCACGGCAAGAAAACCGATTGCCCCGATCAACAAATATGTGCTTTGCGGCAAACTCCGCTCGGAGGGTAGATTCTCGACTTGGACTGCCTCAACACGAATAAACGGATTCAACCCATCGGAAGCAGCGACCTTCGCGTTGACTTCATCGGTGAACAGATGCGCCCACGTGGACGCGATCTGCACCGCTCCCCGCACGGTTGAATCCGTCGCGTAAAAATGCCAGCCGCCCTCCGCGGGTTGACTCAACTCCAATTTGCCGCGCAGTTCCTCAACGGGAATACCAAACTCAGATGAAAGTTGATCCATCACATCATCAGACCATGCGATGTCTTCGAGTTTGCGCGTCTCGCGTTCGAGATAATAAAAATATTGGCGGTCTGTGTCTTGCGGGAACGCTTCTTCCAAATTGAAGTCAACGATCACCGTTGCGCGCGCGCGATACGGCGGAGGCGCCACATAATACACCGCCGCGCCGATCACCGCGCCGAGGATCGCGCCAAGGACCCAAAAGCGCCAGGCTTTTAGCAGTCGAATTAGGTCATTGAGGGAGGGGGATGATAAAAGAGTCTGCATGGTTGGTAATCATACTGCGTATTGCGTGCTTCGTATTACGTAATACGTAGTACGAAGTACCTTTTCAATCACGTTACGCCAACATTCTTCGTCGCCGCCAATTCCAAATCGGCGCGATCAATTTTCGGATGTAATATTTTGTCACGATGGTCGAAAAGAACGAGCCGCCGTCGCGGTAATGCACGCGGATCATTTCGGGCCAACAGCGGTCATCGGCAACGATGGTCTTGCCCGACGTGTGCAAGCGGAAGTTTGCCCACGTCTGCGGCACATATTGTATCCGCGAACGCACCGCGAGACGCGTCCACAGATCGTAATCCATCGCAAAGTAAAACGACGGGTCGAGCGGTCCCACCTGCCGCCACAAGTCCGCGCGGAAGAACGCGGTCTGTTGCGGGATGTGGACGTATCCCTGCCGAAGCAGGCGCGCATCCGTTTGCGCCGAGTTGAATTTGCCGATCACGCGTCCGCTTTCGTTGATGAAGTTGCAATCGCCGTACACCATGCCCACCTCTGGATGTTCATACAGGAATTTCACCGCCGCGCCGACCGCGCCCGCCTCGTACGTGTCATCGGAGTTGATCCACGCAAGGATGTCGCCTTTTGCGCGCGCGAACCCCTTATTGATCGCGTCTGTCTGACCTTTGTCCTGCTCGCTCACCCACGAAGCGATTCGCCCTTCAAATTTTTTGATGACATCAACCGTCCCATCCGTAGACGCGCCATCCACGATGATGTACTCAATGCGCGGATAATCCTGCGCCAGCACGGATTGTATCGTCGCTTCGATGTAACGCGCTTGGTTGAACGAGGGCGTGATGATGGAAACGACGGGGAGGGGTGAGGGGGAGGTCATGGGTGGGAAAGTTATCAGTGAGCAGTAATTGGTAATTGGTAATTGGTAATTGGCTACCAGTTGAGATCGGGATAAAACAGGTGCGCGGATTCTTCTGTCATATCTCGGATGCGTTGAATCTCATCGGCGGATAATTTTGTTTTCCAAGTTTCAATGCTGGCGCGACTGTCCATTTTAACGGAGTGGGTTTTGCGGCGCGAGAGTTCGGTTGGGTTGTCGGAACTGCTCGAGTTGAGGATTCGCTCCTCCGCGTGATGTGTGAAATCCAACCCCAGCGCGGCGTACAGGTCGCGGAAGCCGCCGACAGGATCACGCGAAAGGTCTTCGTGGCGCACAATGACGAGGCGCCGATCCAGCTGTCCCTGCGTGTGAACCGTTTTGTAGATCATCGTCCACAACAGGCTGGCTTGACCGATGACATCATCCGCTTTGACGGCTTGCATTTGTCCACGATAGGATTCGAGATGATCGCGCATCAGCAGAGGTTGATCGAGCAGGTCGTTGAAATCGAAATTCCAGCCGAGGCGTTTGAGACTGCTGGCAAACGCGGCGGGGTGACGCACCGTGACAACGACCTTGAATTCGAATCGCTTTGCGAACCATGGGATCGAAAACACCGCGAACGGATCTTTGAGCAGGGCGCGTTGTCCGTGTTCGAGGGCGTCGTAAAAAATTTTGAAGTCGCGCCCCATGCGCAAAAAATCTTTGAGCGAACGCAGCGACTTGATCTCGCTCCACGTGTGATAGCGATAGTCGAGCAGTTCCTCGAACGGCGCGAGAAATTCCGATTCGTTATCGTCGCAAATGTATTGATACCAATGCTTCACCCTCGCGCGCAACACGCCAGGGCGATGCAACACATTCAACGGCTCGCTAATGTACGCAACCTGCGGACCTGCAAGCATTTTGCCAACCCACGTGGTGCCGCTTCGATGTGCGCCAGTGACGAGGATGGGTTGCGTGTTTGAGTCTTGCGAATTGGTTTTCATAAGAATAAACCATTGACTTTACGTAATTTGAAATTCCAAACTTTCAGCATGTCATTCTCCCGAAGGACATCGGGAGGGTGACATTACGGTGCGATGATCGAATTCAAACCGTAGAACCGCGCCACGCAACGATTGATCCAATCTTTCGGATTGTTTTTATATTCTCCGATGCCGCCTGGAGCGTCCAACTGCACGACGACGAGATCGGTCTCGCCGTTCGCAACGGCTTGACGGATGAGCGCGTCGCGCTCGTCCCATTGCTGGGCAAAGGTTTGATACCCGTAATGAAGCGCGTACACATTCGGCGTCGCACGGATCGGATGAACGATCAACGCGACAAGCAACAACGCGACAGCGACCTGTACCCACTTCTCGTTCACGATCGAACGCGCCTGCGACGCCAACATTCCCAGCACGCCGCCCTCGATCATCAATCCAAGCATGAACACGAAATGTGACGCGTATCGCGCGCGCGCCGCGGGGAACGTCCGCACGAACGCGCTCGGCGCATAACTGAATCCGATGACGATGAAGATGGCAACGGGAATGACGATCAACGCCATTCGTAAATACGACGCTTGGATGAACGCTCCATCTTTCTGGCTCGTCCCAAGCGCGAGAAACACAACCCCGAATGAAACTGCCAGCGCAACAACGATCAGCGTCGGATACGATTTGGTTGTTTCCAACAGGAACTGAGAGGTGTAAAGAATTACCTGACCGCCCAATTCGATCGGATTGTAGATCGGCTCTTGGCGCATGATCCTGCCCAATCGATTCGACGTCCCTGGCGACGCCGCCGTGATCGAAATGGCGACGATCGCAGTGATCAACCCAGCGACGAGAAACGTCAGCACATCGCGCCTCTGATGGAGTCGCTTCGTCCACCACGCAAGCGCGACAGCAACGAACATGATTCCCACCAACATTCCTGAAGTCGTTTCGCTCAATCCACCCGCAAAGAAAATCAAAACGGTAAACACGATACCAAACCAAACCGCGCGCGATTTTTCGTACGGTTTCTCAACATAGCGGATAAAAAATGCCGCGATGCCGATGAACCACAACAACGGTAGTGAATACGGAATGAGTCCCGTGCGCCAAAACAAAACTTGATACAACGCCGAAGTCTGATACAAACTCAACGCGATCGCCATGCACGCCAGCCACACATACCCAACCTTCGGAACGTGAATTTGCAAAAGTTTTCCCAACGCAACGAACATCCATGTGAGCAACGTCGCCCAGATCGCAAGCTCCACGCCCGCCATGACGCGAATGCCATCCACGCCGCCTAACTCGATCAATTGCGAAAACATCAAACGCGAATAACTATTTCCCCACAACGAATACGCCCGCAACGTGGCTTCAACAATATTTTGTGATGTGTACAAATACGTGGACGCGCAATAATCATCCGCGAGATAGCGCGAAAAAGTTCCCAGATACGCATACACCGCCAATGGCACACACGCGCTCAACGCCCCGATGAAAAATAATAACGATATCCAGCCCGAATTTTTTTTCGTCAAACTCATTCGTTCATTAACCTCATTCAATGTTACGAGTCAGTATAACATACCACCTTTTCGTGTCATGCTGAGCGGAGCGAAGCATCTCTCCTCTCGTTTGAAATCTTCTTGGCGTGGTAGAGATTCTTCGTCGCTCCGCTCCTCAGAATGACATGTTTCAGACACGCTAAAATTTTTTATCTTTCACTCTTCGCGACCGCCGTGATAAAAACTCTGAGCGAACAAATTCGAGTCCCAACACATTCAACAAAGCGGATGCAAAAATATTCAGCCGCGCCAACGCCGTCGGCGGGTGGATGAAGAACGCGCGCGCCCACGCCTTCAGCGCGAGCCACGCCTTCCCGCCGTCGAGCAGATACCGCGCGTCAACTCGATGCGCCGATGCGCGCGCGCGTCTTTCGACGGGTCGAATTGCCTCGCCCAACTTCGGCTGACTCTCCGCCCAAGCCAAAATGCGGAAGGCTTCGCGCCCAAACTCTGCCGCTTTGGCGCGATTCTTCGCCTCTGCATGATAACGCGCCGCCGCCCACGTTTGATCCACGTGAAGGATTTTTCCATGTCCCGCGATTCGAATCCACAAATGATGGTCGAGTAGAAAGTGGAAAGTGGGATCGAGCATCCCTGCTTTTTCCAACACGGATCGGCGGAAGAACACAGCGGGCTGACCGATGATCTGAAAGCACAATAAATCTTGCAAGGATAATTGCTTGTACGTCAGTGTATTGAACGGATTACCGCGTTCATCCACAGCCAGCATGTTTCCATACACTAACACCGCATCGGGATTTTCTTCAAACACTTTCACCGCCGCAGAGATCGTACCGGGCAAATAGGTATCGTCCGAGTTCAGCCACGCGATAATCTCGCCCGTCGCATGTGCCAATCCCTTGTTGATCGCCTCCGCCTGACCCGAATCCTTTTCGCTCAGCCACCATGCGAGTTTGTCTGCATATTTTTTGACGATCTCCACCGACCCATCCGTAGACGCGCCATCCACGACGATGTATTCGAGGCGTGGATAATCCTGCCCCAGCACAGATTGGATCGTCTGCTCGAGGTAGCGGGCTTGGTTGAAGGAGGGGGTGATGATGGAGACGAGGGGCATGGGATGAGTTACAAGTTGCGAGTTACGTTAATCGTACTGCGTATTGCGTATTGCGTAATCGTAAATCGAGAATCGTAAATCTAAAATAGTGAGTCGTATTCTACTTTCGGAAAAATCGTCAGCTTGCCTCCGACCGTCGCGTCAACCACTTCGCGCCCTGCTTTGCGATAGGCATCATGCGCAAGTGCATACCCGATCTCGGAGGTATCCAGGTCAGGCAGTTGCCATTTCACGCCTTTGCCAAAATAATTCGGCATGAAATGATTCGGATCGTCGCCTTGCGAAACGACGGTTTTGTTCGCATCGCCTTTGTCGGCAAAATTGTGATCCACGCCGATGAGGATGGCTTTCTCGATGCCCATATGAAACGCAAGTTGGAGCGCGAGATTGGTCACGGTCGCGCCCTCCCACACTCGCCCGCGGACATCTCTTGCAAAGCGAGGTCCTGTGTAGGTGGTGTAGATGAAGGTTGGGAGAGAAGAGATTGGAGATTGGAGACTGGAGACTGAGCGCTCGAGAATTGGAGGATTAGAGAATTGGGATTTAAAATGTTGGCGTGATCGCCAGGCGATGAATTTTGGGATGGTCAGCGCGGAGATGTCGTTTACGAATTGCTCGACGACGAGATCGTTCGTCACGCAGAGGTAGGATGTGGTGAATCCCCATTCGGGGAACGCGAGATAGATTCGGTTCATGCCGAAGGTGATCTCGTTCTTCAATTTGCTCGTGTCGGTCTGCTTGAGGCTGGGACCGTTGCCGATGATGAAGGCGCGTTTCTCCTTGTGGATATTTTTCATTTCGGCAAGCCGGCGAATACTTTCCCTGCGCCACGGATGCAAGTAGGCGGCGGGCAATTCAGGCACACGTCGGAGCGAATCGTATGCATCCCGTGTGAAACGCCAAAGCGATTGTGGAATCAACGATTTGAGAGTTTGTTTCATGCGGGGAGAAATTCCCGTCGAGCCGCGAGCAGGGCGATCAGAGTGGCAAAATTCAACAAAACGAAGAGTAGATCTGCCAAGCCAAATTGGTCGAAGATCGTCGGGAGAATGTTGAAAGCCAGCACAAGGAGCGAAAAATAAAACGACCACTTTGTTCTTATGCCCAGCCACCATGCGCAGAAGAGAAAAAGTGCGCCATCCACGAACATGGCGAGGACATAGAAGGTGTATAAACCAGCCTGATTGGGGCTTGAAGCGTTTCGCAAGAGCGAGCCAATTCCAAGTAAAAAAAGAACCACGCCGGTGAAGATGAATATCGAGCGAGTTGAATCAATTGCCGAGCGATTCATTTTATTCTGTGCTCAGTCTCGCGGTTGCGCCGCCGTCCACCACTAACGCCTGACCTGTCATAAATGACGATTGTTCATTATCCGCGAGAAAATAAATCGCATGGGCGATCTCTTCAGGCTTGCCAACTTTGCCGCTGACGGTTTTGCGAGCGAGGTTATCCAATCGCTCATTCATGTCGCCGTGACCCACATGACCGCGCCCCAGCCCCGCGCGGAGCATGGGAGTATCCACCGCGCCAGGGAGAATGGCGTTGACGCGGATGTTGTCGGGCGCGAACTCGATTGCCATGGCGCGGGTGAGTGCGAGCAATCCGCCCTTCGATGCGGCATACGCGGCAATGTTCGCCGAGGTCTGAATCGCATGGACAGACGAAACGTTCACCACCGCGCCGCCTCCCGCCGATTTCATCAACGGATGCGCCAACTTCACGAACAAAAACACCGAACGCAAATTCGACGCCATGACCGCGTCCCACTCGTCAACAGTGGTTTCT
>JAJTXU010000260.1 GCA_021462845.1 Anaerolineales bacterium
TGGTCATGGCGATCAACGTCAAATCCATTTTTTTGATGTGCAAATATGCCGTGCCGCATCTCGCCAAACAGGGCGGCTCCATCATCAACACGGGTTCGGGCTGGGGCATCAAAGGCGGGCGCAACGCCATCTCGTATTGCGCCTCGAAGGGCGCGGTGGTCAACATGACGCGCGCGCTCGCCATTGACCACGGTCCGCAAAACATCCGCGTCAACTGTATCTGCCCAGGCGACACCGACACGCCCATGCTCCGCAACGAAGCCAAACAACTCGGTCAGGCGGAGGATACATTTCTGGCGGAGGCGAAGGAACGCCCGCTCAACCGCTATGCCCAGCCCATCGAAATCGCGCAGTCGGTTTTGTATCTCGCCAGCGACGAGTCGAGTTACGTCACAGGCGCGGTGCTGGCGGTGGATGGCGGTGGGACGGCATGACAGCCAACGACTGGGAAAACCCTCAACTGCAAGGACGCAACCGCGAACCTGCACATGCCAATTTGATTCCGCACGAGACGCGGGATGAAGCCATTCGCGGATTGCGGACTCAATCCGCGTTTTATCGTTCACTCAATGGGACGTGGCGCTTCGCCTTCGCCCCGAATCCTGATTCGGCTCCGAAGGAGTTTTATCTCCCCGATTCCTCGGTGGACGGCTGGGACTCGATTCAAGTCCCTGGCAACTGGCAATTACAGGGCTATGACGTTCCGTACTACACCGATGTGCAACTCCCCTTCCCGCCCGACGATGTGCCGCGCGTGCCAAAGGATGACAACCCCACAGGCAGTTACCGCCGCGCGTTTGTCATTCCCGAAGAGTGGGGCAATCGTCAAATCTTTTTGCGCTTCGAAGGAGTCGATTCGGCGTTCCATGTCTGGGTGAACGGCGTCGAAGTCGGCTTCAGCAAGGATAGCCGCGCGCCTGCTGAGTTCAATATCACCGCGCATCTTCGCGCAGGCGAAAATATTCTGGCGGTGCGCGTCTATCGCTGGTCGGATGGGACATATCTTGAAAACCAGGATATGTGGCGGTTGAGCGGCATCTTCCGCGATGTGGTTCTGTGGTCTGCGCCGAATGTGCATGTGCGCGATGTGAGCGTGAACGCGGATTTGGATTCGACGTACACGGATGGACTGCTCGCGATTGAAGCGTGGATCAAGAATGAGGGTCAGAGTCATGTTGAGGGATTGGAATGCAGGTTTGAATTGCTCGACGCGCAGGGAATGCCCGTTGCGCAGAATCAGGCGTCAGTTAGGATAGAGGCGGGCGCGGAGTCTGGGATGAAGATTCAAGCGCGGGTGTCGAATCCGAATCGTTGGTCGGATGAAAGCCCGAGTTTGTATACCGCGCTTTTCCAGTTATTCAAAGATGGTGAACTGCTCGAAGCGCTATCGTGCCGGGTCGGGTTTCGCAAAGTGGAGATTCGCGGCGGGCATTTGCTGTTGAACGGCAAGCCCGTTTTGATCAAAGGCGTGAACCGCCACGAGCATGACATGACGACAGGGCATGTTGTGACGGAAGAAGCGATGCGGCGCGATTTGGAATTGATGAAGCAATTTAACATCAACGCCGTGCGAACGTCGCATTACCCGAACGCGCCGCGCTGGTATGAGTTGTGCGATGAGGTCGGCATTTTGCTTGTTGCAGAATCGAACATCGAATGCGACGGCGCGCTCTCGTATCTTTCCAAGGCGCCCGAATGGCGGGATGCGTTTCAAGCGCGGCTCGAGCGCATGGCGCGGAGTTATCGCAATCATCCATCGGTGGTGGTGTGGTCGCTGGGAAATGAGTCGGGCTTTGGCGAGCATCACCGCGCCATGGCGGAATGGATTCGCGCGTTCGATCCGTCGCGCCCTGTGCATTATCACCCCGCAGGCGGCGACGCGGCGGTGGACATTCTCGCGCCGATGTACCCCAGCGTGGATGACATTGTGACGCTGGCACAGAAGGACGACGCGCGTCCCATCATCATGTGCGAGTATGCGCATTCGATGGGCAACGCGGTGGGGAACTTGAAGGAGTATTGGGACGCGATTGACGCGCATCCGCGTTTGCAGGGCGGATTTATCTGGGACTGGGTTGACCAGGGCTTTCAGCGCGTCACGAACGACGGGCGGGTCTGGTTTGCCTACGGCGGCGATTTCGGCGACGAACCCAACGACGGCGCGTTTTGTTTGAACGGTCTGGTCTTTGCGAACCGCGAGCCGAAGCCCGCCTTGTGGGAATATAAAAAGATCCTTCAGCCTGCGCGAGTGGAACTGCTCGATAAGGTACAGGGCTTGGTTCGAATCCATAACCGATATTTCTTTTCCTCGTTTGAACATCTGCGCTGTGAGTGGACGTTGACGACCGATGGCAATGCGATTCAAGCTGGCGTGTTGGATGTGGCGTCCATCGAGCCACAATCGAGTTTGGATGTGAAAATCCCGTTTGCGTTGGCGGATAATTCATCCGATGCGTGGCTGGAGATTCGTTTTGCGCTGGCGAAAGATACACTCTGGGCGAAGGCGGGGCATGAGGTGGGGTGGGAGCAGGTGGATATGGGAAAGAGAGAAGAGGAAGATTGGAGATTAGAGATTGGAAAGTGGAAAGTGGATGATGGTCGGTCGTCTGCGCTGAGGTTGGTGGATGAGCAGGGTCAAATCGTTATCTCAACGGCAAGGGCGCGGATTGTCTTCAACTGTGAGAACGGCAGATTGATTTCGCTGGAACACGCTGGACATGAACTGATCGCCCTGCCGCCGCGTTTGAATTTCTGGCGCGCGCCGACGGATAACGACATTGGCACATACGGGCGCGAGCGCATGATGTTCACGTGGAAGGACGCGGGACTGAATCGGCTGGAAGAGACGGTTCAGTCTACGCGCTGGGAACAGCCTGATGAAATGACGGCGCGGGTTCATGTTCAATCCAAGATTATGCCGCGCCCCGCGCAGGGACGGTCGTTGTGGTGGAATTGGCTGATCAATCAACTCGCGCTCGTTCTCACGCAGACGTGGAATGAACGGGAGTTGAGCCTGATTGCGGATGAACTTGGCGTGAGATATTCCGAACTCGCGGGCGCGAAGAAGTGGCAGCGCGTGAAGGAATTGCTGAATGTGTGCGATCAACGCGGAGGCGGGCGTCAGTCTCTACAAGTGATCGGGCGCTGGCTAGAGCAGACCGACCCCGATGTGTTCGAGTCGGTGAAGCATCGGCTGGCGCGTTTGCGTTCATTGGATGAAACAGATTTCGAGCATGATTTCCGTTTGCGCGATGATTTTCATTTTGAATGTGAGACCGAATACGAAGTGAACGCCGATTCCGAAATTCAAATTACGACGCGCATCACGCCGATGGGCGAAGCGCCCCTCCTGCCGCGCATCGGCTACCTGCTGACTCTGCCCGCTGAATACGATGAGTTCTGGTGGCATGGGCGCGGTCCGCTGGAGACGTATCCCGACCGACAGCAGGGAATGCGTATGGGCGTCTTTCACGGCAGTGTGGATGAACAGTTCATCCCGTATGGTCGTCCGCAGGAGTCGGGCAGTAAAACGTTCGCGCGCTGGGCGGCGTGTGTGAATCAAAATGGATATGGCTTGCTGGCTCACAGTCCCGAACCCATCAACGCGGGCGCGCTTCACTACACCGCGCAGGATTTGGAGTCGGCTCGTCATCCCGTTGACCTGATTCGGCGCGACGAAACATATCTCACTTTGGATTTCCGCCATGCGGGCTTGGGCAATGCCAGTTGCGGACCAGGCACACTGCCGCGCTATGTCGTTCAACCCACAGCGGGCGAATATCGTTTAAGCTTGCGCCCACTTGCGCCCAATGATTCGATTCTTTCTAACCACGGAGTCACGGAGTTTTTTTAATAGGACTTACGCAAAACCCCAATACCAAGCCGCGAATTACGCGAATTTCCGCTAATTTTTTAAAAATTCGCGTGAATTAGTGAAATTCGCGGCA
>JAJTXU010000261.1 GCA_021462845.1 Anaerolineales bacterium
CCAAGCCCTCTACCGAAAATACCGACCTCAAGATTGGACCGCTGTGATGGGGCAAGATCACATCGTGACCACGTTGACGAACGCGATCAAGGCTGACCGCGTCGGTCATGCGTACTTGTTCGCGGGTCCGCGCGGGACGGGGAAAACCACGCTGGCGCGTCTGTTGGCGAAAGGGGTCAACTGCACGAACCCTGACGCGGCGAAGCGTCCGTGCAACGAATGTGAAAACTGCAAAGCCGTCAACGAGAATCGCTTTCTCGACCTCATTGAGATTGACGCGGCGTCGAACACCTCCGTTGACGATGTCCGCGATTTGCGCGACAAGATCAATTTCTCGCCGTCGCAGGGGAAGTACAAAATCTACATCATTGACGAAGTCCACATGCTTTCGACGGCGGCGTTCAATGCGTTACTCAAAACGCTCGAAGAGCCGCCGCCTCATGCCATCTTTGTTTTAGCCACGACTGAAATCCATAAAATCCCCGCGACGGTTTTGTCGCGCTGTCAGCGTCACGAGTTCCGCCGCGTGCCTGTGGACGAGATCGTGGCGAACCTCAAGCACATCATCCAAGCCGAGAACATCCAAGCCGACGATGACGCGCTCATCCAAATCGCTCGCCAGTCTGCGGGCGGGATGCGCGACGCGCAGTCATTGCTCGATCAACTCTCGTCAACGGGAGATAAGATCACGCTCGCGCTCGCGCAACAAGTTCTCGGCACTGCCACGAGTCAAACCGTGCTGGACGTGCTGAACGCGGTCAACGATCACGATCCCGCGCATGGGCTTGAGTCCATTCACAAGGCGCTCGACGCGGGAGCCGATCCGCGTTCGCTGGCGCGTCAGATCGTCGAGTATCTGCGCGGGCTGATGCTCATTCAAATGGGCAACGCGAATCAAGTCGAAGCGACGGCGGATGTGAAGAAGCAGATGCAGGCGCACGCGAAATCGTTTTCCACGTCCGATGTTTTGCGGATGATGAAAGCGTTCAACAACGCCGCAGTGGATTTGCGCGGCGGCTGGCAGCCCTCTTTGAGTCTGGAACTCGCGTTGGCGGAAGTGTTGGACTCTCCAGCCGAATCGCCACAACCCGCCGCGCCGAGTCAACCCAAGCCGAAGCCTGTATCCGCTCCCCAAACGGCGACCCAGCCTCAAGTCGAGAAAGAAGCGGCTTCTCATCCCACAGAAAAATCAGCGGTCAGCGCGGGCGATGTCATCAAGGCGTGGAAGCGCATGTCCGCGTCGCTTCCGAAAGCGCAGGCGAATCTTTCGGCGTTGATGAATTCGGTGCGGATGATTGACACGCATGGTTCGACGTTGATCCTTGGTTTGGCGAGCGATGTGCTGGTTTCAAAAATTGACAAGCCCGACCAGATCGAGGCGATCCAAAAGTTGATCAAGGACGAGTTCGGCGCGGACGTGAGCGTGCGTTGCGTGGTGACGAACGCGAAAGGTAAGATCCCCGCGAACGTGGCGCAAGACGGCATGGTCGCCACCGCCATCCAACACGGTGGCGAGATTGTGGATATGCAGGACTAAATGGGTTCCGCGCTGAGCGGAGCCGCCGTTCGTTGGCGGCGAAGTCGAAGCGTTGTGTTGCGTAGCGTACTGCGTATTACGTAATTCGTAATTGGTGATTTGTAATTGAGGTTGATGATGCCTACTCAAAAGAAAGATGAAAGAGGAAAGAGACGGGATGTGAAAATCGAGTTTGTTGTCCCGCCTGTGCCTCAGTTGCCTGAGAAGAAAATCAGCGAGGCTCAGGAAATACAACTCGGTATCATCGCTAAAACGAATTTCAATCGCTTCAGCGGTAAAGACATCGCAAAGTGGCTCAGAGAGAATCACAAAATGTGGCGCGCGGTTCTGTTGCCTTTGAACTTCATCTCCCTCCGCGATATGGACGATGGAAACTGGCATGCCGATACGCTATATATTTATTTCGAAGATGGCTGGGGATTCGAGTTGGAAGAGATCATGCGAGAGCAATTTCACGCCGACGAGACCAGAATGATCGGCGGCGAAACGGCTGGAGATATGCTCGCGGACTCAGAAGTTGACGATAAGCCGTACGTGATTTTGGAAGCGTGGTGGGATTAGTTTCCACAAGGAATAATTTTTAGAGGAGTATGAAATGGCAAAAGGATTCAATAAAGGACAACAAATGGACGGCGAGATTGTGGACGCGCAGGATAGAATAAGAGTAAAATTGTTTTATGAACTTATCATTTTTTCAACCCCCTAAACCGATTGACAGCCATTTCAAAATCGATTCTGACATCGTCTTGTTTAATGGTGAAATCAAAGAGTTATTAGCCGAAATTCCCGATAACTCGATTCAGTTAATTATTACATCTCCTCCTTACAATCTTGGCAAAGAGTATGAAAGCCGAGTGGAGATTGAGCATTACCTTGAAAAACAAGCCGAGATGATTGCCCAACTCTATCGTGTTCTCAAGTATGGGGGTAGCTTGTGTTGGCAAGTGGGTAACTTTGTAGAGAATGGCGAAGTTTATCCATTGGACATTTTGTATTACGGAATATTCAAAAAACTTGGGTTGCATTTACGAAACCGAATTATTTGGCGTTTTGGTCATGGGCTTCATGCCTCAAAACGTTTCTCTGGAAGATATGAGACTATTCTATGGTTTACGAAAGGCGATAAATACTTATTCAATCTTGACAGTGTTCGTATCCCATCGAAATATCCTGGGAAACGCCATTTCAAAGGCGAGAAGAAAGGTCAACTTTCTGGCAATCCGTTAGGAAAGAATCCTTCCGATGTCTGGGAAGTTGTTTTGCAGGATTGGGAAGAGGAGATTTGGGATATTCCCAATGTGAAAGCAAATCACCCTGAAAAGACAGAACATCCCTGCCAATATCCTATTGAATTGGTCGAGCGTTGTGTTCTTGCATTAACGAATGAAGGTGATTGGGTTTTAGACCCATTTGCTGGAGTTGGCTCATCGCTGATCGCGGCAATCAAGAATCATCGCCGCGCTGTAGGGAGCGATAAAGAAAAAGAATATATTGACTTGGCGCGTGAGCGTGTCCTTGCTTTTTTCAACGGCACTCTTGGCTATCGCCAACTTGGAACACCTGTGTATCAGCCAACAGGCAAAGATAAAGTGTCGCGCGTTCCAGAGGAATGGAAAGAAGCGCTTGAGCAGAAAACTCTTCTGGATGAAAAAGGAGAATATACCGAATGAAAATCGTTGGGATGTATTCTTTCAATGGCGGAGCAGAGGCTGTTCAAAAGAGGCACAAAACTGAGTTGGGAGAAATAAAGAAGATCCTTGCTCGCGTTGACGCTAAAAAATACAAAACGAAGCGAAGCAAGGAAAGGACTATCCGCGGCAAAATCTTGTACAGCCCTCGGTCTCTCAATAAGGCGATTAGCGATGATTTCCTGAATTTGGGATGGCAAAAGCAAAGAGTTTATTGCGATTATCCAACTCAATACTACAGCGAAGGTTATAAAGCGCCTGCCGCTTCAAAGGGCGCTTTTCGGGAAATGGATTTCATCAAAAACAAACTTGGGGTGGAAGTGCAATTTGGTAAGTATTCTTTCATGGTTTACAATGTCTGCGCAAAGATGACAATTTTCCATAACATGGGGTTTATTGATGTTGGGATAGAAATTGTTCCAGTGAAAGAGCTAGCCGAAGATATGTCCTCTGGGGTTTCTTATTTTGAGCAATTCGTTTGGGATTTGGAACAACGCGGCGTATCAGATATTGATATTCCCGTTTTGGTTTTGGGTGTCGCGCCTTAATCTTGCAAAATTTGATTTAAATCTAGGAGTAGTTATGGCAAAAGGATTCAACAAAGGACCACAAATGGGCGGGCAGGCGGGGATGATGCAGCAATTGCAGCGCCTGCAACAGCAAATGGAAGAGGCGCAGGCGAAACTCGCTGAGGAAACCGCCACTGTCAC
>JAJTXU010000262.1 GCA_021462845.1 Anaerolineales bacterium
AGGGCTTGAAGGTGATTTGTTTGTGTCTCATACCCCCATTGTATTAAACTTTTCCCATCTTGAGGAGGGCTGCCTTTCCCCTTTTTAGACAGCCCCGTTATTTTTCGAAGATCGAAATCGATTCGATATGAAATGTTTGGGGGAAAAGATCGAACGGCGTCACCTCTTTGAGTTTGTAGCCGCCGACGATCAATCGCGCCGCGTCTCTCGCCAGCGTGGACGGGTCGCACGAAACGTATGCGATTCTCTGCGGCTTCAAGTGGACGATGGCGTCCAACGCATGGCGTTCGATGCCTGCGCGTGGAGGGTCAACAATCACGTAGGACAAATTGCCAATTTGTCCTACCAAGCCTGCTAGAACTTCCTCCGCCGCGCCCTCGTACAATTCCACGTTGTCGAATTCGTCGAGGTTCGCTGTGAAATCCTCGCAAGCGGACGCGGAGGATTCAACGCCGATCACCCGTCCGCATTTGGGGGCGAAGAACGCGCTGAAGAGACCGACTCCGCAGTAGAGGTCGAGTAAAGTTGTAGATTGCGTAATTGGTAATTGGGTAATTAGGCGCTCGACCATCTTCCCTGCCATGACCGTGTTCACTTGAAAGAACGACGCGGCGGAGACTTTGAAGTCGCGGTCAAGCACGCGGATGAGGATGTTGTCGTTCCCCGCGATGACGACGGAATTCCCTTCGTAGACATGCGCGACTGAAATCTCCGCTTCGATCTCGAGTTCGGGCGGTTCAGGCGAATCCGATTCGAGGATCAACATCATGTCGTCATCTTTCCCCGCGCGAAGCGACACGCGCTCGACATTGCTTTCAGGCTCGAATTCGAGTTGATGCCAGAAATCGTTGATGGACGATTCGGGGAGATGACATTCAGTGATTGGAATTATCTTGTTTGAGTTGGGCGCCTGAAAACCAATCATTCCACTTTTATCCAACGAGAATTGAATGTGGTTGCGATAGTTCCATGGACTGGGACACGCCACCATCGGCTGAACGGGTGGATTCTCTATCTTGCCGATGCGCTTGAGTTGGTCAATCAGGATTTCGGTTTTGATTTCAAGTTGTTTTTCGTATGGAAGATGCTGGTAATGACAGCCTCCACATTCACCGAAGTGTTTGCATGTAGGCTGAATTCTATCCTTTGAGGATTCGAGAATTTGGAGAATTTCTCCGCGCGCGAAATTTTTCTTCTCCTCCGTCAGCCTCACGCGGACTTTTTCTCCCGCCAACCCAAACGGGACAAAAATTGCGCGACCGTCTTCCAATCGCCCCATCGCGTCGCCGCCGTAGGTGTGTTTCTCAAGTTGAATATCGAAAGTATCAGGCATAATCATAAAAAATTACTGCGTACTTCGTATTACGTAATACGAAGTACGCAGTACGAATTCTCGTGAAGCGTCTTTCACAGCGAGGCTTATTTTTTCAAGTACTCTTCCATCGCCGCGAGCAGTTTCTCAATATCTTCCATTTGAATTTCGCCCATGTGCGCGATGCGGAAGGTGGATTCCTTGATGGGACCATACCCGCCCGCGATGCGCATCTCGCGTTGTTTGAGGAAGGCGTTCAACTCTGAGACGTTGATACCGCGTTCGTTTTTGATCGTCGTCACCGTTTGCGAGCGATAACCTGCGGGCGCATACATTGAGAGATCATGCGCGTCTGCCCACTCTTGCACGCGCTTCGCCATCGCGGAATGACGCGCAAAGCGATTGTCGAGTCCCTCGGCGAGGATGCGGTCGAGTTGAAAATCGAGCGCGAAGATAAGCGACATCGCCGGGGTTGCGGGAGACGAATCTTTCAAGCGATGCTTTTCCATGCGGACCAGGTCAAAGTACCAGCCGCGATTCTCGACCGATTTGGCTTTTTCCATCGCGCGGTCTGAGACGGCTCCCAGCGCGAGACCGGGCGGAAGCGCGAGACATTTTTGCGACGAGGTGAGAACCATGTCGAGTCCCCATGCGTCCATTTCGATCTTTGCGCCGCCGAGGGAGGAAACTGCGTCCACAAAGATCAACGTGTCTGGCGAAATCGTGCGGACCGCCTCCGCAATTTCTTTCACGGGATTCTGTAAGCCAGTGGAAGTCTCGTTGTGGACGATGGTCAAGGCTTCGAATCCGCCGCGTTTAACTGAGTCAGCCACAAGGTCGGGCGAAGCGGGTTTGTCCCAGTCGAAAGAAAGTTTCTCGACATCCTTTCCATTGGAAACTGCGACTTCGTACCAACGATCCGCAAACGCGCCGTTGACAATGGAAAGCGCGCGCTTGTTGACGAAGTTGCGAATCGCCGCTTCCTGCAATCCCGTGCCGGAAGAGGCGCTGAGGAACACGCGATACTTCGTATAAAAAAGTTGCTGCGCTTTTTCAGAAGCGCGGCGGAAGATGGCTTCGAATTCTTTGCTTCGATGAGGAAGCATCGGCGCGGCTTGGGCTTGCAAGACTTCATCCGCAACGTCAACGGGTCCGGGGACAAACATGCGCGACATAAATTCTCCTTTACCGCGAAGAGCCGAACGACGCAAATAAAAAGAACCTTCGCGCTCTTGGCGGTTAAGATTTGTTATTTCAAAAAGAAAGACAACACGATCAGCAATACAACAAAGAATCCAGCCAGCGTTCCGATGCGCGTGAGATCTTTTTTCACGTCGGCATAATCGGGATTGAATTCGACGCGGCTTGTTTCGTTCGATTTCCTGCTTTTTGCCATTTGATTTACTCCTTTTATTTTCATACGGTGGTCGAGCGCAAGCAGTCGAGACCACAAATTTTCGTCAACTCGTTAATTCTGCAACCTTCCAAACACAACGATGCGTTCGTCATTCACTAAATATGGATAGCACGAGATCAACGTCACCGTTGGGCTGCCTGTGCTTGCCATCACTTCCACCGCCGTCGGCTCGACAACAGCCGTGCGATCCACCACATACACATATTGCCGCTGTTGAGTATAAATGACGATCTGATCGCCCGGCACAAGTTTATCCAAATAGCGGAACAACTCGCCGTAGACATCGTTGTGCGCCGAGAGAATCACATTTCCGTTATCGCCGGGATTCGCCGAAGCGAGATTTTGCCCAACTCCTTTTTTGAGTTGCTCCCAACCATCGCCTTGCACGATCGGCGCATCCACGCTCAAGGCAGGGATTTGCAAACGGATCGCCTGATCAGGCGCGGACGTGGGGATCGGCAGATTCTCCAGCGACTGCACCATCGGCCGCAAGTGTTCGGGAATTTCCTCGATGTTCGGCCGCGTGTTTCCCTGCGCATCGGGCGGCACATGCCCCGACGGCAACACCACCGCCATCACCAGCGGCGTCGGCGTCAACTCCACTTGCACAAAGGCAGACGCGACTTCCTTGTTAAGATCGCGCAAGACCCCGAATCCGCTGATGAGGACGCCGACGAGTCCCACCACCGCGAGGACTTCCACCGCCAACAGGACGCGGTCCATGACACGTCGTCGCTTCGACTCCGGAACTTGGGGCTGGTCGCCGGTTTCTTCAAGCGTCTCCACCACCGGGGCGGATGACTCCAGCGCGTCCGGTTCCACGGCAACGACCCTGCCTGTTCTCTTAAAATGTTCCAGCCGCTCACGACGCGCGCCGCGCCGTTTTTCGATCAACAAACGGCGCAATTCTTCCACAGATAGATCTTCAGGGGATTTTCTTCGAGCCATTGCGGTTGAGATTATACCGCACTCAATTATGACGTTATCCAGCACGGAACGTTTGGGAATGGCGAACAATAAAAGTTCTCGTTGCTACAGAGGTTACTGAGATTAGAGATGGACAATCTCACATTTTGTAGTTTTCTCATTATCGCTTGACAACACGGACATGTCATGCTGAGGGACGCCTCGCGTCCCGAAGCATCTCTACCAAGCCAGATCCGAGACTCTTCGGTCG
>JAJTXU010000263.1 GCA_021462845.1 Anaerolineales bacterium
GCTTATTATTTTCCCGATGGAAAGTACGAACTCTTATATCCTTCGATCACCCCGGTCAACTCGTTTCGGGTGATCCTAAAACAATATTTCGGAGCCGATTTGGATTTGCTGGAAGATAAAAATTACTTTGCTGGCTGGCTTTCTCCGTACCAGTTTACCGATGTCAGCGATAAAATTGACGCCGCTTGCGTAATTTCGCGGTAGAAAGAAAATTCTTGTGCCTAAAGTCGTCGTCGCCATGTCTGGAGGGGTGGACTCCTCCGTTGCCGCCGCCTTGCTCAAAGAGCAGGGCTATGAGGTCGTCGGCATGATGCTCCGCTTGTGGAGCGAGCCCGGCAAGGAAGATTCGAATCGCTGTTGCTCGCCCGACTCGATGGCGCAAGCGCGAAGAGTGGCGGCAAAACTCGACATTCCATTTTATGTGATTGACGCGAAGGATGTTTTCCGCGAAACGGTCGTTGAATATTTTCTCGAAGGGTATGCGCGCGGCGAGACGCCGAATCCGTGCCTGATCTGCAACCGCAAGATCCGCTGGACATTTTTGCTCGATCACGCGCTCGCTCTCGGCGCGGACTTCATGGCGACGGGGCATTATGCTAGGGTGAGGAAAGTGGAAAGCGAGAGAGTGGAGTTGTTGAGAGCGGTGGATCGAAACAAAGATCAATCCTATGTCTTGCATGTTCTCGATCAAGAAAAGTTAAAGCGCGCGTTATTTCCCGTCGGTGAATACACCAAACCTGAGATTCGACAGATCGCTGAAAAGCATGGATTGCCAACCGCCTCGCGCAAAGACTCGCAAGACCTGTGTTTTCTCGCTGGCGAAGATTATCGCAACTTCTTACAACGCAACGCGGCGGAGATGCTCAAGCCCGGCGAGATCGTCACGCGTGAAGGTGTAGCGATCGGCTCGCACAGCGGACTTGCGAATTACACCATCGGTCAACGCAAGGGATTGGGGGTCGCGTCGCCTGTTCCGCTTTATGTCATTACGAAGGACGCAGTACGAAATATGTTAGTCGTTGGCACACAGGAACAACTTGGTTCAAGTGAATTAACAGTGCGCGATGTCAATTGGGTTTCGGGTGAAATACCGCGTGTGCCGTTCCGCGCGGAGGTGAAGATTCGCTATACCGCGAAAGAGGCTGAGGCGTGGGTCAAGCCGACGGAGGAGGGGCAGGTTTACCCTGAGTTAGATCGAAGGGCAGAAGTCGCGTTTGACGCGCCGCAACGCGACATCACAGCAGGTCAGGCGGCGGTCTTCTATCAAAATGACGTGGTGATCAGCGGCGGGATCATCATCTAGTTTCTGCGCGTAGGCAATTTGGCGTATTGGATCAAGTTTCGGAAATTTTCAATACGATACCCGTAACGCGACATTCATGTCGCCCTTATTTTGTTACAACCACAATTGCGAGACTGTGAATAAACAAAGACACAATCTATGAGTCAACCAGAAGCAATCGCATTCGCGTCACTCAAAGTAAAATAGACTTCTTGCGAAAGTCGTTATTGCCGCAGAGGGTGTAGAGAAAAAAAGAATTTCTCAAAGGTCTCTGCGAGCTCTGTGGCTACGCAAGCGACCTCTTGTGCAAGAGGTAAAATAAACAAATCAAATTTCAAGAGGAGCCTTGCCATGTCGTATCGTGTCGAATCGTTGATGTCTGCCCGATTGTTCGTTGTGCCGCAATATGCCGATAAGAAGATTTTCTTTTTGAGCAATTCGTCGGGACATTTGAGTTTGTATGCGATGAAGTTCGGCGGAAGCGTGCCTGAGCCGTTGTTGCCGCCGCACATCGCGTTGCAGAATCCGCACTTGATCGGCGGGCTGTCGTTCTTTGTGTTTTCCAAACTCAAAAAAATTCTTGTGATGATCGACAAGGATGGCGATGAAAATTATCAACCGATGTTGATTCCCTTGGATGGCGGATTTCCCGAACCCGCGTTCGATAATTTCTTCGAGAAATATCGCGTGCATTTGGGCGAGTGTGACGAGGACAAAGGGTTTGTTTACTTCGGCGCGGAACGGCGCGACATTGCGATGATGGAAACGTATCGCGGCGATTTGAAAACAGGCAAGTTGACCAAGATCGCTGAATATCCATTTGGCTTGGGCGTCGCCGCGCATAGCAAGGATCACAACAAGTTATTGCTAGGCACGGGATATGCGGTTGGCGATGGCGTGTTGTGTTTGTGGGAAAAAGGCAAGCGAAAGACTCTCTACGGAAAATTATTGGAAGATCGCGCGGAAGGCGAAAACGTTCCACTCAACGGACTTGGCTCCGCTGATTTTTCCCCGAGCGAAAAAGGCGCGGTGGTGGTGTCGTCCGTTTTTGAAGACACGTACAGCCTCGGTTATCTCGATCTTTCAAAACCAGGCGAACTTGAACGCGTGCAACTGAAAGGCGTCAAACACAAAGGTGTCGGCGAACTCGTCGAAGCCGCGCATCTCGACAAAGATCGTTATTTGCTCCAGTTCAACATTGACGGCTGTTCATGGGTGTACGAAGGCGTGTTCAATGAAAAGAAAAGATTGATGACTCTCGCGCATGTATTAGTCGGCGCGAAACCGCTCGATGGCGGGATGCTCGAGCGCGTTCACTATGACTCGAAATCTGATTCGTTCACATTCTCATTCTCGACCGCCACATCGCCGACACAACTCTACACCGTCGGCGGCAAAAAGCGGAACGTGGTCACGCGCCACACTAGCGAAAAGATTCTTGGGATTCCTGACTCGCTTCTTTCAAAAGGGGAGGACGCTTCGTTCCTCTCACACGACGGACTGCGCACCTCCGCGCGGCTTTATCTCCCCGCCAAGGGACTCGGCTACAAAGGCGCACGACCCGTTGTGTACTACATTCACGGCGGTCCGCAGGGACAGGAACGCCCCGACTTCGCATGGTTCTCGATGCCGCTGATTCAATATCTCACTTTACGCGGTTTCGCGGTCTTTGTGCCGAATGTGCGCGGCTCCACAGGCTATGGACTCTCCTACACCAAACACGTTGACCGCGACTGGGGCGGGCAGGATCGCCTCGATCACGAGCACGCGATGAAACACGTTTTGCCAAAAGATAAACGCTTGGATGTTTCTCGCGCGGCGGTTGTCGGTCGTTCGTACGGCGGCTACATGACATTGATGCAGGCGGGTCTGCATCCAGACTTGTGGAAAGCCTCATGCGATATGTTCGGTCCGTATGACTTGCTGACATTCTTGGAACGAATCCCCGCCACGTGGAAACCATATTACAAGATCGCGCTAGGCGACCCCGAAAAAGCGGACGAACGCGCCTTCCTCGTCGACCGTTCGCCGAAGACGCACTTGCACAATATGTCCGCGCCGATGCTGGTCATTCAGGGACGCAACGATCCGCGCGTGGTTGCCGCCGAATCCGAAGACCTCGTGCGCGAATTGAAATCCGCAGGCAAAGATATTGAATTGCTCGTCTTTGAAGACGAAGGTCATGATGTATTGAAATACGAAAATCGCGTGACATGCTACAACGCGATCACCGATTTCTTTACGAAGCGGCTAAACCCCTAGAGCGTAAACAAGTAAACAAGGAAACAGGTAAACACGGAGTGAGAATTCTCTAATTCTCCAGTCTCTAATCTCTAATCTCCAATCTCTCTTCGTCTATGACCCTCCCCTCCCTCCTCTTCGCCCTCCTCATCGCCTTGCTCATCGGCTCGCTCTACCATTTGATCCGTGGCGGGAAGTTCCTGCGCTTGTTGTTCTATCTGGTTCTGAGCGTCATCGGATTTGCGATTGGTCATCTCATTGGCTTATGGCAGGGATGGACGCTCTTCCCGCTTGGCTCGCTCAATCTGGGCATGTCCTCGCTGGGAAGCCTTATCATTCTTGTCATCGGCGATTGGCTCAGTC
>JAJTXU010000264.1 GCA_021462845.1 Anaerolineales bacterium
CACGTTGGGCGCGGATGTGACGCAGGTCAAAACGACAAAATTAGCCAAGGGCCAAACCTATAAATGGTACGTGCAGGCGTGCAACGAAATCGGCTGCACGAAATCGGCGACGTGGAAATTCTTTATCAAACCGTGAAAAGGAAAGAGGAGAGGAAAATGAAAACCAAAATGAAAACCAGAATCGTTCGCTATATTCTTTTAGCCATCCTGTGCGGCGCTTTGACGCTGATTCGTATGACGAATGACGCGTATGCGGCGCCCGCTGCACGCTCGGATGGTACGGCATTCGTGATGTTGAATACGCAAGACATGGCAAGTATGCACCGCGCCATCGAACTGGTGCGCGACCACGGCGGAGAGGTGCTGCAGGTGTATCCTCCAGATGCCTTTGTCGCGTTGCTGACTCCAGAGATAGAGCAAGCGCTGGCGCAAGATTCTGCCGTGCGTGGGATCGAAAAAAACGCGCTGGCGTCCGCCCAAGCGGAACGTCTCGGAGAAAATATGCAGAACGCTGCCCATATCTGGAACACCGTCTTTCGGGACATCCCAGATCCAATCAGCGCGGCGAACGTCCCAGGTCCCATTCCAGAGCAGCATGGCAGTGACGCGTTGATTCCACCCCCGGGAGAGAAGGCGGCGCGCTCGCAAGCTAACGCGCCCAGCGCGACCCAGACGAGTGAATTTATGGCTGGAACGATTGTCTATAGCATCATGTTTGTGGAATCGAACGGCGGGGCGGGCAATTGTTCTCCTGCCGACACGCAGACTGAAAATTGGAGCGCCAAGCGGCGGGCGACAGTCCTTTCCGAAATCAGCCAGGGCATGGCTTTTTGGACCGCGCGCGCCAAGCGTCCGGCGCCGCTCACCTTTATGCTCGACAATCTCGGGGTCCAGACCACTTCGTGTGAACCCATCACGCGTTCATTCGGAGATCATGGCAAATGGCTTGCGGATGTTCTGACCGCGTATGGTTATCCCGCGACGCCAAACGATTACCGGGTTGCCGCGCGAACGCTCGTCAATGACCGCCGGACTGCGCTGGGCGCGCACTGGGGCTTTTTAATCGTGGTGGTGGACAGTCTGAACGACGCGGACGGCAGCTATCTTGGCGGTGGATCCGCATTTGCGGAGCTTAACGGCCCCATTCAGTATCTGACCTATGAAAACGGCGGTTGGGGGCCAAGTCGAATGAATCTCACGGCGGCGCACGAAACGGGACATATCTTTGGCGCGCTGGACGAGTACACTGTCTCTGGCTGTTCCACCGCCGACCATTGGGGCTATCTGGATGTGCGGAACACCTCTTGCAACAATGGGGGCATCACAAGCGATGTTTCCATCATGGGAGAAGGGAGCGAATTGGACAAACCCAATGTAGATGTCTCGACTTCGGCGCGCGGCGCCATCGGTTGGCGGAACCCCTCTGGCAAAATTGTAGATGTGGTTCGCACATCTCAAGTTGCGCTGACGCCATTCCTGCCCGACCCAACAACCGATACGACGCCTACCTATTCAGGCAGCGCGAGCAATCAGCCGTTTCCGCCCGGTGGGTGCAATACCCTGGCAGGCATTTGCTACCGCACTCCAGAGCCGGTCACAATCTCGCGCGTCAAGCAAGTTCTCTGGAAACTCGACAAAGGCGACTACAAGCGCAAAGGACTCGTTCCCAGCGATGGCAAGTTTGATCAAGAGACGGACGAAGCGTTCACCCTCACTCCAACCTCGCCTGTTGCGCCCGGCAAACACACCTTTCGCGTCCAGGTGATCAATAATTTTGGACACAAGTCTGCCGTTGCAAAGGATACTTTGACAATTCAGTAGACAACCGCGTAGTGTTATTGAACGTGCAACATCGGCGATGTGAAAGTTTTAAGCCGTGAGCGAAACAAAGCAAAACAAATCGCGTGAACGTCTCGTTCACGCGATTTGTCTTGCGTCTTGTTTGACAAGCCCTCTCCCATTCCTTAGAATATGCCAAACCAAAAGATTCTGGGGAACGTCCTAATGAACGAACCAACTGACCGCGCCGCGCAGCGCCCGTACTTTATCTGGGATTATGACCTGACCGAACAAGACGTGCGAGATATTTTGCGCGGCGATAACGAGTACGAAAAATTATGGCTGATGGCGCGGATTCTTGAATCGGCGCGGTGGGACGACATTTGGAAATATCTCACTCTCGCTCAAGTGCGCCGCTATTGGCCCCAGCTCTATCACAAAATGCGGCGCGAATTGCGCGACATTTGGGCTTGGGCAATGGAGGTCTGGGAACATGAACCTGCCTAGTTTGCTTTCGCCACTGCAGCACGCGTTTCTCGACGAATTTTTCAAGCAACCCATCGGGCAAGAATTCTTTTTGACCGGCGGTACCGCTTTGGCAGAGTATTATTTGCATCACCGCTACAGTGAAGATATTGATTTGTTCACGCTAAATAATACTGCGCTGGCTGATGCTTTGGTGAGTATGCCCGCGATTGCACGAGACTTGGGGGCGACCTATGAAGAACGCGTCCGAACCACAAGCTTTCAGCAGGCGTTCCTTTTCAGTCAAGGCGAAGAGCTTAAAATTGATTTCGTGCGCGATGTCGGGACACAATTTGGCGCGCATCAACGCGTCGGCAACGTGATTGTGGATGCGGAACTGAATATCGCCGCCAACAAGGTCACAGCGATTTTTGGGCGAACCGCCCCCAAAGATTTTGTTGACCTTTACTTTTTGCTCCAAAAGGGATACGCCCTCGATGAACTGATGCGGCTCGCTCAAGAAAAAGATTTGGGCTTTACCGAATTTTACTTTGCGGGCAGTTTGAATCAGATTCGTCAAGTCCATGCGTTGCCCCGCATGATTAAACCGCTCACGCTTGAGGAACTGCGCGCGTTTTACGAACCGCTTGCCGCGCAAATCATGCTCAAGCTCAAACCCTCCGAGTAACACAAGCTCACTCTTTCCCCATTCGCCGCGTGCGCTCCTTCAAAACGGCGTCTCGTTCGACCACACGGGTCCCGCCGGACTGCCGACGCGATTTTCACAAAATTTTCACAGCGGTTTGGTAGTGTATAGACAAGAGAGAAATGAAAATCGAATTCGCGCGGCGGCGAGTGGAACCGCAAGGAGGCACAACGCAAATTTGAAATCAAATTCTTTCTATCAACCAATCAAATTGTCAGCCCGCGAAAGTAGCGATTCATTGCGGGAGGGAAAATGGCAAACGATCCAAATTCCAATTCAAAAAAACACGGCCCGAGCATTCGCGGATGGGCAATTGCGGTGGTGACATTTCTGATTGTCATGTTCGCCCTGCTTGTCTTTTTGACCATGTTCGGAATTGGGCCTATCGGGACATGGACGATCAAGTTTGGCGAGTTCGAGGCAAGCAGCTCGGTCATCGGCTTGGCGCTTGTTATCGTTGTCGGATATTTACTGATTCGTCTGTGGCCCGATTTCAAACAAGTCATCTTTGAAATGAAACGCGCCGTTGCGATGGCTTTGCGTTCAATGTATCGCAAACCGTAGCGGCTGAACGTGATTTCACGAAAGGAAATTCTCATGCACACTTTCAAATATTTTCGCGTCGTCATTCTTGCCGCGCTGGTCGCGTTGCTTATCTCCTCGATCCCGTCCACTGCGCCTGCCTTTGCGCAATCGCAGATTTTGGATGTCGGCTCGCTGCTCAATCCCGACGGCACCATCAATACCACCACGGGCTTCAGCGGCGCGCTCGATTTGCGCGGCTGGAACACGACGCTCGCCTTTACTTCGGGCGGGCATGCGCTGGGTTTTCGTGCGGACGCGATGTTTGCGGCGAGCCGCGACCACGCCCTGCGCGTCGAATTTGTGAACGCG
>JAJTXU010000265.1 GCA_021462845.1 Anaerolineales bacterium
AAATAGAGAGCAGAAAATTGAAAACAGCGTGAGCAAAATTTTGCTCACGCTGTTTTTTTGTTTCCACGAAACAGTTTAAAACGGCGTATCGCTCGACCATTCTGGGCCCACGGGACTGCCGACGCGATTTTCACAAAATTTTCACAGCTGTTTGATAGATTATAGGGGAAAATATTTAGGATTCAATAGTCCTTGGAGATTGTAACCGATGCGTCAAACACACACTTTTGTTTTAAGAGTGCTGCTCGATCACGAACAAACAGCCGGACTGCGCGGACAGATCAGCGAGCCCACTGCCGTTGACGAATGGCGCGCGAGTTTTGGCGATGTAAATGAGTTGTTGCGGCAGTTACTAAAGCGCGTTGCCGCCGCACCGAGCGGGGGCGATGTGCGATGTATTCCAATCGCTGACATCGCAGAAATTGAACTCGCGCTGAAACGCGTCGAACTGGTTGTGCAAGGAGGTGCAACGCAAATTTGAAAACAACTTTGAAAACAGCTTTGAAAATAACTTTGTCTGACATCGTAAAGGAAATTCGAGATTCAAAAAGGAGAAATAAACAATGAAAACCAAAATCGTACACCTCACTATGCTGTTCGTTCTCTTGGCGCTCGCCGCGATGATTGTGCCGCTCGCGCCTGCCCAAGCCATGTCCGATGTGCCGTGCGATGCAACCGCGCTCATCAACGCGATTCAAAACGCAGTGACTGCCGGAGGTTCGCAAACGCTGAGCTTGGCGACGAACTGCACGTACACGCTTACGGCGGCGAACAATGGTGGGGGAACACCGGAAGCCAATGGTTTACCCATTATTGCCAACAACGTCAACCTCACCATCGTTGGCAATAGTGCGACGATTCAACGCGATGCGAACGCGCCGCACTTTCGAATGTTCTCTATTGACAACGGCAGCACCCTCGTTCTTTCGGCTGTCACATTACGCGGCGGGAGAGCCGCAGACGGCAAAAAAAATCGCTTCGCTGGGTCAGGAGGCGCGATTCACAATCGCGGCACATTACAGATTTCCCTCAGCAACATTTTAGAAAATCGCGCGGGTGATGCAGGCAAATCGGTTAACAGAGGCGGTGATGGCGGCGGCATCTGGAGTAGTGGGACACTTGTCATCGCGGAATCGAATATTGGCAAGAATTCGGCGGGAATTGGCGCTGCTGGCGCTATCCAAAACGTGCCAGAGGGCTGGGGCGGCGGAATTTACTCGTATGGAAATACGACGATTACAAACAGTGCGATTTACAAGAATACAACGGGAAAAGGCGGATATGGGGGCGGGCACGGCGGCGGGATTGCCCATCTCACAAAGAAACTTGTCCTCGCCAACAGCACGCTTAGCGGCAACAAGGCAATCCGGGGTCTTGCCGGCGCCCTCTTTCTTGTGGAAGGCAAAACCACTATCGTCAATGCCACTATCGCCAACAACAGCGGATCCGGCGCTGGCGGGATTTGGAACGCGGTTGCAAATGTAAAACTCAAGAACACGATTGTTGCAAACAATGATACCGTAGACTATGGGGATCAGTGTCATGGCCCTCTTGAAAACGTCGCGAATAATCTGGATACAGGCACGTCATGCGGTTTCGGCTCTGCCAACGGTTCCAAAAGCAATGCCGACCCGAATCTGGAACCGCTGGCGAGCAATGGCGCGGGGACGTTGAATCATGCGTTCAAGAAACCGAGTGACGCATACAACAAAGGCGATAATGCAATTTGCAATTCTGCTCCTGTCAATGGGCGAGACCAACGTGGCGTGGCGCGCCCGCAAGCCAGCAAGTGCGACATTGGCTCCTTTGAACTTGAAGTTGTTACGAATACGCCCACCCCAACTCATACTCCAACATCAGCGCCGACCGTGACGCCGACAATGACACCTTCGCCGACGCCGACACAGCCGCCATCCGAGGTATGCGCAGGTCCCTCCAACGGACGCGTGAGTTGTTGGAAAGGTGAGGACAACGCGAATGATTCCGTTGGCACAAACAACGGCACGCTTGAAGGAAGTGTGACTTTTGTGTCAGGCAAAGTCGGTCAGGCGTTCAATTTTGATGGAACAACCGCCGATGTACGAGTCCCTGCTTCGAGCAGCTTGAATGTAGGCAGCGCAAACGGTTTGACAATTGCGGCTTGGGTGAACCCAACCACCCTTGCCCAGAGAAGTCCGCTTGTAGAATGGAGTAACAATGGCACATATGGCGCCCACTTTTGGATGTCCGTTACAGATGTGATTCCGGGTGGCGTGAATGGTAACCTGTACGCAAATCTAACAAGTTTTGCCCATGGAACGCAATATGTTGTCCAAACCACAGGCGCAGTTCTAACAGCGAACAGTTGGAACCACGTCGTCCTCACATACGACAAGACCAATGGAAATGTTGCTATGTATGTCAATGGTGTGGCATCGCCCGTGTCCAGCAGCAATTTGGGGATAGTTACACCCGATACCTCATTCGACATGTATCTTGCGCGTCGTGTGGCGGGACAGGCGCCCGCCGCGCGACTCAGCGGCAAGATGGATGAAGTCCAAATCTGGGACCGCGCGCTGACGGCCGGTGAAGTGCAGGCGATTTATTCCGCCAATGCCTCCTCCGCGTGCGATACACAGCAGGTCCTTAATTCTGCCAATTCGCATTACTATCAAGCCGTCTGCGTTCCGGACGGCATCACTTGGCAAGACGCGCAGAACGCGGCAGCCGCGCGCGGCGGCTATTTGGCGACGATAACTTCTGCCGCAGAGAATGATTTTGTGTTCGGGCTGGTTGCTGCGCCAGAATTTTGGATCCCTGGGTCGGGTTTCTCGGCGGGTCCATATCTCGGGGGGCTTCAACCTTTTAACTCTTGTGAGCCCGCTTGCGATTGGGGTTGGGTGAATGGAGATGCGTGGGGTTACACCAATTGGGCAACTGGAGAGCCTAACCAAGCCATGCAGGCCGAAGAGGACTATGTGGCCTACTGGGGCTACACGAGTTCGGAACGTTCTTCCAAGTGGAATGATGTTTCTGTTTGTTGTACGGGAGCATATATTATCGAATGGGATATGGCGACGGGTTGTGGGTCGAAACCAGCCAAGCCGCAACTCGTGACGCCGAATGATGCTGCGCAAGTGGATGGTCCGCGCGTCAGGTTGCAATGGCAAGACACGCCTTGCGCGGACAAGTATAATGTTGTCATTCGCGTTAGCAACAAGACGGGCTCGATTGCGGATGAAAAAGAAAATCTGCTCAAATCACAGTACAAGACACAGATACTCCAAGGAGGGTATACCTATTGGTGGCAAGTGGAAGCGTGTAACACGCATGGCTGCGCCAAATCCAGCGGACAAAAGTTTTATGTGAATCCGTGAACAAAAAAACCGAACGCGCAAGCGTTCGGTTTTTTTTTAGAATGGGTTGCGGCGCGGATAACTCGGCGCGCTTGCAAATGCTTGTCCCAACAGAGAGCCAAAATTTTTCACAAAATTTTCACAGCAGTCTGGTAGATTATAGAGGAAAGGAAAAATTTTTCAATCATGCGTAATTCCCATACGTTTGTCTTGAAAGCGTTGCTCGACGAGCAGAACGCCGCGCGCGTGCGCGGACAAATCAGCGAACCGACTGCGACGGACGAGTGGCGCGCGAGTTTTGGCGATGTGAATGAGTTGTTGGCGCAGTTGCTCAAACGTCTCGCCGCCGCGCCGGCAGAGGCGATGGAAGACATCGCAGAAATCGGACACGCGCGCGAGCGCGTGGAATCAAATTAAGGAGATTCGTTAATGAAACCGAAAAATATCCAAAGCGTCATCCGTTTTACGCTCTTGA
>JAJTXU010000266.1 GCA_021462845.1 Anaerolineales bacterium
TTTGAACCGCGAAGTTCGCTAAGAGCGCTAAGTTTTCGTTCTTCCTTTGCGTTCTCACCTGCGCTTGCGCCAGGTGCAAGTATCGCGCTCTTGGCGGTAAAATTTTAACTCCTTTAGCAGAGAAGATGGGTGAGGGAATTATGCGTACATGCCCGTCCACGTTTCGAAGCGGCGGTTATCGCGCTCGCCGTCTTTATAAAAGATGAGATAGGTCATCCCTTTGTAAGGCACGAATTTTTTCTCGCTGGGGTTTTTGCGCGCCAGGTCGAAATAGGTGTGCCATGTGCCAGAGTTGAAATAGATCTGGTTTCCGCGGGCTATGTTGTTCTCGAGCGCGATGGTTTCGGGGAAATGCGTGTGACCGTACGCGATGTAACGCGCCGAACCATCGAGGAAGGATGGTTCGAGCAGGGCGTGTTTGGCGAAAGAGATGTCGCCGCGCTTTTTGCCGCCCTGAAGTTTGAGGGTAAGCTTATCGATGGTCTCGAACGAAACGAGGCTCGATAATTTGATGCCCGCCTGCAACGCGTCTACCACGTCTACCCTGAACTTTTTGTCGGCTTGTCGCACAAAATCGAGTTCGAGAAATTCGGCGGCGAGCGTATCCCACACTTTTTTTAGTTCGTTCTCTGTGATTGCGTCCATCAGGTTTTGTTCGGCAAGCGAACGGAGTTGCGCGTTCACCCATAGCGGTGTGGCAAAGCCGGGGCGCACATTGGCGATCTCGCTCAGGTTTTGCACGAAAAGCGGATCGATCCCGGGCATGGTTTTCAATACTTCGGGATATTTATTGATCACCTCAACGCCGAGCGCGTCGCCGAGCGTGGGATAGCCGCGTCCTCGTTCGCGGTTGAAATTGAATTTGTCGTACAGGTCGCCGTGGCGGGCGAAGACCCTGTATTCCTCGAAGAGTTTGCGAATAGCGGGCGCGTTATCCTCCTGCCAGGGGAAGTCCTTGTCTGTTTTTCGCAAGTCGAACGGGAACGACTCTGCCGGGTTGCTCAACCCCAGGGTTTGAATGATCTCGCGGCGGATGGAGTCGAACGCTTCCCCCTTGAGGTGGTAATACCAATCGTGGTTACCCACCATGTAGTGGAAGCGGACTTTGAGCGGAATTTTTTTGTCGCTGTTACGATCGCGGTTGCCCTGTTCGTCCGGGGAGTCGAACTCGATCGCTTCGCCGCTTGCCAATGTACGCATGATCTCGAAGGAATCTTTATTTGCTTCGAGGATGGCGCGCGTCACCTCGAGTAGTTTTGCCGCGTATTTTGGGTCGTTCGGGTCGCTCCACGGACGGATGTACTCTGGGTCGCCAGGGCGCGTTATGCGGACGCGTGTTTCATCCCCAACGGCGTACAGCCAACGAGTAGAGTGAAGTACTTCAAGAATGTCGCCGAGCAAGATCACATCCAGTTCTTCGATGGGGCGGTAGCGCTCACCCTGTGCCGATGCGAAATGCGCGTCGAGACGGAGACGCTTGGCAAACAGTTGGAATGCGCTGGCTGGAATGGATGAGCCGGTGGTTCCATCCCCTAAATGCAAATCGCTGATGATGACGAGCATGGCAACCTCTTTGATGCGTGTGTTTGGTGGATATGGTTTCGATTATAGTACTGAGTGCGCGGTATTATGCGCGGGGTTTTGTATGGCAAGGTTCGCCTTGCAGTTTGGACGCGGTGAGTTAATGATATAAATGGCGCATGGCGCAATCCACTTTGTTCGATCCTTCCAATTCTTTTCGTTCTCTTGATGAAGTGTTAGCCGCCATACGCGGCATGAAGGATGATCCGCTTGCCAATGCGGGGACGAAGGTGGTCATTAGTCGCGGCAACCCGCAGGCGAGGTTGTTATTGATCGGCGAGGCGCCGGGTCCGCAGGAGAACATCAAGGGGAAGCCATTTGTAGGTCCCGCGGGGCAATTGCTCGATAAGATCTTGCAGGGCGGGAATTTCGACCCGGAGCGGGATGTGTACATCACCAACTCGGTCTTCCGTTTGCCGCCGGGGACGGATGGAAAGTCTTTCCGCAAGCCGACGGATGCCGAAGTGGAATATTACCGTCCGTTTGTGTTTGAGATCATTCGCTTGGTCGACCCGCTGGTAATTTTGTTGACCGGGAATGTGGCGTGTCAATCGGTCTTGAGAAGGACCGGTATCACCTCCCTGCGCGGACAATGGATTCAGTTGGATGGTCGCTGGCTGATGCCGATCTTTCACCCATCCTACCTGTTGCGGAACCAGTCGCGTGAACCGGGTTCGCCCAAAGCGCTGATGTGGGAGGATATCAAGGAAGCGCGTAGGAAGTATGATGAACTGGTTGGGTCGGCGTGAAGTAGTTGTGGAAAACGGAGATACGCTCATGAAATCAAATGCAAATGATTCCGAAGCGGAGGCTGAAAAGATCCTCGAATTGATGTACGCGCAGGGAAAAGCGCAGTTCGGGAACGCGGTCAAGTCGTTCTGGCTCTACACCGACGACCTTTGCCCGGGCTGTATGGCGCGTCCGATAGACAAGATGAAATACAAGGGCAAAGACGCGCTGTCCATCAACGGATTCATGTACCGTCCGCGCGGCGTGTTAATCGGATATTTCCTCTGCGACACCTGCGCCAACCACATTTTCAAAGAAGCGGCAAAGAACCCGTTCAAGCAAACTCCGCTCCACGCCGACATCGAACGGAATCTAGCTGACGCGTATCACAGGTATATGGCTTCGTTGGATGCGTGACCGAGAAACAAAAAGTCCCTGACGATTGGTCAGGGACTTCAACTTTTATATTTCAGTTATTTCTGGAACATGTTCGTCTTCATACTCCTCGATAAGAATCCCTAAAACTTCCATAAGAGAAGCAAGCGGATGCTCCTCATTTTCGCCTACCGTGTCAATCAAGTTATCAAGCAAACGAACAGCCTCTTGATATTCCTTCTCCGTATGAGGAAAGTACAGGATTTCGGATACTGTCGTCCATGCGGTTGCAGCGTGTTCAATTTTGGAATCCAACATTCTTACTCCTTTCAAGTGTTCTCATCATACATCCAACCATTGGAGTGTCAAGCTTGCAATCCGCTCGATTGTTTTATAATTCGGGGGCACAATTACGAAGTACGCAATACTGATCACTGCTCACCATGTCACTGATTACTGTAAGTTCCCTCTCCAAATCCTTCGGTGCGGAAGATCTATTTTCTGGCGTCACCTTTTCTGTTGCCAAAGGAGCGCGGCTTGCCATTGTGGGACCGAACGGAATCGGCAAGACGACTCTCTTGCGCATCCTCATTGGCGCCGACGAACCCTCAGGCGGGACGATCACGCGCGCCAAGAATCTTCGCATCGGTTATCTTTCGCAAGAAGCGGACTTTGAATTGCAAGGCGCGTTATGGGATGTATGTCTCGAACCGTTCGCCGAGTTGATTCGCATGGAAGGCGAATTGAAAAAACTCGAAGGTGAGATGTCGGACCCGACGACGCGCGACCAGGCTTTGGTCAAATATGGAAGCGTGCAACACACCTTCGAAGAGCGTGGCGGATACATGTATCCCATCCGCATCAAGCAAGTGCTCACTGGTTTGGGGTTCGACGAATCCGATTATCACATGCCGCTCGATCATTTGTCAGGCGGACAACGCACGCGCGCGCATCTCGCGCGATTGCTGTTGTCGAATCCCGATCTGTTGTTGCTCGACGAGCCGACGAACCATCTCGACATCAAAGCCGTCGAGTGGCTCGAAAGTTATCTCACGCAATGGGACGGCGCGGCGATCATCGTTTCGCATGACCGATATTTTCTCGATCACGCTTGCAACGCGCT
>JAJTXU010000267.1 GCA_021462845.1 Anaerolineales bacterium
TTGCCGCGAATTTCACTAATTCACGCGAATTTTTAAAAAATTAGCGGAAATTCGCGTAATTCGCGGCTTGGTATTGGGGTTTTGCGTAAGTCCTATTAATTAGAAAGTACGCAGTTGGCGGGCAGTTTGATTTGCCAAGCAAATCGTGCCGCCGCCGCAGCGCAACTACGGCGAAAAAAGTTCAACTGCGTAACTCCTAACAAATTAAAAGCCCAAGGTTTGAATCAAACAAAGATGAGCGATTGACGTATCATCGTCTTTTTTGATGTTGATCTGATAAAAAGAGAGCGGAGAAATTTCTCCACTCTCAATTCTCTATTCATCTAAAAATTATCCCGCGCCGTTTGATTGGTAAGCCGCGCAGGGCAGATTCACGGCAATCTGGCGTAATATAGTACTGGCGCTTCGTATGGCGTGCTGAAGAAGAGAAACTCGATCGTTTCCGGTCGGTTAAAGCCCTTTACAGACCATTTAACGGAGGGGCTGGAATCGAATGACGCCGAGCCTGAATTCGCAATCACCAGAGTGGGGCTTGCCCATGTTCCGTTGGAGTTCTTTTTGATCACGCACATATCGTCCATGGAGAGACAGGTTGTGGCGCCTCCTATGGAATTGAACGGATGCCCATGCCCAATGATGTAGATTTCGCCGCGGCTGTTGATCGCCAGCGCCGGGTCGTGAGTCAATGCGTTGATAGCCTGGTCCACCCAGCCGGAGCCGCTGTGGGTCACGTAGTGGATCCGCCCGTAATCGCCTATGCTCCCATCGAACTCTTGAATATACACAAGATGTTTTGTCCCTGATGGGTCGATGATCAAACTTGGCGATTGATCGATATTCAACCCGGCTGAGGTGCTATGCCACACGGGGGATGTGCTGGCAATTTCAATGCCGCCCCAGACGCCGTTGCTTGCCCTGGTGCGCGTCAGGATTCGGGCTGGGTTGGTTGCTTCAGATACCCAGGCGATGGTAACCGAATTATTCACTGGGGAAACCGCAATGGCGGGGTGATTCGAACTGCCCGCAGAATCCACCTGTGTGAAGGCGCCGGAGGGAGTCAGTGTATTGAGCGCGGAATTATAGGTGTAGGCGCGGTGTTGGATATGATTCGCGCCGCTCCAATATACTAGATGCAAATTTCCGCTTACGTCCACCATCCCAGATACGCCTGTAGTGCCTACATACGGCGACGAAGGGAACGTGCCTCCATCGGTCGCCAGCGTGATTGGGGATCGGAACGTATTCGTGGATGTATCGAACGGATAGTCTTTGATCTGGCTGTTTTGCAGGTTGACAAGCACGTGGATGATCGTGCCGCCATCATAGACCGCATCGACCGAAATAGGATTACTGGTTTCCGTCACTTGAACGGGACCGGTAAAGTCTGCGGCGGAGGCGGGCAAGCCCGGGTTCACTGTCCGGTAGACGCGAATCACACTCGACGATTGCTGGTTGACAACAGCATACACGCGATCGTTCGCCGCCCGCACGATCTGGTGCTGGGTCGAATCTGTGCCGCCTGTGCCAATGGAGAAAACAACCGCCGCAGAGGGAGCAGATGTGGGAGTGGAAGAAGCGCCGGCAATCGGCGTTGAGGTGCGGGTTGTCGTCGTGAAAAGCGTTGGCGTAAGAGTGGGAATGCTGATGGATGTGGATGTTTGGGTGGGCGTGCGAGTTAAGGTGGCAGGAATCACCGGGGTATTTGTGACGCTACTTCCGGCAATATTCCCTCCGCCGAAATCATCGGCAAGCGCGTTGCTTGCGCCGATGAACCACACTCCGACATATCCGCCGTTTGCGGCATACGTCCAACCGCTGGCATCGGATGATCCGATCAGAACGCCGTTCTTGTACACTTCCACGCTTCCGTTCGACCTTGCGCGCGCTCCCAGTTGGTCGCCGTTCGCCAGGGTGACGGGGATGTTCGCGCCGCGTTGCACCCATCCTTGCGCGCTGGAGTACGTGAGAACTTGCGCGGCTTGGAATTGCGGCCGGTATGTAACTGCAATGACGCCGCTCGTATAGGTTGTCCTACTTTGCGATTTTAGGAGCAGGGCGTTATCAGACCCCGAAGGGCCGATGGCTGAAAATGCGGCAAACACCTCCTGGTTCGCGCCGAATTGATTCGCGCCCCAGAATAGCGCCCCGCCAGCCCCCACATCCATGCGGTTGGAGGCGATGGAGTAGCCGCTCGTCGTGGAAAACCAATTTGCTCCGATGTTTCCGTTGGCGCGGTTGAACGTGTCGAGGGCTGGCGATTGTGGAAACCCGACCGGCGCGGCGGTGGAAGTTTGAGATGCCGCCGATACTTGTGTGAACGTTGCCGTTGGTGTGTAGATCGGGGTAAAAGCGCGTGTTGGCGTTGCAGGTGTAGATGTATTTGTTGCGCCGCCTCCAGTCACCGTTCCGCCGCCAAAATTATCGACAAAGCTATTGGCTGAGCCGATGAATATTAATCCAATGTAACCGCCATTGGTTGCGTACGTCCAGCCGCTGGAGTCAACGGTTCCAAGGAGTGAATTATTTTTGTAGATTTCCACCAACCCGGTCGCGGTAGCATGCGCGCCGAGTTGGTCCCCGTTTGCAAACGCGGCGGATACATTTGTTCCGCGTTGGACCCAACCTTGTGTGCCGGAGAAAGTCCATACCTGAACGACCTGACTTGCCGCCTTATATGAAACCGCGAGTACCCCGCTCGACCAGGTAGTTCTGCTTTGGGATTTCAAGACGATGGCTTGATCTGACCCGACCGGATCGATGGATGAAAAAGTGACGAACGCTTCCTGGTCGGCGCCATACTGAGCGCCCCAAAAAATACCGTCGCCGTTCCCCACATCCACCGTATTGGATGAAATGGCGTATCCTGTCGTCGCGCCAAACCAATTGGCTCCCAATCCTCCATTGGCGCGGTTGAAATTATCCAGCACGGGCGCGCTAATGTTGAGCGCGGATGGCAGGGTTGTGAAACCAAGATTCCCCAAAACCAAACAACCGACAAGAATTATCGCAAACAACTTATTTTGATTCATAGCAATACTCCGGTGGATGACCAAATGATCCACAACATTGATGACGTGTCTCGAAGAAACTTGAACAACTGAAAATCGAATTTTTTGTCCCCAAAATAACTGCGCTATCTTAACACTAATCCCTGAAGCGCTGAATAGTATAAAAATACTATTTTCATTTCAATGTTATTGCTTTGTGAATGCGGAAAATAAGAGAGTGGAGACCGTGGTCTCCACTCTCAATTCTCTCTTACACTACCGGCTCTTCCTCAACTTCAGGAATCTCCTGCCGTTCGAGGACGATCTCTCCATCGGGATTCATCGTCACAAGGATCGAATCGCCGTGTTGGAATTCGCCGCTCAGCAATTTGTCGGATAGCGGATCTTCCACCTTCTGCTGGATCACGCGGCGGAGGGGGCGGGCGCCGAATTCGGTGTCATACCCAAGGTCCGCGAGAGAGGCGAGGGCTTCGGATGTGGCGGTCAGGATGAGGTCATGTTCCTTGAGGCGCTCGGCGACTTTATCCAGTTCGAGCGAAACGATCTGCTGGATGTCTTCCTTATTGAGCGCGCGGAAGATAACGGTCGCGTCGAGGCGGTTGATGAACTCGGGACGAAACGCGCGTTTGAGTGATTCGTTCAACTTCTTGCGCATGTCTTCGTAAGAGAGCCGCTCTTCGGTCACTTCGTCGCGTTTGAGCGCGAAGCCGAGCGACGATTGTTTCTTGATCACATCCGCGCCGATGTTGGAGGTCATCACGATGATCGCGTTGCGGAAGTCCACTTTG